>CANRLR010000007.1 GCA_947631505.1 uncultured Lachnospiraceae bacterium | reverse complement strand
TGATCCTCGATAGCTCAATGGTAGAGCACTCGGCTGTTAACCGAGTTGTTGTAGGTTCGAGCCCTACTCGGGGAGCTAGGTGTTATGCAAGGAATCCCACAGACATTTTGCCTGTGGGATTTTTGATTACATGACAATCCGTTGTAAGAACGAGCAGAAAGAAGAAAATCAATGGGCAGTTGGGAAAAATAATTTTTCCAACTGCTTTTTGTCAGGATTGTAAAAATAATAGATATCATGTATAATAAATTTATTATGAAGGGGATTATGGACAAATAGTGCAGTTATTCGGAAAGGAGGTTAGTATGAGCGATGTTTTCAATAATGAATTGTTTGAAGCGTTTGCGTCCGCATCGGATAATGTTTACATATATGTATGTGATATGAAGACGGATATTTCCCGTTGGTCAAAAGCCGCTGTGAACTATTTCGGAATGTCGGGGGAGTATCTAGAGAATGCGGCGAATGTGTGGGCACAGCACGTACATCCGGATGACTTGAAAGTTTATATGGAGGATATCAAAAGTGTATTTTCCGGGAAAAAGAAATATCATAACTGCCAATACAGGGCACGGAATGCATCGGGTACATATGTATGGGTGGAATGCAAGGGAAGCGTAATCCGGGATGCAAAAGGAAATCCCATTATTTTTGCGGGACTTATGACAAGAATAGACGGACAGAGTAAATATGATTCGCTGACGGGGCTTTTGACAACACATGAGATGCACTATTTAGACTTTGCGTCACAATCCGGAATTGTTCTGTTAATCGGGATGGATGGATTCCGGAAAATTATAAGCAACTATGGATATAATATCGGAGACGAGATTTTAATCAAATTTTCGAGAGAGATATGTGATCTATGTAGGTCTGGCTGGAGAGTGCTGCGATTTAACGGGGATGAATTCCTTGTTATTGCTTTTGCGTCCGATAGGCAGGAAGTGACCGATTTTTATAAAGAATTATGCCGGGGAAGTGACATTGTGCAATTGGATGATGGACGGAAGGTCGGAATTTCCGTATCGGCAGGCGGGGTGCTTTTTCCTCAGGATGCAGATACCAGAGAAAAAATTATTACTAAACTGGAGCACTCACTGGAATATGCCAAAAATAACCAGAGAGGAAGCATAGTGCTTTTTTCGGAGGAGATTGCCAGAAAACATGAGAGAGGGCTGGTTCTGCGGGAGGATTTAAAACAGAGTATTAAAAATGAATTTAAAGGTTTTGAATTGTTCTTCCAACCATTTATTAATCCGGATACCGGCGCGATTGCCGGCTGTGAATGTCTTCTTCGCTGGAAGGGAGAAAGAATTAAAGATTCATATCCGATGGAGTTTATTAAGGTATTAGAGGATTACGGAGATATTAATGAAGTAGGCTTCTGGGTTATGGAACAGGCGATCAGACAGCAGGCGGCATGGCGTGATAGATATGGGGAACTGCAGATAAGCTTTAACGTATCTTATCAGCAGTTTTTAGACAATACCTTTGAGGAAAGAGCGATTTCCTGTGTGGAAAAGTACGGAGCAAATCCGAATTATATCATTATAGAACTTACAGAGAGCTGTCAGGTAGAAGCTCCGCAAGAGCTTGCTAGTATGTTTGGCAGGCTGCGTGAGCAGGGCTTTAAAATAGCACTGGACGATTTTGGAACGGCATATGCTTCCATGGAGATGTTAAAATGGCTTCCTGTGGATTATATTAAAGTGGAGCATTCTTTTATCAGAGAACTCGCGCAGCCGGGACACGACATTGATTATGTGATTGTTGACAGCCTGTTGGAAATGTGCAGGCGTTTGGGCTATGATTCTATTATCGAAGGCGTGGAGAACAGTAAAGTAGCGGATATTGTGGGGAATTTGAATGCTACGCTGCTGCAGGGCTACCATTATTCGCACCCTGTCTGTCGGAAAGATTTTGAAAAACTGCTGGATGAAGATAAAGAGGGTCGTAAGTGCCGTTCCCTCTGACTGGGTAAAGTCAGCTGCATTTTGTTGAATTATGGAATCGGTTTTGGAATAAGAGGTGGAGAATGGGGAAAGAAAATGAAAAAAAATTATTAATTGTGTAAAAAAAATAGCGAAACAAAATCATTTCAAAACAATATCTGACTGCATATATAAGACAGATGGAAATTTGGTCATATATGCGGTACTTTGGGTAACGAACCAAAATTCTATTGAGTTTCGTTGGTGTATTAAAACAGTAGAATTAGACGATATTTTTTGGGATATATTTGATATGGCAGACAATAAAAATGAAAGGTTCAGTTTGAGGATTATAGGGGCATTTTGCTGTCCTTCCTATACCTTTGACGAAACAATATATAAAATAGAAAATATGGCTGTGCTGGAAGAGCAAGTGAATTCTTTTTTTCTTTTAGAACTGGATAAGGTTGAAGAATATATAAAAGATATTCGAGCCAATTATGATGATTTTCTACATTATATTATTGAAAGAAAGGATGCGGATGATTTAACAAAACTGCTTGCATATGTTTTATTGGGTGAATATGAATTTGTATACAAAAGTGTTAAAAGTGAATTGAAAAAGGGGGAACATGGAGGATTTGGAAATCGGGGAAAAAATATATACGAGTATATGAAAGAGTATTGCCGAAGAAAAATACGGAATAAAAAGAAAAGCAGATGGAGGAGATAAACATTATGAAGATATGTAAATTGAAATCTGGGTGGAATAAACAAAAATACGGTTAGGCATAAAAATTTTATTAATTTAAAAAAAATTATTATTATTTATTTGAATTTTGCAACATTTTGTCCTTCTTAATCGTATTATTAGTAGAAAGAAAAATAAAATGAAGAATGTGGATAGATTCTTCAGAATGGAGGTAATTATGAAGAAGTTATTTGTTGCTGCTGTTCTGTTGGTGGCAGCTCTTGGAATTTTTACAGTTCCAGCATCAGCGAAGAAATATGAGGAGAATGGTTTTACCTATTCCGTGAAAAACAAAGAGGCAACCTTGAAATTGGTTAAGGTTGATGTTAAGGATTTGGTTATTCCAAATACATTAGGTGGATTCCCTGTTACGAAAATAGGAAGCCGGGCACTTTGTCCGTTGAATGGTGCAAAGAGATATCAGAGTATAAAAATTCCGGATTCTGTTACATACATAGACTGGTGTGCTTTCGCGGATTCTGATGATTTGAAGACCATTAAGCTGCCAAAGAGTTTGAAAAGCGTTGGAAGTTCTGCGTTCGCTGGCTGTGACAGATTAGAGACAGTTGAATTTAATGATGGGTTACGAACCATTGAAAATGGTGCTTTTGAAGATTGTGTTTCTTTGAAGAAAGTAGATTTACCGGACAGTCTAAAAACCATTGAATCCGCTGCTTTTGATAATTGTTATAAACTTTCCAGTGTAAAATTGGGCAGGAACACAAAAGAAATTGGTGGAAAGGCATTCCATAAAGCCTATAAACTGAAAAGCATTACGATTCCGAAAAATGTGAAGACAATAGGTGATAAAGCATTTCAAATGTGTGAAGATCTACAGAAAGTAACTTTTCAAAACAATAAAACAAAGCTTGGAAACGGCGTATTTTATAAGTGTACGTCACTTCAAAAAGCGATATTGCCAAAAGGCATAAAGAATATTCCGGAGTATACATTTTACCAATGTGAGAAGCTAAAGAGTGTGACATTATCAAAAAATGTGTCAATTATAAAGAAACGTGCCTTTTATGGCTGTTCTTCATTGAGAAGTGTGAAATTAAATAAAAAGGTATACGCAATCGGTGACCGTGCCTTTGCAGAAAGTGGATTGAGAAAAATAACATTGAATAAAAACATGCAGTTTATCGGAAACGGTGCATTTATGGGAACAAAGATTCACAGTCTGAAGTTGCCGAATAAAGTTACTTTTATCGGAAGTAAAGTTTTTGCAAATTGCAAAAAACTCCGTTCCATTCAAATTCCAGCCAGTGTGACAGGGATTAATCCGGGTGCATTTAATAATTGTGTAAGTCTGCGGGCAATTAATGTGGCAGGAGCGAACAAAAATTACAGTAGCTCACAGGGAGTATTGTATAATAAGGAAAAGACATATTTGATTCAATATCCGCTGCATAAGGCAAGTAAATCGTTCCGTGTACCATCTAGTGTTAAAAAAATACGTACGAATGCTTTTGCCAACAATTCCTATCTTACGAATGTGACATCAGGGGCAGAAAAAATCAGTGATTTTGCATTTAACAATATGGAATCCCTGCGAACAGTAACCTTATTAAGTGGTACAAGAAAAATTGGATACTGTGCTTTTGCGGAGAATACAAACCTCCGAAAAGTTACAATTCCGGATTCTGTAACTTATATTGGAAATAATGCATTTTACAGGACTATGGTCAAACGGATTCATATTCCATCCAATCTAAGAAAATTGGGATATAGTGCATTTACAGATTGTAATAATCTGACTGCATTTGAAGGAGGAAACGGCTCCAAATATAAAGTAGAAGATGGTGTGTTATATAATGGCAGAAAGACGAATCTGATTAAATATCCAGCGAAGAAAGCAACAAAACATTTTGTTGTACCGGATTCTGTAAAGATTGTTCAAAGTGAAGCTTTTGCGCATGCAAAAAATCTGACAAAATTGGAATTTGGGAAAAAGGTAACAAAGATTCGTTATAATGCGATTTATAAAGCAAAGAATTTGAAGTCGATTATAATTAATTCTAAGAAATTGAGCTACTCATCAATCGGTGCAATTTCGGAGTGTAACAAATTAGCTGTTATTGTAGGGCCGAACAATTATATCATGCAGGCAATGGCAGACAATGCTATGGCTACTTTGATTACTTTGTAGAAAAAAATAACGAGTATTGTCTGATAGGATGCCTCCAAATAGATTGGAGGTATCCTATCATTTTTATGCTTGCCTTTTTTATAGATTATGGAATAAATTACTTGATTTTTTCTTGGTGATGTGATAATATATCTACTGTTAGTGTGCTAGATTAAGAAAGAAAATTGTTTTACAATTTTACAATATGAGGCCCCTTGGTCAAGCGGTTAAGACATCGCCCTTTCACGGCGGTAACACGGGTTCGATTCCCGTAGGGGTCATTTCACGGACCTTTAGCTCAGTTGGTTAGAGCATCCGGCTCATAACCGGACGGTCCCGGGTTCGAGTCCCGGAGGGTCCATTTCCATGGAAATGGAAATTATTTCATGACGCTTTTTTTAGGCCCAGTGGCTCAGTTGGTTAGAGCACCGCCCTGTCACGGCGGAGGCCGTGGGTTCGAGTCCCATCTGGGTCGTAAGTTCTAATCTTGAACTTAGGACATACAATTTAATCGTATGTGCCGCAGTGGCGGAACTGGCAGACGCCCAGGACTTAAAATCCTGTGGGTGGTAACACCCGTACCGGTTCGATTCCGGTCTGCGGCATTTTTTAATGAAGGAAAAAACTGATAGAATATGGAATAGGAAATTCGTTTAACGGAGGATATTTACTATTCCATATTTTTTAATTTCACATATAATAAAGATAAGTAAAAATACGGAGTATTTTAATGCCAATCTATATTGTGGAGCCCGGTGATACGATAGACCGTATTGCTGGCTTGTATGGGACTACGGCAGAAAGATTATCTTACATCAATCAGATTCCGGCTCCTTACCGGCTGGCAGTGGGGCAGGCAATATTGATTCCCACTGAAAATGCAAGAACAGATAAAAGAATAGTAACGGCAGGGGGATACGCTTATCCTTTTATCAGTCCGTGGGTATTGAGAGAAACGTTACCTTATCTTACAAATCTCCTTGTGTTTTCTTATGGATTTACGACAGAGGGAAATTTGATACCTCCGGCTATTGATGCAGATTGGATGGTAAGAGAGGCGCTGGCATTAGAGAGTGAACCGATTCTTGTTTTGACGCCATTTGGAGCGGATGGAAGATTTAATAATAATCTGATTCATGTCATGCTGACCAATGAGACAGCAAAGGAAACTCTCTTTGGAGAATTATTAGTCCTTGTAGAAGAAAAAGGTTATGCAGGGGTGGATGTGGATTTTGAATACATTTTGGCAGAAGACCGGGATTTATTTACCGGTTTTGTTGGTGAATTACGGCAGCGGATGAATGAAATGGGATATACAGTCAGTGTGGCACTGGCTCCTAAGACTTCTGCCGGCCAACAGGGACTTCTGTATGAAGGAAAAGATTACAGAGGGTTGGGAGAGGCGGCAAACGAGGTGCTTTTAATGGCATATGAGTGGGGATATACGTATGGACCTGCAATGGCAGTAGCACCTTTGAATAAAGTGCGGCAGGTAGTGGAGTATGCTTTGACAGAAATTGCCCCGGAAAAAATCAATCTTGGAATTCCGAACTATGGTTATGACTGGATCAATCCCTTTGTGAGAGGGGAAAGCAAGGCAGTTACGATCGGAAATGTAGAGGCGGTACAGATTGCCATAGAAAATGATGCGGCAGTTCAGTTTGATGAAGTGGCTCAGTCACCTTATTTTTTATATTTTAAGGAAGGTCAGGAGCATGAAGTATGGTTTGAAGACGCAAGAAGTATGCGTGCCAAATTCGGGCTTGTGGAAGAGTATGGTTTAAAGGGAATCGGTGTTTGGCAGATTATGAGGCTGTTCCGTGCCATGTGGGTGGAATTGGCGGACCGGTATACGATATCTTGACCCTATATACAGAAAAGACATCCCTTCAGTCAATAAAACGACTTTTGGGATGTCTTTTTTTGTATATTATGACTTTTTTACCGATGGCTGTTTCTGAACTGTACCGGTGTTATTTCGTACAATTTTTTGAAAGTTCGGTTAAAGTGCTCTACGTTAGGATATCCGACGGAAATAGCGATGTTTTCAACAGTCATATTCCCGTTTTTTAATAGGGTACGGGCCTTTTTCATACGAATATTCGTCAGCTGTTCTACAAAGGTTTTTCCTGACTTTTCATGGATATATTTGCTGATATACGGTTCGCTCAAGTGAAATTGTGCTGCCATATCTTCCAATGTTACGGATTGATAATTGCTCTGTATATAGTTCATCATTTCTACCAGCCGTTCATCACTGCAGGATTCGTTAGAAGCGATTTCAGGCAGCTTGTTGACACAGACACAAAGTGCATGGACCGAAGCGGTAATAATATCCTCATTAATGCCGACGCCCCAGTAAGTTGTGCCGTTGCAGGTAATACAGACGTAAGCAATTGCTTTGGAAGAGGAGCCTTGTGTGAGAGCATGTTCTTCATAAGTCGATAACTGGTAACTGACCCCAAAGTATTGCTTTATGGTATTGCTGACGGCATCAAGGCGTCCGTTTCCATTAGCGTCTACAATTGTTTTCTTGTCACCACATACAATTGTAGTTTCCGCCATAATGCCATCTATCTGTTTGAAATGACATTCGCTGATCTGAAAATATGGTGTCGGATTAATGTAATTTTCTTCAAAAATCTCGTATACCCATTGTGGGGAGAGTTCTTTGTGCTCTTCATCGGATACATGCTTCATTGTATAGCCAACCTCTTCCCGCATCGCATCGGGAAGAGAAATACCGAAATTCTGTTTCAGAATATAATTGACACCGCCTTTGCCAGACTGACTGTTGATTCGGATAACATCCGAATCGTAAGTACGTCCTACATCTTTCGGGTCAACAGGAAGATACGGAACGCTCCAAAGTTTTAAGTTGCGGTCCTCCCGCCACTGCATTCCTTTGGCTATTGCATCCTGATGGGAACCGGAGAAAGCAGTAAATACTAAATCACCGGCATATGGCTGGCGCTCATAGACGTGCATACGGGTAAAGGTTTCATATTTTTCACGAATCTCTGGCATATTGGAGAAGTCTAATTTAGGATCTACACCGTGCGAGAACATATTCATTGCCAATGTAACAATATCTACATTTCCGGTACGCTCACCGTTGCCGAACAGAGTTCCTTCAATACGGTCTGCACCGGCAAGAATTCCTAATTCAGCATCACTGACACCGCTGCCCCGGTCGTTGTGAGGGTGCAGGGAAAGAATAACGGCATCCCGGTATTTCAAATGCTTGTGAATGTATTCCACCTGAGTGGCAAAAACATGCGGCATAGCATTTTCCACGGTCGTTGGGATATTAATGATTGCCTTATTATCATCTGCCGGTTTCCAAATATCTAAAACTGCATTACATACATCAACGGCATAATCAACTTCTGTTCCCGGAAAACTTTCCGGACTGTACTCGAAAGAAAAATTACCGTCAGTTTCATCTGCCAGTTCCTTCAGTAGTTTTGCCCCGTCAATAGCAATCTGCTTTATTTCTTCCTTGTTCTTTTTGAATACTTGTTCCCTCTGTGCAACAGAAGTAGAGTTATAAAGGTGAATAACAGCGTGAGGTGCTCCTTTCACGGCTTCAAAGGTCTTCTTTATAATATGCTCACGGGCCTGTGTCAGAACCTGTACCGTAACATCTTGTGGAATCATATCCCGTTCAATGAGAGCACGCATAAATTCATATTCTGTTTCAGAAGCAGCGGGGAATCCGACTTCGATTTCCTTAAAGCCGATATCTACTAACATCTGAAAGAACTGCAATTTTTCATCCAGACTCATTGGTTCGATCAAAGCCTGATTTCCGTCACGTAAATCCACAGAACACCAGATGGGTGGCTCTGTGACTGCATCCTTCTGTACCCAGTCATAGGTACATTCAGGAGGCATAAAATAAGCTTTTTCATATTTATCATAATTTTTCATGTCAAAAACCTCTTCTCTGCATTTACTGTTTCTATATACTATCACAGAAGAGGAATCTTTGCAAATGATTAAATTTAATCAGTTTTATTGATTTTTTTTAAGTAACACAATTTCATGAACAGAAAGGGGAAATTATCCCAAAAAGTGCTTGACATTTATTGAGCAAAGGGGTATTATAATAAATGCGTTGTGCGTGTAGCTCAGCTGGATAGAGCACTTGGCTACGGACCAAGGTGTCGGGAGTTCGAATCTTCTCACGCACGTCAAAAAAGCGTCGGTCTATCACGACGCTTTTTTCATTGTATAGGAAAGTCCGGCATTTGCGGAGCGAAGTTTGCCTTTGGCAAACTTCAAGAGCGTCGGTTTATCACGACGCTTTTTTTATTTTCGTTCTTCAAGGGATTCATGAAGCTCCTTTAAGAGCTCGGCAAGGGAGTGTTCCGTATGAAATGGGAAAAAGAAATGATGTTTTTGTACTTTTTTCTCCTGAAAAACATGAATCTGAGCTTTCAAATGTTCATATTTTACAACAATATTGTTCTCTTCCGCAAATTTCTTGAGCTTTAACAACAGCTGTGACGAGTATGCTACATCTATAAGAAATACGCCAAAAAATAGTCCAATGACAAAGGAGAATGCCAGATTGTGCGAGAGCCATTTTAATGCTCCTATGACATGCGGATGAATTAAAAAGTAATATATTGCACCGAGCAGAGCCCAGAAAAATGAAAAGCGGGGGCAGATTATTCCTTCTATATTTCCCCATTCATCACTGTAATCCCATAAACGTACCTTTGTGACAGTCAGACAGAATTTGCCGGCAATATATTCAATGATAGTCATCCAAAAAGCCATAGCAGCAAAAAGAATTAGTTTGTTCCAAAAAGGATTTTCGATCCAATGAAAATTTTCTGTATAGGCAATCAGAAAGAGAAAACAAAGACCGAACCCATATAAGGGAAGATAAGGTCCAATACAAAATCCCGGATTGATCCATTTTCTCTCTGGGTTTGCGGTGGAGATAAAGCGACGGAAGAAAAGCTCCAGTATCCATCCGGTAATGGAGCCGATAAAAAACAAAAAGGCTAACGTTAAAAATAGATTCATACTTGTAGTTTCCTCTCCGGTCATGCCGATTTCATACTTGTCTGTTTTTAGTTATTGTCTAATATTTTACTGGCATGCTTTTTTATGGCAGCAAAACTTTCTGCACTAATAATGTGCTCGATCTTACAGGCATCTTCCTCGGCAACTTCTTCTGTGACACCGATGGCACGCAGACAGCGGGTCAGGACATCGTGCCGTTCATAAATCATATCAGCAATTTTTTTCCCCTCTTCCGTGAGATAGATATATCCGGCATCCGTAACGGTAATGTGACCTTTTTCGCGAAGGTTCTTCATGGCGACGCTGACACTGGATTTTTTGAAGCCGAGTTCTGTGGCAATATCAACAGAACGGACAACGGGTAATTTATTGCTAAGTAAAAGAATTGTTTCCAAATAGTTCTCTGCGGATTCATTATTTTTTGTCATGATTCTTTCCTCCCAATACAAAATGTAAAAGTTAGTCCTATTGTATCATTTTTTTATGAGAGAAGCAAATTTTAAAATCGAGGAAATAGTTCTTGACTTCTAATAAATGTTAGTATATACTAACTAAAGGTAAGGTAAACTAATGCAAGTTCGATTAAGGGAAGGATGATGTGATGATGCCTTTAACAATGGCGGAAGTTGGTGAAACGAACATAATAAAAAAAGTTGGTGGAAAAGACGAAACGAGGAAGTTTTTGGAGAACCTTGGTTTTGTGACCGGCGGAGTTGTTACGGTAGTTTCTGAAATCAGTGGAAATATGATTTTAAATGTCAAAGACTCCCGGGTTGCACTTGGCAGGGATATGGCAAGCAAGATTATAATATAAGGAGGAAAAATGCCATGACACTAAGGGACGTATCAATTGGAGATACAGCAAAAGTGAAAAAAATTACAGGCACAGGTCCTGTGAAAAGGCGTATTATGGATATGGGAATTACAAAAGGAGTTAATATTTATGTGCGTAAGGTTGCGCCGCTCGGGGATCCGGTAGAGGTCACCGTAAGGGGATATGAGCTGTCTCTGAGAAAAGCGGATGCAGAAATGATAGAGGTGGAGTAAAATTTTTTTGGATATAGGTTAGAAAAAACTAATCAAAAGAAGTTAAAACGAATATGAAGTAGATATATAAAACTTTGGAAATAGCACATGTCTGTGCGGAAAAGAGGAATGAAATGTCAATAAAAATTGCACTTGCAGGTAATCCGAACTGCGGTAAAACAACATTGTTCAATGCGTTGACGGGTGCCAATCAATTTGTTGGAAACTGGCCGGGAGTTACCGTTGAGAAAAAAGAGGGAAAGTTAAAGAAGGATTATTCAAAAGGAACGGAGGAAGTTGTTATTACAGATTTGCCGGGTATTTATTCTCTCTCTCCTTATACACTAGAGGAAGTCGTTGCAAGAAATTATCTGATTCAGGAAAAACCGGATGTGATTCTTAATATTGTAGACGGCACTAATATTGAACGCAACCTTTATCTGTCCACACAATTAATGGAGTTGGGGATTCCGGTCGTTATGGCTGTCAACATGATGGACGTCGTGGAGAAAAACGGTGATATTATTCATGTGGATAAACTCAGTCAGAGACTTGGCTGTGAGGTTGTGGAGATTTCTGCATTGAAGGGAACCGGTATTGACAAGGTTACGGCAAAAGCGATTGCAGCGTCGAAAAAGGGGAGTACGGCACCGGTTCATGAATTCACAGAAGAAGTGGAACTGGCAATTCGCAATGTGGAAGAGCGCCTTGGTACGGATATTCAGGAGGAGCAGAAGCGTTTCTTTGCCATTAAGCTGCTGGAGCGTGATGATAAGATTACCAGACAAATGAGAATCGCTCCTGATGTGACTGCGGAGATTGATTCTTTGGAAAAATCATTTGATGATGATACAGAAAGTATTATTACCAATGAGCGTTATACATATATAACTTCTATCATTGGTGAATGCAGCGAGAAAAAATCGAAAAATAAAATGACTCTTTCGGATAAGATCGACAGGATTGTAACGAACCGGTTTTTGGCTCTGCCGATTTTTGCTGTTGTCATGTTCGTTGTATACTATATTTCTGTCACAACGGTGGGGACTTTGATGACAGACTGGACGAATGACGGTCTGTTCGGTGATGGATATTATTTGGCGGCAATAGGACATTCCGACTACGATGCGGCAGTAGATGAGTGGGCGGACAAAAATGTATTTACCGACAAGGTGAAAGAGGTTATAAATGCAGCGGCGGCGGACAGTAATGTTATTGGTGCAGACGAAATTCAGGATGCAGTCAAGGAAGCCGATTTTGGAGCTTTTGAGGAAGCTTATGGCTCGTATGGTGAAGATCTGGCGGAGAAGGGCTATGATCTAGACGCAGTTCTTCCTCTGGATGAAGAGGGAGAATGGATGGATGCTCCAGATAATGCGGATTATGGTATCTGGGTTCCGGGTATACCGGTGCTGGTAGAGAACGGTCTGGATGCCATTGGCTGTGCCGATTGGTTAAAAGGACTGATTTTGGATGGTATTGTAGGCGGAGTTGGTGCAGTTCTTGGATTCGTACCGCAGATGCTTGTGCTGTTTATCTTTTTGGCTTTCTTGGAGGGCTGTGGATATATGGCACGAATTGCCTTTATCATGGACCGGATTTTCCGGCGTTTTGGTTTGTCCGGTAAGTCTTTTATTCCGATGCTGATCGGAACCGGATGTGGTGTTCCGGGAGTTATGGCATCCCGTACAATTGAAAATGACCGTGACCGTAAAATGACGATTATGACAACGACCTTTATTCCATGTGGTGCGAAGCTTCCGATTATTGCGCTGATTGCCAGTGCGTTGTTCGGTGGTGCGGCATGGGTGGCACCAAGTGCTTATTTTCTTGGAGTTGCAGCCATTGTTATATCGGGTATTATCCTGAAAAAGACAAAGATGTTTGCGGGAGAACCGGCACCGTTTGTTATGGAGCTGCCGGCCTATCATTTGCCGACCGTTGGTTCTGTGCTTCGCAGTATGTGGGAGCGTGGATGGTCCTTTATTAAGAAGGCAGGAACGATTATTCTTCTCTCTTCTATCCTGATCTGGGCCGGCTCTGTATTTGGAAACACCGGTTCCGGTTTTGGATTTCATCCGGATATGGAACTGGAGAACAGTATTCTGGGATATATTGGTAATGTGGTGAAATGGATTTTTGCACCACTTGGTTTTGCGGATATTAAGGCAGCGATTGCTACGGTTATGGGGCTTGTGGCCAAAGAAGAGGTTGTCGGAGTGTTCGGAGTGCTGGATTTCGAGGGGATGGCACCGCTTGCCGGTTATGCATTTTTAGCTTTTAACCTGCTTTGTGCTCCTTGTTTTGCGGCAATGGGGGCAATTAAGAGGGAGATGAATAACGGAAAATGGACAGCATTTGCCATTGGATATCAGTGTGTATTTGCCTATGTTGTTTCCTTAATTATTTACCGTATCGGTCTGTTGTTCACCGGAGCATTCAGTATTTGGACCGTTGTGGCATTAGCACTTGTTGTCCTGCTGATTTACCTGCTTGCAAGACCTTACAAAGAGAGCAATACATTAAAGCTCAGCGGAAAAGCAGGCTTTGCAAGTGCAAAATAGTTTGATTATTTCCTAAATTGTGATACAATATTGAACATGAAGCCATTGTTGGGGACCTGCATTTTAATCGGGTGCAGGTCTATCCCTATCATGAAAGCTTGTGGCGCTTCGGAAAGGAGGAAGCTATGGAGACTTCTATTGGGGGAACATTACTTGTAGGGGGAGTTGTCCTGCTTTTAGTAGGGCTTGTTGTGTGGAAAATGATTAAAGATAAAAGAAATGGTAGATCCATCCAGTGCGGTGGAGATTGTAGTAAATGTAAAGGCTGTCATTAGTGGCAGTCTTTTGGCGTTTAAAGAAAGGCAGAAAGTGATGCTGATAAAAATATGTGGAATTACGACAGAAGAAGAGATTGAATATCTGAATGAAGTACAGGCGGATTATGCCGGTTTTGTTCAATTTTTTCCTAAGAGCAAGAGAAATATACCAACAGAGAAGGCAGAGAAACTTATGGACCGCCTCAGCAGGGAAATCAAAAGAGTGGCGGTAACGGTAAGTCCTGCGGGGGAACAGATGAAGGAATTGGAAAATGCCGGCTTTGATTATATACAGATTCATGGGGAAATCGAGGATTCTTTGATTGAGGAGTGCCGTATTCCGGTCTTTAAAGCATTTAATGTGAGTGATTTATCAGAATTCTCCCATTATGAAGCACTTTCTAATATAGCAGGATATGTTTTTGATGCACAGATGCCGGGAAGCGGGAAAGCCTTTGACTGGAATCTGTTACAGGAGATTCCCGATACGAAACGGATTACTTTTTTGGCAGGGGGGTTGAATCCTCAAAATGTAGAAGAGGCACTCCGGCTTACTAAGGTATCCGGGGCAGATACCAGTTCCGGTGTAGAAAACTTAAATGGAACTGGGAAGAACAGGGAAAAAATAAAAGACTTTGTTGCAAAAGTGAGGAATTTTCAAAAGTAGTGATGATCAAAAGAGGGTATTAGTGTAAAGATACTGGAATGGAGTGTTGTATGAAGTATGTGGTTCGGGCTGTGGCGTCAGGTGTTGTGTCTGTGCTGGCAAACTGGTTTGTAATCAGTGCCGGTCTTCGCATCGGACTAAGGTTAGCGGGATTGATGTTGCTGCTGCCTATTTATTTATGGATTCAAATTTTTCCGTCATTTTATAACCGTCGCCTGCCTTCTGCTCTGCGGAACAGTGCCGATGGCTGTGAATTGCTGCAGATATTTGGTATCAGTACTCTGGCATCAGCTGTGTTGAATGTGGCAGGATGGTGCGGTGTTCTATCTGTGCCATCGCTGGGGGATTCTTTCGGCAAATGGGTATTAAGTATTATTTTTACGGTACTGATAGAAGGACTGGTGTTTTGGAATGGTATCATAAGAATATACATAACGTCGGTACAGTTAGGAATGAAGTGGCGGATCATAGGCATAGTATGCGGAATGATTCCTATTGTCAATCTTGTGGTGCTTTTTATTCTTGTAAGGAAAGTTACCAAAGAGGTTCGGGTGGAGTATAACAAAGCAGCAATGGATGAACAGCGGAAAGGCGAAATGATATGTGATACCAGATTTCCGATTCTGCTTGTACATGGTGTGTTCTTCCGGGATTATAAGAATTTTAATTATTGGGGAAGAATTCCAAAAGAGTTGGAAAAAAACGGTGCCCATATTTATTATGGTAAGCATGGTTCGGCTGCTTCAGTGGAAGAAAGCGCCAGAGAATTAGACGCCAGAATCCGGCAGATCGTGAAAGAAAGCGGGTGTGGAAAAGTAAATATCATTGCTCATTCTAAGGGCGGTCTGGATTGTCGTTATGCCATGGCAGAACTGGGAACTGCCCCGTATGTTGCATCCCTGTCGACGATTAATACACCTCACCGGGGGTGTAAGTTTGCCGATTTTCTGTTGTCAAAAGTACCGGTGAGCGGTCAGAGGAGAATCGCTGAGACATATAATGCAGCACTGCGTAAGATGGGGGATGAAAAGCCGGATTTTATGGCGGCGGTTATGGATTTGACCAGTGCTGCCTGCGAGGCAAGGAATAAACTGCTGGAATGTCAGGAGGATTACCAGAACGAGGTATTCTGCCAGAGTGTGGGTGCGAAGTTAAATAAACCATCCGGGGGAAGGTTCCCTTTAAATTTTTCCTATTTTCTGGTCAAGCATTTTGATGGGGAAAATGACGGATTAGTGGGAGTGGAATCGTTTTCGTGGGGGGAAAAGTATCAGCTTGTATCCGTGAAGGGGAAACGGGGAATATCCCATGGTGATATGATTGATCTGAACCGGGAAAATTTTGATGATTTTGACGTAAGGGAATTTTATGTGGAGATGGTACATGAGTTAAAAAAGCTTGGTTTATAGCTAGACGAATGCTTGCGTTTTCTGTCCTTTTGGGTGTATAATTACTTTATATATTGAATTCAATTTATTCATGGGGGGATTCTATGAAAAAGACAATAAAGGATAAGGTGTTATACCGGTTAAAGAGGATGGCTGCCAGATGCAAACCGCTGACCTATCCGGCAGTGGTCGTTATGGTAGTGTTTCTTAGTATCTATCATGCAATCAAGGCACTTTTTTCAGAGGAGAAATATCATAAAGTGCGAAATCGTGCGGCAGGTGGTCTGATGATGGCAGTGCTTGTGCTGGCATTGGTTGTGTGGCCGTCATTTGCTGAGGAAAATTTTGAAAATCCGGAGCAGGTCGTGGAAGAGATAAAGGAGACCGAGGAGCCGACGGTCACACCGGAGGTTACGGTAGAACCTGTTGTGACAGATACACCGGAAGAGACGGAGCAGCCAACGTCTACGGATGAATTTCAGAAGGATGAGGAAGAGACCGATACCGATGAAAAGGAGGAAGAAGAAACTTCTGCTGAGCCGGCAGAGCCGGCAGCACCGACCGTGGAGCCGGATGGGGACAACGGAGCGGAAGCCTCTTCCGACAAAGGGGACGATTCCATAACACCCGTGAATAGGAGAAGAGCAGCAGCAAGGGGAGTTGTGGAAGCCGATTTGAGTTCACCGACGGTAACAAAAAGTGAGGATGCGGAATATACGTATAATCAGATTCCGGAAGATGCCTATCTCTCTGTTGAAGTGGCAAAGGATGAGTATGATGCGGAGAAAGAGATTCCGTCTTACCAGTGGTATTTGGATACGGAAAAATTAGACGGTGCCACCCGTTCCCGTTATAAGCTGTCAAATCTCGGGGTCGGTACATTTACATTTCGGTGTATCGTGAAAATGACTTCCATGGAAGATACTTCGGTGTCCAAAGAAATTGCCAGTTGTGATATTAAGGTAACGGTCAAGAAAGCATCACCGAAGCTTGAAGATTTTACATATAATATTAAAAATAAAGTATACTATAATGCTCAGGACCAGACACCGCAAGTCACAGTCAGGGATGGTGTTAAAGGAATGGGGAATTTTTCTGTTGTGGCTTCTTCGGACGGAAGTATGCAGTCCGGCGTGAAGGCGGTTGGTGAATATGAGCTTAGATTATCCATTCAGGAGGGGAGCAACTACACGGATGCTGTGCTGTCGTTAGGTAAGGTAACAGTAGTATCGATTGGCAGACCTACCCGTTCGTGCTCGGTGAATGGGACAAAGGGAAATAAGGTGGACGGTGTCCAGTGGTATAAATCCGATGTGACAGTAACTGCACCGACAGGATATTTAATCGGAACGGAGGAAACCGGGGAATATCTCGGGAAAAGGGAATATACCAGTGAGGGTAACCATTCTTCCGAACCGATCTATTATAAGCAGGTGAGTACCGGCGGGATTTGGGGAACGGAAACTCTGCCGGAGTTTGGAATTGATAAGACAGCACCGACGGCTGAGTTAAAAGCGGGTTCAGATTCGATTAGTCTGGTGCATTTCTTCAATAAAAATCAAACCATTACGTTAGAGGCAGCAGATAATATATCGGATTCGGATAATTTGGAATATTACATGTATGTATCCAAGAACAGACCGGTAAGCGGAAGTTTGTCCAATGTAGCATGGAAAGAGGGCGATTCTGTTAAAGTTGAGGATGCGACCCAGTATTATGTATATGGTAAAGTTGTGGATGAAGCAGGCAATGTGGCATATGTTTCCTCAGATGGAATTATTATAGATGCAGAAGCACCGAGCATTCTCTGCAATGGCAATCCATTAAAAACGAACCGGACGTACACAGCGGATGAAAAGACATTTTCTGTTGAGGATGAAAATCTGGCAAGTATTACATACCAGCCTAAGAATGGGCAGCAGGTAACGGTAGATGTGGAGAAAACGAACTCGTTTACTTTAAAAAGTCCAGATACGGCGGGAGCTTCGGTAATCTATACCATTGTGGCAACAGATAAGGCACAGAATACTACGACAGAGACGGTCACCCTTGTTAATCCGGTACCGGACTGCAACATTGCCACGATGAACTTTGACAATCAGATTTATGGATATTCGTTGGATGGACTGGCAAAAGAACCTTCTATTACAAGGAGTGCGGGAAGTAATGTGAGTGATCTGTATTTTGAAAAGGTGACGGTACTTCCGAACGATGAAGGTGAGACTTACTTCACGGCAGAATTGGATGGTTCCGGCAGGTTTACGGTAACACCAAAAGCAGGACTTCATGCAGGGACGTATCAAAATGTGATTCGTGTCGATTACAGAGGAATCACTGATGAAGAGGCAACAAAAGAGTCTGCTACCAAATTCACCTGTTCCCTTACGGTAACAAGGGCTGCACTGCATGCAGCCTATACCGGACATACAGCATATTATCATACAATACCGGACTTTACGAATTATGTAAAAGTAAATGAAGCGGAATTGAAAAATAATGATACGCTGGAAGACCTTAAAAAGGAAGAAGAATTTTTCAAGGCGTTGGCAGTTGAATATAAAGATCATAATGGACAGAATAAACGTGCCATGGATACGGATGTCAATATAATGCCTGTTGGCGGTTCGACAAGAGACTATGATATTATTCCCGTGTCTGGTACGATGACAGTAGTACGAAGAGATGCGAAAAAAATAATGAGTACCGGATGAATGGTGCAGAGGGAACCGATGGCTGGTACACTACGGATGTGGCGGTCGGTTCCGGTGATGTTACGGCAGAAGCACCACAGGGATACTTGGTGGGAAGCACGGAAGACCATATTTCGGATACGGAGATTCCGGTTCTTGTATCGGGAGCCAATGGTGAGACAGAAGGACAGGATATAACATTTTATGTCATGAATAAGAGCACCGGGGAAATTTTCAATCTGGTAACGGAAACGGTAAAGGTTGATAAAACAGCTCCTTATCTTGCGGATGGCGAAGGAATCAGTATTGCGAACAATCTTTGGCAGTCATTTTGGCATACGATTACATTTAATCAGTTTTTCAATGACACGATGGCGGTCAGCATCAGTGGAAGTGATGCATTTAGCGGAATTGATGAAGACACAGGAATTTCCTATTACGTATCTGCGGAAGCACTGTCAAATGAGCAGGTGAAAAAGGTTCCTTGGGTACATGGAACGCGTTTTTCCTTGGAGCCGGATGATCTGGAAACGAAAATTGTATATGCTAAAATTACAGACCGTGCGGGACTCTCTCTATATATTTCTTCCAACGGAATGGTGTTTGATAATAAAGTTCCGGCGATAGAAGTGGTAAAGGATGGGGAAGAATATATTACAGAGCAGAAGGACATTACGGTTTCAGACAGTAATCTCATTGAAACTACGCTGTATGAGGGGACGAATACTACAGTAAGCGGAACGGCTATAGCGGTAGAGAACCTTCAGAGCAAACTGTCGATTCCATGTCCGGAAAAGGGTTCCAGAACTTACACAATTGTAGCAAAGGACAGTGCTAATAATCTAGCGGAAAAATCCTTTACTATTACGAAACCGATTTATGATATTACGGCAGACCGCATGGTATTAAAGGATGCCGTATATGGCTATACGGCAGCACCATCTGTCGGCGTGAGCTGGAAAAATACGAATCAGGCAAATGCAGATGCCACTATATCTCAAGTGTCATTGAGCAATAACCGGCAGTTTGAGGTGGAAGAGATTGACGGGCGGTATTATGTGTCGGCCAAGAAAGGTCTGAGTGCCGGAAGATACAGTACCGATGTAATTCTTACCTATAATGGTGGCAAAGTTGCAGAAACAACAGCGATTGTCACAATACAGAAAGCAACCCTTACGGCGAAGTATAAAGGACAGAGTATCTATTTTCATATGACACCGGATACGGAACAGGCTGTAGAGGTGTCAGGATTTGTAAATGGTGAGACGGCAGAAACAGCAGCCGGATATTTGGCACCGACCGTAACGATTAAAGGTACAGCAGTGGAAACGGATGTTCTGACTCCGGCAGGCGGCAGAGCAGACAATTACGAGTTTGTCTACGAAAAGGGTGTTTTGGTTGTTAATCGGCGAAAAGCAGCCAGTGGTGTTGACGGACAATATGATATTTCAGGAAAAAGGTCGGATACCGGCTGGTATATTTCAGATATTACCATTACTCCAAAACAAGGCTTTGTGTTTGTTTTCAACGAAGAGGGATTACAACCACAGGAAAGTATCGTTCTTACAAAAGATACCGGAAATGGAAAAGAAGCCTTTTATGTTATGAATGAGAGCACGGGCGAGATTTATGAGCAATCCGTTTTTGAATATCGGAAAGATGTTGAAATTCCGGTGATTGAGGGAGTAAAAGATGGTGAAACCTATGTTGTAAATAGTCAGAACGTGAAGATACAGGATGATTATCTTGCCAGTGTTACGGTAAATGGGGCAGCACAGGAAATCAAAGAGGGAACGGCAGATATTATTCTTTCTGCTGACCATGTGAATACGGTATATGTGCTGGTGGCAAATGATTATGCGGGACATGTAAATAGCATTCGTGTTGTATTAAAGCAGCCGTCGGAGATTCAGGATACTACAGAACAATCACAAACGGCACAGAAACCGGATGGAACAGACACACCAAGTCCATCTTCTGTACCGTCAGAGTATACCGGCACGGTCAAGAAAAAGGTCACGGTAGTGGATGGGGCACCACAGACTGCAATTTCCACCAAGACGGCACAGGTGCTGACCTCTGTGTTATCGAAGGGAGAACAGTCAGCAGTCTCACAGGGAAGCAACGCAGATATTGAGCTCCGCATTCAAAATATTGACAGTACCGTCAGCCAGAAAGATAAGGAACTGATTATTTCAAATTTGGGAGGCTATACGGTAGGGCAATATTTGGATATTACTCTTTGGAAAACGGTAGGAAGCAGTACAGCGAAGAAGGTCAATAATACGAATAAAGCAATTGCAGTAACGATTACGGTACCACAGGCCCTGCGAAATACGGACTCCTCTAAGACAAGGATGTATGCAGTTCTACGTGTGCATAACGGAGCGGTATCGGTGCTGCCGGACAGGGATTCTGTAGATAGTACAGTGACCTTTAATACGGATAAATTTTCTACCTATGTTCTTGCTTATAAGGATACGGTCAAAAAGAGCAGAATTTCAGATGGAGGAGGCAGCCATTCTTCTGAAAATGTGAGCATTCTATCTTCCATACCGGATATGGGGGATCAGGCTCCGGTTGCATTGTGCGTTATTCTATTTATAGCGGCGGCGATAGGTATTGTTACAGTCATCATGGTAAGAAGAAAGAGCAATCAGTAGTAAGTACGAAAGAAAACTCCAAGAAGTAGTTATTAAAACTACATCTTGGAGTTTTTATGTTGACGCAAGGGAAAAAACGTGTTAGTCTATAACTGGAAATAAAAAATAAGGATAGCGTTATAAGAGTGAAAGCAGCGCAGAAATGGGGATTGTTATGAAGAAGGTACGTACTTGCTTACGAGACCGGGTTCTTCCGGATTATACAAAAGGAGAAGAAATTTTTAATATGGTATCCCATATTGTAGGAGGTGCACTGGCGATTGCAGCCTTAGTCCTCTGTGTGATTTTTGCGGCGGTCTACAGTGATGCGTGGGGTGTTGTAGGGGCGGCTATATACGGTGGGACTATGGTCGTTCTCTATACTATGTCAAGTATATATCATGGCCTTCGTCCCAATACGGCGAAGAAAGTATTTCAGGTCATTGACCACTGTACGATTTACTTTCTTATTGCAGGAACGTATACGCCGGTCACTCTGGCTGGACTGCGGCCGGATTATCCGGTACAGGCGTTTGTCATATTCGGTATCGTATGGGCTTGTTGTTTTATGGCGGCAACATTAACAGCAATTGATCTGAAGAAATATCAGATTCTATCTATGATCTGCTATCTTGCGATGGGATGGTGTATTATATTTTTTATAAAACCTACCATTACCTGTCTTGGGGCAGGGGGAACGGTATTTCTGATCACGGGCGGTCTGGCTTATACAATTGGGGCCATATTATATGGAATAGGAAAAAGAAAAAAATATGTTCATTCGATTTTTCATTTATTTGTGCTCGCAGGAAGTGTGCTGCATTTCTTTATGATTCTTTTCTATGTATTGATGTAGTGAGGCGGTGAAGTTGCACTGCCGGGCAAAGCCGGTAGAACTTGCATACGGAAGAAAAATAAGGTAAAATAAGAGAGAAAATGGAAATGGAATGGAGGTAGCTATGATAGTAGAACCAAAGGTAAAAGGATTTATCTGTACAACCGCACATCCGGCCGGATGTAAAGAAAGTGTAAGAAGACAGATTGCATATTGTAAGGAAAAGGGATTGGCAGAGGGCCCCAAAAAGGTACTTGTTGTGGGTGCCTCAACGGGATATGGCTTGGCAAGCCGCATTGCCGTGACTTATTGTTATGGAGCAGATACGATAGGGGTTTCTTTTGAAAAGGAAGCAAAAGGCAAGAGAACGGCTACTGCCGGCTGGTATAACACCGCAGCTTTTGAAGAAATGGCACAGGCGGACGGATATTATGCGAAATCTTTCAATGGAGACGGATTTTCAAAAGAAATGAAAGAACAGGTAATTGAGACAATCCGCAGCGATTGGGGAAAAGTAGATATGGTAGTTTACAGTATGGCGGCACCAAGACGTACTTTGGCAGATGGAACTACGGTATCAAGTGTTTTAAAAACAGTAGGCAGTGAGTTTTCCAATAAAACCATTGACCTTCGTAATAATGAAATTAAGGATGTGACAGTTCCGGTTGCCAAGGAAGAAGAAATCGAAAATACCATTAAAGTAATGGGCGGTGAAGACTGGGAAGAATGGATTCAGGCATTGGCGGATGCCGATGTGTTAGCAGACAATGCTGTGACTTTGGCTTATTCTTATATTGGCCCGGTTGTGACGCACGCTATCTATAAACACGGTAGTATCGGACAGGCAAAGAAACATTTGTATGACACTTCCGTAAAACTGACAAAGGAATTTGCAGGGAAAGGACTGAAAGCATATATTTCTGTCAATAAGGCACTGGTTACGCAGAGCAGTGCAGCGATTCCGATTGTACCGCTTTACATAGCCCTTGTATACAAAGTTATGAAAGAAGAGGGACTTCATGAGGGATGTATTGAGCAGATGCAGAGATTGTTCGCCGAGAAGCTGCCAAAGAAAGAGGTAGATGCAGAAGGCCGCTTTCGTCTGGATGACTGGGAGCTGCAGGATAATGTGCAGAATAAAATTGCTGAAATATGGGATACAGTGACGACAGAAAATATAAAAGAACTGGGTGATATCGAGGGATATTGGGAGGACTTCTATCACATGTTTGGCTTCCATTATGATAATGTGGATTATGAAGCAGATGTGGAAATATAGTTTCTGATGAGGTGGAAAATGAAAAAGAGAGATGCCAACGGGTTCGGCATCTCTCTTTTTCAAAACCACATGTTTCTGACTTTCATCCACTGTTATAACTGCGAAATCACGAACATATCATAAATCGCCGTGATTGCATCTTCAAAGTCTTCATTTTTTACACCAATAATGATATTTAACTCACTGGAACCCTGATCAATCATTTTTACGTTGATATGCGCATGAGCCAGTGCAGAAAATAGTCTTCCTGCTGTACCACGGGTACTCTTCATACCGCGTCCGACGACAGCAATTAAGGAGAGGTCAGATTCCAAATCAATAGAATCCGGATGAGCAAGGTTATTAATGCTGGCAATTACCTGTTGTTCCTTTTCAGCAAATTCATCCTGATGAACAAAAATTGTCATGGTGTCAATACCGGATGGCATATGCTCAAAGGAAATGCCATTATCTTCAAAAGCCTGAAGAACACGGCGTCCGAATCCGATTTCAGAATTCATCATATCCTTTTCAATATTGACGGCAACAAAGCCTTTTTTTCCTGCAATACCAGTAATTGTATAGGTAGGAATCCGGCAAGTGTTTTCCACAATCATGGTTCCATCATCCTCTGGTGCGTTGGTATTACGGATGTTAATCGGAATACCGGCCTTGCGGACAGGGAAAATCGCATCTTCATGAAGAACAGAAGCTCCCATATAAGCAAGCTCGCGAAGTTCCGTATACGTGATGGTATGAATGACCTCTGGGTTTTTGATAACACGAGGATCCGCAACAAGGAAACCGGATACGTCTGTCCAGTTTTCATACAGATTTGCATTTATGGCACGGGCAACTAAAGAACCGGTAATATCAGAACCACCGCGGGAAAATGTGACGACCGTTCCATTTTCCATTGCTCCATAAAAGCCCGGAATGACAGCATGCTCATAGGCATCCAGATACTGGGCAAGCAGTTTGTTGGTGGTGGCATCATCTAACGTACAATCCTTATGGAAACGAATTACATTGGCGGCATCGACAAATTCATAACCGAGATACTTTGCCATAATTTTTCCATTCAAATATTCTCCGCGGGATGCCGCATACATAGAACCGGCTTTTCCGGTAAATTGTTTTCGGATTGTTTCAAAGTCCTCATCCAGAGAAAAGTCCAGTTTTAATCCATGGATAATCTCATTATAGCGTTCCTTGATCTGATTCAGCAGCTTTGTAAATGCCTGACCCGATTCAGCCAGCTCATAACAGTGATATAACATATCCGTCACCTTGGTATCTTCACTATAACGTTTACCCGGTGCAGATGGGACAACATAACGACGGGATTCATCGGCACGAATAATATCGCCGACTTTCTTAAATTGCTCGGCACTTGCTAATGAACTGCCGCCAAATTTTACAACTTTTTTCATGACTCATCTCTCCATTTTTATTTCTAATTTATTATATTCATCATAAAAGTCACACGAATATAGTAAACCACGTTTTCTTTATATTTTCAAGGTTTTTTTATGAAAAACTATAAGATTGGCAGAAATTATGCTATACTGTTTAAGGTGTTCCAAGGTTCGAGAATGGTATGGAATGGAGGAAAAGAAATGGAAGGGATTAATTTATATTCTACGCTGTATTATCAGAAAAGTGTATTCAAAGGAAGCTACCGCGGAATGAATTTTCACATTCAGAAGGGCGGCGGGGAAGACAATCCTGTTCTGACAGCAACGGCTTGGAAAGGTCCTTATATTTTGGAGAAGACAACAGAAGAAATTGTGACAAGGGACTTTGCGTTCAGTGAGGAGGGAATTGCAAGTGCGGACGAGTGGCTGATGGAACAGCAGAAAATCCTGTGCTTGTAACTTTTGGGAAAACGTGTATAATAAAGGCACAGTATAATAAAAAAATAAGTATGTATTCAGAATGGAGGTCAAAATGACAAAAATTGATGTTTTTTCAGGTTTTCTCGGTGCGGGAAAGACCACATTAATTAAGAAATTGATTGAGGAAGCATTTACGGGTGAAAAATTGGTTCTCATTGAAAATGAATTTGGCGAAATCGGAATTGACGGCGGATTTTTGAAGGATGCCGGTATCAATATTACAGAAATGAATTCCGGTTGTATCTGTTGTTCCTTAGTCGGTGATTTTGGAACGGCATTGCAGGAAGTATTGGCTCAATATTCCCCGGACCGCATTATGATTGAACCATCAGGAGTGGGAAAGCTGTCCGATGTTATAAAAGCGGTTTCCGGCGTGATCGAAAATAATGAAGACGTTGTTATGAACGGATATGTAACAGTAGCAGATGCGACAAAGTGCAAAATGTATATGAAGAACTTCGGTGAATTTTATAACAATCAGATTGAAAGTGCAAAGACAATTGTACTCAGCCGTACCGGAAATATTTCCGAAGAAAAATTATCGGCGGCGTTGGCTCTTATTAAAGAGAAAAACGATAAGGCATCCATTATAACGACCCCGTGGGATGAGATTGACGGAAAGCAGATTCTGGGTGCGATAGAAAAAAGCAATTCCTTGGAATTAGAACTTATGGAGGAGGAAGAGGTGTGCCCGGAATGCGGTCATCATCACCACCATCATAACCATGAGCATGAGGAGCATGCGTGTGAATGTGGTCATCACCACCACCATCACCATGACCATGAAGAAGAGGAATGCGGATGTGGCCACCATCATGACCATCATCATGCAGATGATGTATTTACCAGTATGGGAATGGAAAGTGCCCACAAATATTCCGAAGAAGAATTAACCGGCATTTTGAAACAGCTTTCGGCAGAGGAAGGCAGCTATGGAACGATACTTCGTGCCAAGGGAATTGTGCCGGCTTCAGAGGGAGAATGGTTCCATTTTGACCTTGTACCGGGAGAATATGAAGTTCGCCGTGGCAGTGCGGATTATACCGGAAGACTTTGCGTCATTGGGGCAGATTTAAAAGAAGAAGAAATTAAGAAAATGTTCTTTGCATAAAGGAGGACTATAATATGTTCGGAAACCGGGATATTCCAACCTATCTTTTTACCGGATTTTTGGAGAGTGGGAAAACAACCTGCATTAAAGAAATTTTGGAAGAAGGTAATTTTGAAGACGGATTGAAGACCCTCTTTCTTCTTACGGAAGAGGGAGAAAAAGAACTGGATGAAAATTTGTTAAAGTACAACAAAGTTACGTTGGTTGTCATTGAAGAGGAAGAGGATTTGACGGAGGACTATTGTATTTCCCTTGTGAAAGAGCATAAACCGGCACGTATTATGATAGAAGTGAACGGAATGTGGGATTTAACAAAGCTTCTGAACGAAACACTTCCGGAGAACTGGGTTGTTGTCCAGACTTTTACTACGGTAAATGCCGAGACGTTTCAAATGTATATTAACAATATGAAATCGCTTTTGATGGCACATTTCGGACAGTCTGATCTGGTTATTTTTAACCGCTGTACGGCAGAGATGGACAAAGCCTCTATGAGAAGAAATGTAAAAGCGATCAACCGCCGGGCACAGGTACTTTTTGAGTCGGAGGATGGCAGTGTGGAAAGTAATATTGAAGAGGAACTGCCCTTTGATGTTACCAAACAGGAAATTGTGCTGGAAGATGATGATTTTGGACTTTGGTATCTGGATGTCAGCGAGCACCCGGAAAAATACGAAGAAAAGACCATTGTGTTCAAGGGACAGGTATATCGAAACCGCACATTTCCGGAGGATGCTTTTGTTCCGGCAAGAGCAGCTATGACCTGCTGTGCAGATGATATTGCAAAAATCGGGTTTATCTGTCATTATAAAGAAGCAAAGAAATTTGCGACCAATGACTGGGTGACTGTAAGGGTGAAAGTAAAACCGGAGTTTTCCAGAAAGCAGCAGGCTTTAGTGCCGATGCTGTGGGCGGAAGAGGTTGTGCCGGCACAGCCGCCGGAAGAGGAAGTTGTGTACTTTTCGTGACAAAGGCAGCAGTGGCAGTCACATACTTTGACAAGGAAAAAGCACTGTGATATATTAAAAATAATGTGTCTGAAAAAGGCACACTGCTAAAAAACATTAGGAGGCAAATCTTATGGCAAAAATTCAAATGAAAACTCCCCTCGTAGAGATGGATGGAGATGAAATGACACGAATCTTGTGGCAGATGATTAAGGATGAGTTATTACTGCCTTACATTGATTTAAAAACCGAATACTATGACCTTGGCTTAGAGCATCGTAATGAGACAGATGATAAGGTGACGATGGATTCTGCTGAGGCAACAAAGAAATATGGAGTAGCAGTTAAGTGTGCGACCATTACACCGAATGCTGCCCGCATGACAGAGTATGATCTGAAAGAGATGTGGAAATCTCCAAATGGAACGATCCGTGCGGCTCTTGATGGAACCGTATTCCGTGCTCCGATTCAGGTGAAAGGAATCGAACCATGTGTGAAGAACTGGAAGAAACCGATTACTTTAGCTCGTCATGCCTATGGAGACGTATACAAGAATACAGAAATAAAAGTACCGGGAAAAGGAAAAGCAGAGCTCGTATTTACGGCAGAGGACGGAACGGAAATCCGTGAAGTAATACATAACTTTGATGCTCCGGGAATTATTCAGGGAATTCATAATACAGACAAATCCATTACCAGCTTTGCAAAGGCC
Organism: uncultured Lachnospiraceae bacterium; assembly: GCA_947631505.1. Classification (GTDB taxonomy): domain Bacteria; phylum Bacillota; class Clostridia; order Lachnospirales; family Lachnospiraceae; genus Eubacterium_F. The sequence goes on along the minus strand of CANRLR010000007.1, from coordinate 96,693 downwards.
TGTTTCAGCTATGCATTGGATACCGGACAGGATTTATGGTTTGCCACAAAAGATACTATTTCTAAAAAATATGACCATAATTTTAAAGATATTTTTGAAGAAGTATATGAAAAAGAGTATAAAGAAAAATTTGAGGCAGCAGGTCTGGAATATTTCTACACCTTGATTGATGATGCGGTTGCCCGTGTTATGAAGACGGAAGGTGGGTTTATTTGGGCATGTAAAAATTACGATGGAGATGTTATGAGTGATATGGTATCTTCTGCCTGCGGTTCTTTGGCTATGATGACCTCCGTGCTGGTTTCTCCGGACGGTGTATATGAATATGAGGCTGCCCACGGAACAGTGCAGCGTCATTATTATAAGCACTTAAAAGGAGAGGAGACATCGACCAACTCAGTAGCAACTATATTTGCATGGACAGGTGCTCTCCGTAAACGCGGTGAAATGGATGAGATTCCAGAACTTATGGCCTTTGCTGACAAATTGGAGAAAGCAACGTTGAAGACGATTGAAGACGGTAAAATGACAAAGGATCTGGCGCTGATTACTTCTCTTGAAAATGTGACGGTACTGAACAGCCGGAATTTCGTCAAGGCAATTCGTGAGACAATGGAAACAATGTGATTATATATTGTTGACGTTGGAATGGCGGGGAGATATATTAGAATTAAGAAATCTGAATGTAAAAAGAGAGGATATGGCGTGCAGATATGTAAAATTGGTCCTGACAAGCTTCATGAGGCCTTGGAGCTTGTATGGGAGGTTTTTGAAAAGTATGAGGTGCCGGATTATGAAGAAATGGGGATTCAGACTTTTCGCCATTTTATCAGTTATCATAATATGGTGGAGAAAATCAATCAGGGTGAGATGAGATTCTGGGGAAGTTATCTGAATAATTATTTAGTAGGTGTCATGGCACTCCGGGAGGGGCAACATATCAGTCTGCTTTTTGTGAGAGACAAATTCCATCATTTGGGGATTGCCGGAAATCTTGTGCGGATAGCTGTGAACCAAATTGAGTTAGAACAGCCTGAGATACGGGCTGTGACGGTGAATTCCTCACCCTATGCCGTAGGCTTTTATGAAAAAATGGGGTTTCGGGCACTGGGCCCGGAGAAGAAAGCAGATGGAATCCGGTTTACGTCAATGAGGCTGGAATTTTAAGATATGGAAATGGAGAAGGATATAAAACGATGAAAAAAAGAGCGTGGATGACCAATGTGATTCTGATTGTCTGTATTCTGGTTTTTGCCGGCAGCGGATTATACTTGCTGAAATATTATATGGATGCGAGGAGTACAGAGAATGATTTACAAGAATTAATTGAATTAAAAGAAGAAAGTCAAGCAGAAGAAACCGAAGAGATTCAAACCGCACAGGGAAAGAAAATTCTGAAAAAGTATAAAAAGCTCTATAAAAAAAATAATGATTTTATCGGATGGATTCAGGTTAAAGGGACAGAGATTGATTATCCGGTGATGCAGACGAAAAAGGAGCCGGAATTTTATTTACATAAGAATTATGAAAAGGAATATGATGTCAACGGACTTCCTTTTTTGGATGCAAAATGTGATGTGGAAGATGTTCATAATAATCTAATGGTCTACGGCCATCATATGAAGAGCGGAATGATGTTTGCTCATTTGGTGGATTACCAGACAAAAGATTTTTATAATAAACATAAGACTATTTTCTTTGATACGTTGTATGAGGAGCGGGAGTATGAGGTGGTAGCCGCTTTTTATTCACAGATCTATAAAGACAATCAGGATGTATTCAAGTATTATGCGTATCCGGGAAGTCTGTCAGAAAAAGCATTTCATACTTATATCAAAAATTGTAAGAAATTGTCACAATATGATACCGGTATTACACCGGAATATGGTGAGCAGCTTCTTACTTTAGTAACGTGTGCTTATCAGACAGAAGAGGGGCGTTTTGTCGTAGTAGCGAGACGGAAAGAGAAAGAAAGGGAGAATTGACAATAATTGTTATTTATTTTATAATTTTTATATAGGGAAAAGAGAAATACTGTGCATTTTACATAGGTAATCTGATGTAGGGGAAATACAAATAAGGAGGAAGGGTATTTTGAGTATAATAAAAGTAGAAAAGGATAAATGTGTGGGGTGTAATGCCTGTGTAAGGGTTTGTCCGGCTGGTGATGCCAATATTGGACATGTGGACGAAACAGGAGTTCTGAGAATTGAAATTGATGATGAAAAATGTATTAAATGTGGTGCCTGCATTAAGGCCTGTTCTCATAATGCAAGATCTTTTCAGGATGATATTGAAGAATTTCTGAAGGATTTGAGAGCGGGAAAAGAAATCGCCATGATTGCGGCTCCTTCCATTAAAATTGCCTTTGACGGGAATTGGCGGCATGCACTTCAATGGCTGCGTAACCAAGGGGTAAAGGCAATTTATGATGTCGGTCTGGGAGCGGATATCTGCACATGGGCACATCTTCGTTATTTAGAAAAAAATCCAAACAAAAAACTGATCTCACAGCCATGTGCTGCTGTTGTCAATTACATTGAAAAACATAAGCAGGAGCTGATTTCAGAATTATCTCCCATTCATAGTCCGATGGCCTGTATTGCGATTTATATACGCAAGGTGTTAGGATTTAAAGGAAAGATTGCGGCGATTTCTCCTTGTATTGCGAAAATTGATGAATTTCAAGATACAGGAGTGATTGATTATAATGTTACAATGGAGCATTTGTGGGATTATTTTATTGAACATAAGGTCGATCTGCCAAAAGTTAAAATTTATAGTGAGTTTGAGTTTGATGGTGAACAGGGAATGGAGGGTGCTATTTATCCGAAGCCGGGCGGATTAATGAAGAACCTTTTGATTCATTCACCGGAACTGGATGTAATCACTTCTGAGGGTATTGGAAAGTTGTATCATGATCTGGATACATATGCAGGAATTCACAAGAGTGAAAGGCCTACGGTATTTGATGTTCTAAATTGTGAGACCGGATGTAATGGCGGACCGGCGACAGGAGTAAATTACGACCTCTTTACCATGTATGAAATTATGCATGATGTAGAGCGTTATGCCAGAAAACGGCGGAAGGAAAATACGACGAAAAAAGGTGTTGACAAGCAGTTTGCAAGATTCGATAAAGAACTGGTCCTTGAGGATTATATGCGGTCCTATAAGGCAAAGAATGTGAATGTTATTGAAGTGAGCGAAGAACAGATTGAGCAATCGTTTCAACTTCTTGGTAAACATACCGATACGGAAAAGAATTTTGATTGTCATGCCTGTGGTTATAAATCCTGCCGGGAGATGGCGATTGCTATGGCCCGTGGAATTAATGAGAAAGAGAACTGTTATCAATATGTATTGGGCTGTATTCATAAGGAACGACAGAAAACGGAAGAAATTAACGCTAAGGTGTCGGATATGAACCATGAGTTAATGGAAATCTTCACGGAGCTGACGGAAAAAATATCCATGGTAAAAAAAGAGGCAGATCTGATCCGTGAGGTAGGTGTTTCGAGCGGCAGAGAGATGGAGGATGTTGCCTCACATGTGACGGAACTGAAAAAGATCAATACAAATATTGTTGGTTCTATGGACAATATTAATCAAAGTGTAGAGCAGTATAACGTGATGACGAGAGATGTCGAAAATATTGCAGAAGAGATTAATCTGCTTTCTTTAAATGCTTCCATTGAAGCGGCAAGAGCCGGAGAGGCAGGACGGGGGTTTGCTGTAGTGGCCTCCAGTATTCAGGAATTATCAGAAAATTCAAAAACTTCTGTGAATCATGCACAGCAGAGTGACGAGGGAATTCGAAAGGCTATCGATGATGTAAATGAAGTAGTAGATCATTTCAGCAGTGCTACGGATGAAGTGTTACAGGTAGTGGAAAAGGCGATTCAAGATGTAACACAGACCTCGGAGAAGAGTAAATTAATTAATGAATCCATGGATATGGTTTCACGGTTGGCAGAACGTGTCAGAGAGGTAATTGAGGAGACAAATGAAGTATTAAGTTAAAGCAGAACGATTCTGTTTTAGAAAAAAGCACTTGACATTTTGAGTTCAGGGAGTATAATGGACGTATCGGAAGCAAAGACGCTTCGCAGAGAAATCTGCGAGGCGTCTTTTTTTTCGGGATGAGGCTTCATCTTTTGCAGGGGATGCAAGGTCTAATCAAAACATGATTGGAGGAATTATTATGACAGAAGAAATTTTAAGTGCGATTAACGGTCAGACGTTTGGTGTCTGGTTCCTAATCGGTGCCGCATTGGTATTTTGGATGCAGGCAGGATTTGCAATGGTAGAAGCGGGATTCACCCGTGCTAAGAACACCGGTAACATTATCATGAAGAACTTAATGGATTTTTGCATCGGTACGGTAGTGTTCATTCTGATTGGCTTTGGACTATTGCTGGGAGAAGATGTCTTAGGTTTTATCGGAAAACCGGGATTTGATATTTTTACATCTTATGAAAATTTTGACTGGTCTAATTTTGTATTTAATCTTGTGTTCTGTGCTACAACGGCAACGATTGTTTCCGGAGCAATGGCAGAACGGACAAAATTTTTATCCTACTGTGTATATTCCGCAGTGATTTCTGCGGTGATTTATCCGATTGAAGCTCACTGGATTTGGGGCAACGGCTGGTTATCCCAGTGGGGATTCCATGATTTTGCCGGTTCCTGTGCCATCCACATGGTCGGCGGCTTTGCTGCCTTGATAGGAGCAAAGATATTGGGACCTCGTATCGGAAAGTTCACGAAGGACAAAAAGACAGGAAAAATTATAAAGGTAAATGCTTTTCCGGGACATAACTTAACAATCGGAGCACTGGGAGTATTTATCTTATGGCTTGGCTGGTACGGATTTAACGGCGCTGCCGCAACGAGTGTTGACCAGTTGGGCTCCATTTTCGTAACAACAACGATTGCACCGGCTATTGCAACCGTAACTTGTATGATTTTCACATGGATCAAATATGGCAAGCCGGATGTTTCTATGTGTCTGAACGCTTCTTTGGCAGGTCTGGTCGGTATTACGGCAGGCTGTGATGTGACAGACGCGCTGGGGGCATCGATTGTCGGAATTGTTTCCGGGCTGTTAGTTGTATTTGGTGTATGGCTGCTGGATTACAAATTGCGAATTGATGACCCGGTAGGTGCGGTAGCAGTACATTGTCTCAATGGTATGTGGGGCACAATTGCAGTAGGGCTTTTTGCAACAACATCTGCACCGGGGAACGAAACTTTCACCGGTTTGTTCTACGGAGGCGGTTTGGAACTTTTAGGGAAACAGCTCGTCGGTGTACTGTCAGTAGGGGCTTGGGCAGTTATACTTATGATTATCGTATTTCTGGCAATCAAAGCAATTTTCGGCCTTCGTGTAACAGAGGAAGAAGAAATTGTCGGCTTGGATGCCATGGAGCATGGTTTGAAATCCGCATATGCAGGATTTGTTACATCCGTTGAAGGTGTTAGCGGAATCGGTACAGGTAAAAGTGAGCTGGCACAGGCTGTGAAGAATATGGAATATACAGAAGCACCAAAGGTATCTGTCAACGATGCCGTTCCGGTACAGGTACTGGATGGTGAGGGAAGCGTGGCTTCCGATGTGAAGCTTTCCAAGATTTCGATTGTCTGCAAACAGAGTAAGTTCGAGGATTTGAAGGAGGCATTAAATGCCGTCGGAGTTTCCGGTATTACAGTGACACAGGTTCTTGGATGTGGTACGCAGAAGGGCACAGCAGAATATTATCGTGGTGTTCCGGTAGAGTTTACCCTGCTTCCTAAAATTAAAGTAGAGGTTATTGTAAGTGCAGTGCCGGTTGCCAAAGTTGTGGCAGCAGCAAAAGAAGCATTGTACACCGGACATATCGGAGACGGTAAGATTTTCGTTTATGATGTGGCAGAGGTAATTAAAGTCAGAACCGGAGAATCGGGATTTGACGCTTTACAGGATGATAACTAAAATTCGATACTTAGTTTTTTGTTAGGAGGGGCTGTCGGGAAACCGACAGCCCGTAACAGCGGGGCAAGCAGTTTCTTTTATTGCTTGCCCCGCTGTTATATAATATTTAGGACAATTTATTCGTTTCAGCTGGGAAGCTATGGGAACCAGTGAGATGGTTTGTGTCTGGTAAAGTAGGCACATCTGTAATTGCGCAGTATTTCACGCAGAAACAAAACAATGAGAACAGTATTTCAATTGCGTCACTAAGAGGTGCACGTGGTCGGTGCACCCTTAGTGCTACGTAATTGATTAAGCGGGAGCGGCTGTTCGAGTGTTTTGTTTCTGCGTGAAATACGGGAAATTAAAAAAAGTGCCAACGTTCACTTGACACAAACGTGAACCGTTTTTAGGTTGCTTTTTCCACAATTCTATTGTATCATATAAGTGCGGTAGGAATAGTGTGAAAAGGGGGCCTGAATATGAAAATTTCCACAAAAGGACGTTATGCTCTCCGGTTAATGCTGGATTTGGCATTAAATGATACCGAAAAGCCGGTTCGTATTCGTGATATATCAGAACGTCAAAAAATTTCAGATAAATATTTGGAGCAGATTATTTCTATATTGAATAAAGCAAGATTTGTCAGAAGTATCCGGGGGCCACAGGGAGGATATCTCCTCACAAAGAAACCGGAGGAGTACACAGTAGGGATGATTCTTCGTCTGACAGAGGGAAGTATGGCACCGGTAGACTGCGTGGACGAAGAAGTTGGTTCGTGTCCCAATATGAATGATTGTGCCACATCTATTGTATGGAAGAAACTGAATGATTCGATCAGTGAAGTGATTGATAATATTACATTAGCGGATCTGGTGGATTGGCAGCTTGTTAAGAATGGAGAATATTCCATATAGGAGAGCAGGAGACGTCTCTCTATTGACAAAACAGGAATCGTGGTGTATTATATAAATAAATCCTACTTAATGAGTATGAAAACTATGAAAAGAAAGGAAGCAGAAAGATGGCAGTTTATAAGAAGGTTACGGAATTGGTTGGAAATACACCGATTCTTGAGCTGGGAAATTACAACAAGGAAAATAATTTACAGGCGACAATTTTAGCAAAATTGGAATATTTTAATCCGGCGGGAAGTGTAAAAGACCGCATTGCAAAGGAGATTATACTCGATGCACTGGAAAAGGGAACTCTTACAAAAGATTCCGTTATCATTGAGCCAACCAGTGGCAATACGGGAATCGGGCTCGCCTCGATGGCAGCATCGTTAGGAATCCGTATTCTTATTACGATGCCGGAAACGATGAGCGTGGAGAGAAGAAATCTTATGAAAGCATATGGCGCGGAATTAGTCCTTACCGATGGCAGCAAAGGAATGAAAGGAGCAATTGCAAAAGCAGATGAACTGGCAGCAGAGCTTCCGAACAGTTTTATTCCGGGACAGTTTGTCAATGAATTGAATCCGCAGGCACACCGTCGTACGACAGGACCGGAGATCTGGGAAGATACGGAAGGAAAAGTAGATATTTTTGTAGCGGGTGTAGGAACCGGAGGAACCGTTACCGGTGTCGGTGAATATTTGAAATCCAAAAATCCGAATATAAAAATTGTTGCGGTAGAACCTGCTTCATCCCCGGTATTATCCAAAGGGGAAGCCGGTGCACACAAGATTCAGGGAATCGGAGCCGGATTTGTACCGGATACGTTGAATACCGATATTTATGATGAAATTATTCCGGTGGAAAATGAAGATGCTTTCGCAACCGGCCGTGCAGTTGCACGTAAGGAGGGTGTGCTGGTAGGAATTTCCTCAGGAGCCGCTCTGTGGGCGGCGACCGAATTGGCAAAGCGGCCGGAGAATAAGGGAAAAACGATTGTAGCACTGTTCCCGGATACGGGTGACCGGTATTTGTCTACCCCAATGTTCACGGAATAGTCCATTCAGCGTTGGCACTTTTTTAATTACCGTATTTTATGAGAAAAGTTTACTCGCATGGGCGTTCTCACTCAATAAATACGCAGCGGTATGGATATGCCAAATACGCATATCTCATACCGGCGCATTTATAATCCATGCTCCGTAAATCATTTTTCATAAAATACTGGTATTCTAAAACTTCCAAATGATTTCTCTCCCCATTTCGCATACATTACTTGACATAAACCATTCAGAATAAAATCCTTGAAAAATATCTCTCGAGATAGTACAATGGAACATATTGTAAATATGTGAATTGTGGAGGAATAACATCATGGAAAAAACAATGGATAAAATTGTAGCGTTGGCAAAGAGCCGTGGATTTATTTATCCGGGTTCTGAGATATATGGTGGACTGGCAAATACATGGGATTATGGAAATCTCGGTGTCGAACTGAAAAATAATGTAAAAAAGGCCTGGTGGCAGAAGTTCATTCAGGAAAACAAATATAATGTAGGAGTAGACTGTGCGATTCTTATGAATCCGCAGACTTGGGTGGCATCCGGACATTTGGGCGGATTTTCCGATCCGTTAATGGATTGCAAAGAGTGTCATGAGCGTTTCCGTGCAGACCAGATTATTGAGGAGTTTGCCTCGTCGAATCAGATTGAATTGGATGGCTCTGTCGATGGATGGAGCAATGAACAGATGGAAGCCTTTATTGAGGAGCACAAGATTCCATGTCCGAGCTGTGGAAAGCATAGTTTTACAGAGATTCGTCAGTTCAATCTGATGTTCAAAACCTTTCAGGGAGTTACAGAGGACGCAAAAAATACCGTTTATCTCCGTCCGGAAACGGCACAGGGAATTTTTGTGAACTTTAAAAATGTACAGCGTACCTCCCGCAAGAAGATTCCGTTCGGAATCGGTCAGATCGGTAAATCGTTCCGCAATGAGATTACACCGGGGAATTTTACGTTCCGTACCCGCGAGTTTGAACAGATGGAGCTGGAGTTCTTCTGTGAGCCGGATACTGACCTTGAGTGGTTCAGATATTGGAAAGAGTTCTGTATTAACTGGCTGCAGACACTGGGTATTAAGGAAGATGAAATGCGTGTCCGTGACCACGATAAAGAGGAGCTTTCTTTCTATAGTAAGGCAACGAGTGATATCGAGTTCTTATTCCCGTTTGGCTGGGGAGAACTTTGGGGAATTGCAGACCGCACGGATTATGATTTGACACAGCATCAGAATACTTCCGGTGAACCAATGGAATACTTCGATGACGAGAAGAGAGAAAAATATATTCCTTATGTAATTGAGCCGTCTCTCGGTGCTGACCGTGTGACATTGGCATTCCTTTGTGCAGCTTATGATGAAGAAGAAATCGGCGAGGGAGATGTCCGTACGGTCATGCATTTCCATCCGGCACTGGCTCCGGTAAAAATCGGTGTGCTTCCCTTGTCTAAGAAATTAAATGATAGTGCTGAGAAAGTATTTGAAGAATTAAGCAAATTATACAATTGTGAATATGATGACCGTGGAAATATCGGTAAGCGTTATCGGCGTCAGGATGAAATCGGAACACCATATTGTGTAACTTATGATTTTGACTCGGAGGAGGATGGCATGGTAACGGTTCGTGACCGTGACACCATGGAACAGGAGCGAGTGAAGATCAGTGATTTGAAAGCGTATTTTGCAGACAAATTTGTCTTTTAATTGATATAAGCCAATGAAGAAGAGAAATTATACAAAAAAACAATTGCTTCTTATTATACTGTTGAGTCTGGGGATGATTGCTGCCGCCGTCATTTTAAACCGTGTGCATCCGCCAAAGAGCAGTAGAACATCCGGGGAGACCATTAGTGGTAGTGCGGTAACGGATAAGGCAGGAAGTGAATATATGGGCGGTGCAATGGAAGAAGATATAGACGTTACGGGTGCTGCCCTTACGGTTGCGGAGCAGAGAAAGAAAGAGCTGGAGGAAAACGCACAGAGAATGGCAACCTTTTTACAGGGACCTAAATCATGGAAGGAAAGGCGGCAATGGTCCGGTAAATGGGGCAGGGAAATGTATGATGGCTCCGGCTTTGGCGGTTTTGGATGTGGACTGTGCTGCATGGCAAATATTTACACAAGTTTCACCCCTTATGTGTGCTCGCCGGTAGATATCTATAAATATGCCCAGAAGGTTACCGAATATGAAGGTTATGGCGCCATCGACTGGGGGTATATGAAAGGGACATTAAAGTCAGCGGGATTTACCTGTGATGTGGGGCGGAAGCCAAAGGACTACCGGACTTTTCAGAAGATTGTGGCAGATTCTATGGCAAGTATTGTTGTTGTAAGCAGTAACGACAGTGAGTGTTATTGGAAAAATACACCGGGGCATTATGTGACCTTGTTACAATATAATGAGATGACAGATGAGATTTTCCTCGGGGATTCCGGAGATCCCGCTCACAACCGCCATTGGGTAGATTTAAAGAAGATCTATCAATCATTAAAGACAGCAAATAACTGGCAGTATATGACAGTAACAGCGTATGATGAGGAACAGGATAACTGGAAACATAAAAAAATATCCGGTCCCTGTGTTTTGCCGGAACAGTGGCAAGCTTACAGGAAACCGGAATAAGAACAGATTAATTTTTATACAGATTTCTCTTATCGATTACCCGTACGGCTTTTCCTTCACTGCGGGTAATCGTTTTTGGTTCTACCAAAGTAATTTCAGCATAAATACCGAGCATTGCTTTTAAACCTGCCACCAGTTTCTTGGCAGCTAATTCCCTGTTGAACGTGGAATCCGCAGCCATCGCCGGAGTGAGTTCCACCTGCACTTCAATGTGGTCACTGTTCTTCACACGGGTTACGATAATCTGATAGTTAGCAGCAAATCCCTGATTAATAAGAACTGTTTCGATCTGGGATGGGAATACATTGACTCCCTTAACAATCAGCATATCATCACTGCGGCCCATTGGTTTTGACATTTTTACATGAGTACGGCCACAGGAGCATTTTTCATGTGAGAGTACGCAGATGTCTCTTGTACGGTAGCGGAGAAGAGGGAAGGCTTCCTTTGTAATGCTGGTAAAGACAAGTTCCCCTTTCTCACCATCAGGCAGCACTTCTCCGGTCTGCGGATTGATTACTTCTGCAATAAAGTGGTCTTCATTAATATGCATTCCTGTCTGCTCCGAACACTCAAAAGAAACACCGGGACCGGAGATTTCAGTCAGTCCGTAAATATCATAGGCCTTGATTCCAAGGGATTCTTCAATATCATGACGCATTTCCTCCGTCCATGCTTCGGCACCGAAAATTCCTGCTTTTAATTTAATTTTATCCCGTACACCCATCTCATGGACAGCCTCACCCAGATAGGCAGCATAGGAAGGAGTACAACACAGAATAGTGGAGCCTAGATCCGTCATGAACTGAATCTGCCGTTCCGTATTACCGGAGGACATCGGCAGTGTGAGAGCACCTAACTTATGGGAACCGCCATTGAGCCCCGGACCGCCGGTGAAAAGGCCATAACCGTAACATACATGAACAACATCATCTTTCGTTCCGCCGGCTGCTACGATGGCACGGGCACAGCATTCTTCCCATAAATCAAGGTCGTGCTGGGTGTAAAAGGCAACAACACGCCGGCCGGTCGTACCACTGGTAGACTGGATGCGGACACAGTCCGACAACGGGCGGGCAAGTAATCCGTATGGATACGCATCCCGCAGATCGTCTTTTGTAATAAAAGGAAGCTTATGTAAATCGTCTACCGATTTGATATCTTCCGGTCTTAACCCCATATTGTCCATGTTGGTACGATAATAGGGTACGTTGTCATAAACATTTTTTACCTGCTTTACAAGACGTTCATCCTGCCATTTCCGAATCTGCTCTCTGGAAGCACATTCGATATCTTGTTGAAAATAATTACCCATTATTTCTGTTTCCTCCATTTTCTCAATTCGTTAAAATATCTGTTCCTATTTTACCAAAAAAAGGAATAACTACAAGGGGGTGCTTGTTGCATAATGAAAAAAGGCTGACACATAAAATATGTGCCAGCCTTTGGTTACAACCCATTGTAATTCCTTAACTTTTACATAAATATATATAAAACTAAGTCCATTAAAATTCGATTATAACTTTGTTACGTTTGCTGCCTGAGGACCTTTCTCGCCATCGATTACTTCAAACTCTACCTCGTCGCCTTCGTCCAATACTTTGAAGCCGTCCATCTGTAAAGCAGAGAAGTGTACGAATACATCATTTCCCTCTTCGTCGGAAATAAATCCGAATCCTTTTTTGGCATTAAACCATTTCACTGTACCTTTCATGTGTTTTGCCTCCTAAAAAAATATTTCACACTTATTAACCATACCATACTGTGGTAGAAAAGTCAAAGATATTTTTTGCAATATATTGGAAAATATGGTACTCTGTATGTATTGAAAAGCAGAGCATAAGGAAAGCCGGATCATGCATAGCATACAGAACACCGGGTTATGCTAAGAAGAAAAGAAATGGAGAATGGGCATGAAAGTTGAAAATTGCAGCAGCTATGAGTTAAAAGAGAAACAGGAAATAAAAGAATTAAACAGTATTTGTTATTTGCTGGAACATAAAAGGACAAAAGCAAAAGTGGCACTGATTGAAAATGATGACGATAATAAGGTCTTTACGATTGGATTTCGTACGCCGCCAAAGGACTCCACGGGAGTAGCACATATTATTGAGCATACGGTGTTATGTGGTTCCAGAGAATTCCCTGTGAAAGATCCATTTATTGAATTGGCAAAGGGCTCTCTCAATACCTTTCTCAATGCGATGACATATCCTGACAAAACCGTATATCCGGTGGCAAGCTGTAATGAGAAAGATTTTCAGAATCTGATGCATGTTTATATGGATGCCGTATTTTATCCGAATATTTATAAGGAAGAGAAAATCTTTCGTCAGGAGGGGTGGCATTATGAGCTCGAATCGGAGGATGCACCGCTGAACTATAACGGTGTTGTATACAATGAAATGAAAGGCGTGTTCTCCTCTCCGGAGCAGCTGTTGTTCCGCAATATTCAGAGTTCTCTGTTCCCGGATACCGCATATGGTGTGCAGAGCGGCGGAGACCCGGCAGAGATTCCGAATCTGACGTATGAAAATTTTTTATCCTTTCATAAAAAGTATTATCATCCGTCAAACAGTTACATTTATCTTTATGGGAATATGGATATGGAAGAGAAATTGAACTGGATGGATGAGCATTATTTGAGTAATTTTGATTATTTAGAGGTGGATTCCCGGATTGAGAGCCAAAAACCATTTACAGAGCCGGTAGAGGAGTATGGTTTTTATTCTGTAACAGAGGGCGAGGATACAGAGGGAAAAGCCTATTTCAGTTATAATGTAGTTTGCGGAACTTCTTTAGACCGTGAGATGTACCGTACGCTCCGAGTCTTGGAACATGTGCTGGTGGAATCGGTAGGTGCCCCGGTAAAACAGGCACTTTTGGATGCGGGAATCGGGAGTGAAATAAGCAGTGTTTACGAAGAGAGTATTAAGCAGCCATGGTTTTCCATTGTGGCAAAGAATGTAAAAATGGAGCAGAAATCCGATTTTATCCGAATTATTCGTGAGACGTTAGAAATGCTGGTGAAAGAGGGATTGAATGAAAAATCTTTACAGGCAGCAATTAACGGAATGGAATTTCAATATCGTGAGGCAGACTTTGGCATGTATCCAAAGGGACTGATGTATGGACTGCAGATGTTTGACAGCTGGCTTTATGACGAGAGCAAGCCGTTCATTCATTTAAAAGCCAATGATATCTTTTCTTTTTTGAAAGAACAGATCGGTACCAGATATTATGAGAAAGTTATTCAGACTTACTTTTTGGAGAATGCCCATGCAAGTTTTGTAAGCGTACAGCCAAAGGTGGGACTGACGGGACGGATCGAGCAGGAAGAAAAGCAGAAACTGGCAGCGTACAAGTCTGCTCTTTCGCAGGAAGAGCAGCTTCAGCTGGTGAGGGAGACAAAAGAGCTTACCGCTTATCAGGAAGAACCGACACCGGCAGAGGATCTGAAATGTATCCCGCTTCTTGCACGAGAGGATATCGGAAAGAGGGCACAGCCTTTTTATAACGAAGAAAGAGAAATCGGGGGCAGACCGGCACTTCATCATAATGTATTTACGAATGGAATCAATTATATCCGGCTTGTCTTTGACGTAACGGATCTGAAAGAATATGCACCGTATCTGGGTCTTTTGTCAGAGATTATCAGCTCGATGGATACGGATGAACATGATAAACTGGAGCTAAGTAATGAAATTCTTCTTCATGCGGGGAATTTTGCCGTGGCGACAGCAACTTATGAAAATAAGAAAACCGGAGACTATGATATTCAGTTGGAGGTCAGTACAAAGGTGCTCTATCCTGAGACCGGTTATATCTTCCGGCTCATCCGTGAGATTCTTTTGACCACCCATATCGAGGATGAAAAGCGGTTGAAAGAGATTGTGGGAGAAACCCGTTCTGCAAAGCAGACGAGTCAGCAGGCCGCCGGCCATTCTACCGCTGCATGGCGTGCCATGGCATATGTAAAGGAACGGATGTATTATGTAGAGCAGTTAAAGGGCGTGGCATATTATGATTTTCTCTGTGACTTGGAAGAGAATTTTGAGGAGAGAAAGGAAAATCTCATTGCTGTTCTGCAGATGCTCGCGCGAAAAATATTTACCGCAGACCGGATGAGCATCAGTGTTACGGCTGATAATGAGGGGTATGAGCTGGTGGAAAAAGCAGTTCCCGGATTGCTGGCGTCACTGCCGGAGGATGTGGAAGAACCGGCTCCCGCTCCGGTGTGGGTCTTGCAGGAACTGCCGGAGAACGAGGGATTCAAGACGGCAGGAAAGGTACAGTATGTGGCAAGAGCCGGTGCATTCCGGGATAAAAATATACCGTATCATGGCTCGTATAAAGTGCTAAAGACCATTTTGAGTTACGACTATTTGTGGAATGAGGTTCGTGTGAAAGGTGGAGCTTATGGGGTTATGTGTGCCTTTTTAGAAGAAGGAATTGGTTATCTGACTTCTTACCGTGATCCGAATCTTTCGGAAACCAATGAAGTGTATGAAAAACTTCCAGAATATCTTGAGAATTTTGATGCGGATGAACGGGATATGATGAAATATATTATTGGCACGATTAGTGATATGGACACACCACTTACACCACGGGCAAAGGGAGAGCGTTCTTACCTTGCTTACAAGACGGGGACTACCTTGGAAGATAAGCAGAGAGAGCGGGATGAGGTATTATCTGCGGACAAAGAAAAAATCCGGGCAGCTGCCGGTATGATAAAGGCAATTTTATCGGATGGATATATCTGTGCCCTTGGCGGAGAGGAAAGAATCAAACAAGAAGAGAATTTGTTTGAATCCGTGAGAACATTAAAGTAAGCCGGAAATGGAGGATAATGTGAATCATAAAATGCAAGAGAATTTTAAATCAGGATTTGTCACTTTGGTGGGGAGACCGAATGTGGGAAAATCAACATTAATGAACCGGATGATCGGGCAGAAAATCGCCATCACATCCAACAAACCACAGACAACGAGAAACCGGATTCAGACGGTATATCATGATGACAGGGGACAGATTGTGTTTCTGGATACACCGGGGATACACAAGGCAAAAAATAAACTGGGTGAATTTATGGTAACGGCTGCCGAGAGAACGTTTCAGGAGGTCGACCTCGTATTGTGGCTGGTAGAGGCAACTACTTTTATCGGTCAGGGAGAGCGACATATTGCGGAGGAATTAAAGAAATCAGCAGCTCCGGTCATTCTTGTTATGAATAAAATTGATACGGTAAAGAAAGAACAGGTTCTGGAATGCATTGCTGCGTATAAGGATATTTTAGACTTTGCAGAAATTGTTCCCGTCTCGGCAAGGACCGGAGAAAGTGTGGAACATCTCATCACAACGATGTTTGAGTATTTGGAAGAGGGACCGCAGTTTTATGACGAGGATACCATTACCGACCAGCCGGAACGGCAGATTGTGGCAGAATTAATCCGGGAAAAAGCACTTCGCCTGCTTCAGGATGAAATTCCCCATGGCATTGCCGTATCCATTGAACAGATGAAAGAGAGAAAAGGGAAGAACCGGTTGATGGATATTGATGCCACAATAGTGTGTGAACGGGATTCCCACAAAGGGATTATTATCGGTAAACAGGGAAGTATGCTAAAGCGGATCGGAACAGCAGCACGAAAAGAAATCGAAGACTTTTTACAGATGAAAGTAAACTTAAAACTTTGGGTCAAGGTAAAGAAGGACTGGCGAGACAGCGATTTTCTTTTGAAGAATTTCGGATTTAAAGAGAATGATTGACGAAGAGAGGGGACAGCGTGAAAGAACGAGTAATGGGAATGGTATTGTCAGCAGCTACCATTGGTGAATATGACAAGCGCGTGGTTTTGCTGACAAAGGAAAGAGGCCGGATTTCTGCTTTTGCCAGAGGTGCCAGACGTCCCAAAAGTCCCCTTTCGGCCTCTACGGAGCCATTTACTTTTGGCGAGTTTTTTATCTATCCGGGAAGAGACTATTATACGATCGAACAGGTAGAAGTCAAAAACTTTTTTCCGGAACTGAGAAAGGATTTGGATTCTTTATATATGGCATTGTATTTTTGTGAGGCGGCCGGATATTTTACAAGAGAAGGGTTAGAGGCGAAGGATGAGCTGAACCTTCTCTATTTGTCGTTGCGTGCGTTATCGGTACCATCCCTTCCTCCCAAACTGGTGCGGTACATATATGAATTCCGACTGCTTTTTATTGAGGGGGAAGTGCCCCGGATTTTTTCCTGCATGAAGTGCGGTGGCGAGAAGAACCTCCATCATTTCTATGTGGGGGAGTCGGGAATTATCTGTGATAACTGTTACGATGGAAAAACAGGGATTACGATTTCCGAAACGGCAATTTATACCTTGCAGCGGATCGTATCCTCGCCTTTGGATAAATTATATACGTTTACGGTTGGTGAGTCTGTACAGAGAGAACTGGAGCAGGTAATCGGACGGTATTTTTCAGCACATACCGATAAGAAATTTCAGTCACTTGCTATGCTGGAATTCTGACCTCTTACCAGTGAAACCGGACCACTTGCCCCAATGCTGTTTACAAAACGGCTTTATCTGATATAATGAAGGGGCGACAGAAATCTTGCACATGTGCCGAAAGAATTGAGGTAATTATGAAAATACGGATTGAAGTGGAGGACGGCCTGAGGGAGGATGAAATCATAATCCGGTGCCGGACTCTGACCGAGGAGATTACACGTATCCAGAATGTCATATCAGCTGCCTCAGCTGTAAAACAAAACCTTGTTTTATATAAAGCGGATACCGAGTATTATGTAGCGATAGAAGATATCTTATTTTTTGAGACAGAGAGCAATGGAATGAATGCCCATACAAGGGACAATGTATATCAGGCAAAGTACCGGCTGTACGAGCTGGAGGAAATGCTTCCGGGATACTTTCTGCGAATATCCAAATCTGCCATCATCAATGTGAGAGAAGTCTATTCTCTGCGTAAAAGTAATTTGTCAACGACAAGTGTGGCGGCTTTCTCGAAATCCCATAAGCAGGTATTTGTATCAAGACTTTATGTGAAACTATTAAAAGAAAAATTAGCAGAAATGAGGATGAGATAATGAAGAAAAACTATTTTTGGGGATTTTTTCTAATATTGGCAGGTGCTTATTTAGTCGTCAGCCAAATGGGATATCTGCCTAAGGTGGGAGTGTTTACCTTAATTTTTACGATTGTCTGTCTGGCAGTTCTGATTGCCAGTATACCGAATCTGGCCTTTGGAGGAATATTCTTTCCCCTTGCTTTTATTGGTATCATGTATGATAAGCAGCTGGGAATTACAGCCGTTACCCCATGGACGATATTGCTGGCAGCATTGCTCTTGACCATTGGTTTCCATCTGATCTTTGACCGTTTTAAGAAGAAAAGGTTTCATCACTGGTGTGGTCATGGACGAAGAGAGAGAGGGCACAAGATGGAAGCCGATTGCGAAAAGGAAGCATATAGTGAAAAACATATAAATGCGGATGAAGAAAGTCTGGATGGTGAGTATATTTATATTCATGTCTCCTTTGGCTCTGTGATCCGGTATGTGACGTCGACTGATTTTCAGACGGCAGATATTGAGGCATCTTTTGGAGCGGTTTCTGTTTATTTTGATAATGCTCAGATTCCATCGGGAAATGCGGTTGTGAATATTGAATCCAGTTTTGCCGGTGTGGAGCTGTATGTGCCGCATACATGGCAGGTCATCAATCACATAAATTCCAGCTTTGGAGCGGTAGATGAAAAGAACAAGCATTCCGGTGAACTGGCAGCAACACTTACATTGGAGGGAAGTAATTCCTTTGGCGGTATTACCATTTATTATGTTTAATCAAGCGTCATTCCAAAATCGTATTGGTAAAATGTGTTAGCATAGTGATACTTCAAGTCGGACATTCTATTGGTATAAGAGTGATTAAAATACAAATAGGAGGAAAGACATGGAGAACGAAGAAAAATGGAATATTTTTACGAGAACAGGAAGAGTACAGGACTATTTGGCATATGCCGGCAGGCATGAGGATATACAAGGGTACGCAGTTAATCATACAAAGGATACTACCGTGTCCGATGTGGCAGCGGATGGATCTGTACGGGAAAAAGAATTGTGAAAAGTGTATAGATATTATTGCTATATTTTTCTTTTTTCGTTATAATGAACCTAATAGTTCGTTTTTGATATAACGCTAGAATGGAGGGTAAAAATGAGCAAAAAAGGTTTATTACGAAAGGGAATAGCCGCTGCCATGGCGGCTGTGCTGGCAGTGGGAAATTTGTGGATACCGGCAGCAACGGGCAATGAAACTATTGTAAAGGCGGCAGCTAGTTATAATATCACATCAAGGAAAAGAGTTTCCGTTCATGATCCGTCGATTATAAAGGACACGGATGGAACCTATTATATTTTTGGTTCACACATGGCGTGGGCAAAATCCACGGATCTGGAAAACTGGACCATGTTTACGAATAATATTAATTCTGACTACAAAACAATTTTTGCAAAAGAATTTGAGTGGGCGGCAGTCAATGATGCGAACTACAAACCGAATGAGAATCTTTGGGCGCCGGATGTTATTTGGAACAAGGATATGAAAAAATGGTGTATGTACATGAGTATCAATGGAAACAGCTGGAACTCTTCCATTGTACTTTTGACAGCAGATTCCCTGAGCGGTGACTGGACAAGAGTGGGAACGGTTGTATATTCCGGTTTTGGAACGGATGCACATGATTACAAACTGACAGATTATATGGAAGTGACAAAGGATACATCACTTCCATCCCGCTATGTGAATGATAAAACATGGAACTCACGATATGGTGCTCATGCGATTGACCCATGTGTTTTTTATGATGAAGAAGGTAAGCTTCGGTTTGCCTATGGTTCATGGTCCGGCGGCATCTATACGTTTGAGTTGGATGAGACGACAGGATTGCGAGATAAGAACGTAACCTATACATATCAGGCCGGTGTTTCAGATCCTTATATGGGCAAGAAACTCGGTGGCTCCACGGCTTCCGGAGAAGCTGTGTATATCGAACACATTAACAATTATTATTATATGTTTCTTTCCTATGGCGGGCTGGTGGCAAATGGCGGATATAACATGCGGGTGTTCCGCTCCGAAAACCCGGACGGCCCTTATACGGATGTGTCCGGTGACAATTCGCTGAGAGGCGGTGGGACGAACGGAACAATTGGTACCCGTCTTATGTCCTATTATAAATGGAGTTATGCAAGGAATGCGCAGGTGGCACAGGGACATAACTCTGCCTTTGTGGATGACGATGGCAATGCTTATGTGGTATATCATACGAGAACAGATAATGGAACGGAATATCATTCGGTACGGGTTCATCAGTTGTTTACGACTGAGAATGATTATCTGGTGGCAGCACCTTTTGAGTATTCCGGAACTGATACGGTAAAATCAACTTATACGACAGAAGAAATTGCCGGCGGATATGAAATTTTGTTTCAGAATAATACCGATCATGCAAAGCTGGAGTATAATAAGCCTCAGAATATAACGCTCAATAAAGATGGAACGATTTCAGGAGACGTATCCGGTACATGGTCAGAAAAGGAAGGCACAGCATTTGTAAAACTGACGATTGATAATATAGTATACGAAGGTACTTTTGTAAATCAGACAATGGAAGAAACGGATGCAAAGGCACTGTGCTTTACCGCAGTAGGAAAAAATGATATTTGTCTGTGGGGCATGAAGCCGGAATCTTCTTCGGTATGTGTCGAACTCGCAGCAAACAGTATTTCACTTCCGGCAAGAGCTTCGGATGATATTACACTTCCAACAGTAGGAAATCTGGGTACAACGATAACATGGCAGAGTAAATCGGATTTTGTATTAAAGGATGGAACTGTGATTCAGCCGGCGGCAGATTGTGTGGCTGAATTAGAGGCAACTGTGACAAAAGGAGAGGCTTCGGTTAAAAAGACATTCCGAATAACGGCATCAGCAGCTTCACAGGAAGGTGCCATTAAATTAAAAGATTACTATACCGATAAACCATTGGATTTAGCTTCCGGTAGTGTGGCGTCAGTGGCGAATCCGTTCTATGGAGTGGATACCAGTAATGGTGTTACCATGAAATTCAAGGCAAAAAGAACGGGTGCTTATATGTATTTAGGTAATATTTTAGCTTTTAATACAGTAAATAATGCTGCCTCACTGGATTCTTCCAATGGCAGACTGTATTTTACCGGTGGTTCCTATCTTGGCTATAATGCAGCGGGGGGATTTTTTGATGCGAATGTAAAAAATTCTGATCCATGGTCTTCCGGTACGGATTACATCGGAGATAATAAGGAAACACAAATAGAGATTCAGCTGACTTCCGGTGGTTTTTGCGTTTTGGCGGACGGGAAGGAAGTATACAATAATCAAACATTAAAAGAGGGAGCAACACTCGGTTCCAGTGAAGTGAGTGATTATTCCCAAGTGCTGAATTGGTTATCCGGTACTGCTACGTATCTGAATTTCGGATTCGGTAATTGGTGGAGTGACAAATTTGGCGGAACGATACGTGATGTGGAATGCTGGGTAGAACAGAAGCCAAAAAGGGAAAGCTCCAACTCCTATTATACGCAGGATTATGAAAATGCAACAGAAGTTACTTCGATTTGGACAGGTGCCGGAACCATTTCAAAAGAATCCGGTGACAGCAATTATGTAAAAATAGTTCCATCCGGCTCCGGGAACCGGGGCTTCCAGAGTTCTTTCGGATTGGAAAAACAGCCGGAGGGTGATTATGTTTTTGAAACCGATGTCATGCTGACTTCTTCCACCGGAAACAATGGCTCTACAACACCGGTTTCCCAGTTCGTACTGGCAGGAAGAGATCTGGCATATGAAAAAGATGGTATCAATGCAGGTGCGGCTTCCGGCTATATCTTAAAGTTAGAAGCATCGGGACTGAACAATCAGGTATTTAAAATTAATGATACAGAAGATACGGTGACAATTCCGGCATCTACATGGGTGCATATTTCTGTTGCCATGAATTCTTCGGATTTGTCAAAAGCTGTTCTTTCCATTCAGAAGGCAGCAGGAGATACGCTTATTAAAGATAAAACGATTACTGTAAATGGAGGCGGAATCGTATCCGGCATTTATCTTATGTGCGGAATAGGAACATCCTCCAGTGCAGCACTCGATAATACCATGATAAAGAAGCCGAATATCGGTGATTATGCAGAACTTAATACCGCTTTGAAAAAGGCGAAGAAATATGTAAAACAAAGTGAGGCTGCCACGATTTACAGCGAAGATTCCATGGCTGCTCTGAAGGCTGTTGTGGATGAGGCAGATGCCTTTGATGCCAATCTGGGAATGGAACAGCAGGATAAAATTGATGCGATGGCGGCTAAAATTAATACAGCAATAAGTTCCTTGGCATGTATAGAACATAAATACAATGACTGGACAGTAACGAAAATGGCAACCTGTGAAGCGGAAGGGGCAAGCACAAGAGTATGTTATTATTGTGGTGAAAAAGAAACGAAGACAATTACAAAGCTTGCCCATACGGCGGGTGAATGGGTCGTGACAAAAGCAGCTACAACAATGGCAGCGGGAGAACGTGTGAAGAAATGTACTTCTTGTGGAGCGGTAGTCCAAAAAGAGACAATTGCGAAACTGCCGGCTTCCGGTACCGGTAATTCTGGTGGAACAACGGTAACGCCGGATACCCCAGTAAAGGCAGGAAGTATTCAGGCGGTATCAGGTGTAAAGTACAAAGTTTTAAGTACAAAAAGTGCAACGGTCTCTTATAAAGCACCGAAGAATAAGAAGATTACCAATGCTGTAATTCCGGCGACTGTGAAAATCAAAGGAAAGAAATATAAAGTGACTGCTGTGGAGGCAAATGCATTTGGAAAATGCAAAAAATTAAAGAAAGTCACCATTGGTACGAATGTGAAAAAGATTGGTAAGAAAGCCTTTTATCAATGCAGGAAACTAAAATCCATTCAAGTAAAATCAAAGAAACTGACGAAAGTGGGAAGTAATGCATTCAAAGGGATTCACAAAAAAGCAGTGATTAAAGTTCCAAAAGCAAAGCTTTCCAAGTATAAAAAATTAATGAAGAAAAAAGGTCAGGCAAAAACGGTAAGGATTAAAAAATGAGATAGGAGTAACCGGCATGGATAAGAGGATAAAACGAGGCTTAACAATATTGTTTGCCATGGTGTTGGTTTCACAGCTGTTCACGGTGAATTATGTCAAAGTAAAAGCACATGGAACAACAGAGAAAGAAATTACGGAAAAAATGTTAAAAACCAAAATTCCAAAGGATTACAAAATTAATCCGGATACTCAGGGCTCTACGAGAAAGGGAGATTATAATAAATTCTTTTTGGAAGATGAACTGCAGACGGTGTCCATCAAGGTGGATGAGAACAATCTGAACTATCTGTTTCAAAATGCGGATATGAAACCGACGGTTATGACAGATTCGGTGACGATCGGAGACCAGACAGTCCGATATACAGGATTGAAAACGAAGGGAAATTATACGCTGGAGCATACGGTCATTGACAATGTAAAAAGTGACCGGTTCTCTTTCACTGTCAATTTTGGCAAATACATAAAAAAGGACAAATACGGAGAAAAACAGGATTTCTTTGGTTGTGATAAAATCAGCTTTAATAACTTTTTCTTTGACCGTACGATGATGAGAGAATTCTTTTCATGGAAATTATTGTCAGAAATGGGGGTGCCTACTCCTCAGTATGGCTTGGCGAAGCTGTATATCAATGACAACTACTATGGTATTTATTTTATGATTGAGGCAATGGACAAATCCATTATGCAGCAGTATAAAAATGTGAAGGGAAGCGAGTTAAGCGATTATCTTACAAAGCCTGAGGGAACAAGATTTGTTTATGACAATGCCTTTGACCAATATATCAAGAAAGATGGGACGATTGATTTAAGTTCCATGCTCAAGAAAAATTCCAAAGGTATCTATAAGGCATCCGGTGCATTGAAGGAACAGAAAGCACTATGGGAGGATGATGAGGAAACTTTGCAGGATGTGGCAGGAATGCTGCCGACCGTATTGTCTTGGGAGAAAAAACTGACGCAGTTAAGCAATGGTCTGGATTTTTCCGGCAATAAAATTGATGTCAATAGTGATAAATATTTAGAGCTGCTGGAACAGGTCATTGATGTGGATGAATTCTTGCGGTATTTTGCTGCTCACAGCTTTCTTGTCCAGTTGGATGATATGTTTGTCATTGACCGGAATTTCGGACTGTATGTGGACCAGAGCGGCAAAAGTACATTAATTCCATGGGATTATGATTTGAGCTTTGGCTGTTATTATCCGAGCACAGCAGAGGCAACGGCAAACTTTGATTTAGACCAGATGTATAAGGATGCCGAATGGGAATTTGGACAGAAAAAGGAGTATGATTTTACGTATGCGGATTATCCGTTGTTTCATGTAATTTATCAGAATAGTTCCCTAATGGATAAATATCATCAGTATATGAAGGAATGTGCAAAGATTGCTTCTTTAGGCGGAACAACATCTACCGGTAAAACTTACGAGCCGGGCTGGTTCTATTCATATATTGATAAAATGCAGGATATTTTGAAAAAGGCGGCATCGGAAGAATTAGCAGAAAATGTTATGTATCTGAACGGACAGAGCCAGCCAAAACATCTGAAGGCTTCCCTGCCGAATCTGGCAAAGATTATAGCGATGCGTTCTGTCGGTGTTGCACTGCAGGCAGACAAAAAAGAGGCATCCGTTTGTACCTATGGATGTAATTTGGAACCATTAGGAAATGCTGCGTGGGGAGAGAGTGCCACGGAGGGGGAACTTGCCGTTGTCGATGAAAAATCCGGTATATATGCGATAGCGGAATATGAGGGCAGCTGGTCGAACCGCTCGCCGTCCTTGATCTCCCAAGAGGTAACAGAAGATGTGAGAGCACAAATTCAAAAGGCAGTAGGTGTGAGTGAGGCGGCTGATATCAAGATATATTCGTTCCGGGATACTTCTGTGCCAAAGGGGAGTTATGAACTTCATATACCGGTAGATACAGCTATGGGAACAGAGGGGGTATCGGTTTTTAATTATGAAGACGGTTCTCCTGAGAAACTGGATATTGAAAAAACAGAGGATAATGTACTTGTATGCAAGACCGATTCTGTGAGGTATGTGGTAGTAGCAAAGGGAGCCAGTGCAGTAACTTCTTCTGCCCAAATGTGGATTGGAATCGCAGCAGGTGCGGTATTTATAATCCTTATTGGAGCACTAGCTGTTGTGAATAAAAGAAAACAGAAAAAGAAATAAAGAAAGAAAATAGGAATATAAAAGAAAAAACTATAAATCCAGTTTGGACGGATTATAGTTTTTTCTTTTTATAAGAATTTTTAGTAGTATCATTTTAACATCTCTATTTTGACATCTGCTCAATCGCAGCCCCTACAAATCCTTTGAATAATGGATGCGGATGATTTGGTCTGGATTTAAACTCAGGATGTGCCTGTGTAGCAATAAACCACGGATGGGAAGGGATTTCACACATTTCCACAATCCGGCCGTCTGGGGAGAGACCGGATAAAGACATTCCGTGCTTTTCTAAGTCATCACGATAATAGTTATTCACCTCGTAGCGATGGCGGTGACGCTCATGAATCGTCTCTTTACCGTAAAGGGAGTATGCCTTGCTGTTCTGATTCAGAACACAAGGATAAGAACCAAGACGTAAAGTACCTCCAATATCTTCCACACCATTCTGATCCGGCATCAAATGAATGACCGGATGGGTAGTTGACGGATCCAGCTCTGCAGAATGAGCGTCATTCCAACCAATTACATTTCTGGCAAATTCTACGATACTGAGCTGCATTCCGAGGCAGAGCCCAAGAAATGGGATGTTATTCTCTCTTGCATACTGAATGGCAAAAATCTTTCCGTCAATACCACGGTCACCGAAACCTCCTGGTATCAAAATACCACTGACATCGGACAGGTGCTCGGCAACATTTTCTCCTGTGACCTCTTCCGAATTGATCCATTTGATATTTACCTGTGCATTATGAGCAAAACCACCGTGTTTTAACGATTCGACAACACTGATATAGGCATCATGCAGGGCAGTATACTTACCGACTAAGGCTACCGTAACTTCTTTATTCAGATTCTTAATGGAATATACCATTTCTTCCCAGCCCTTAATATCCGGCTCCGGACAATCAAGGTGCAGACATTTACATACAGTCTGGGCGAGATTTTCCTTTTCCATAGCAAGTGGAACCTCGTATAAAGTTTCCACATCCAGATTTTGAATAACCTGACTATTTGGCACATTACAAAACAGGGAAATTTTGTCACGGATTGCTTTATCCAATGGAATTTCTGTACGGCATACAACGATATCCGGTTGAATTCCCATTCCCTGCAATTCTTTTACACTTGCCTGTGTAGGTTTTGATTTTAACTCTTGTGAAGCTTTCAGATAAGGAACAAGAGTAACGTGAATCAATATTGCATTTTCATGACCGACATCCAGCTGGAATTGTCGAATTGCCTCCAAAAATGGCTGGCTCTCAATATCACCTACCGTACCTCCCACTTCAATGATGGCAATCTGTGTTTCTTTGCAGCCATCATTGCGATAGAAACGGCCCTTTAATTCGTTCGTTATATGAGGAATGACCTGAACAGTTCCACCACCGTAGTCACCGCGGCGTTCCTTAGAAAGAACCGACCAGTATACTTTTCCGGTCGTCACATTACTTTGTTTTGTCAGGCTTTCATCAATAAAACGTTCATAATGTCCCAGATCAAGGTCTGTTTCAGCTCCGTCATCAGTAACAAAAACTTCTCCGTGCTGAATGGGATTCATGGTACCCGGGTCAATGTTAATATAAGGGTCGAATTTTTGCATGGTCACTTTGTATCCGCGCATTTTTAAAAGTCTTCCTAAAGAGGCAGCCGTGATTCCTTTTCCAAGTCCGGAAACAACACCGCCGGTTACAAATACGTACTTTACAGCCATTTTCATCCTCCATTTTATAAAAATCAAATAGTATCCACAATGAATAAACATACGGTTCTAGTATACCCTTTTTAGCGTGGGGTTTCAAGTACCAAATTCATCAATCTTTCACATTCTTACCATTGATTTATAGTTGAAAATCTTTTATACTTATAAAGATAGAATCATTTACCAAATGAAAGGAATAAAGAAATGGATATAAATAACAACAAGCGGCCGGATTTGCCGGAACAGGATCCGAACCGCAAAAAGCGGAACCGGTTGAATTTTTTGATTGCAGCATTTGCGGCACTGTTCGCACTGTGTCTGATACTATTTGCTACATCAGCAGTACGAAGCAGTACCAACCGTGAAATTTCCTATACAAAATTTATCGAGATGTTAAAAAAGGGTGAGGTAAAAAAAGTTACTTTTCAATCGGATATGATTTCCATTGAGCCGAAACAGAGCCAGAAAATGCCATTAGTGAAGGTGACCTATTACACAGGATATGTCAATGATACAAGTCTGGTTCAGGACATGCTGAATAAATATGGTGTAGAATTTACCGCAGAAGTAGATAGTGGTGGCTTCGGTATTTTACAATTTCTGGCTACTTATATTTTGCCATTTGCAGCCTTGTGGATATTGTTATGGTTCTTTATGCGTTCTGCCACAAAAGGCGGCGGCCTTATGGGAGGTGTCGGCAAATCGAATGCCAAGATGTATATTGAGAAAAAAACCGGAGTATCCTTTGCTGATGTGGCAGGGGAGGAAGAGGCAAAAGAATCCTTAACAGAATTGGTGGATTTTTTGAAGAATCCTGAAAAATATAAAAAAATCGGTGCAAGACTGCCAAAGGGAGCACTGTTAGTAGGGCCTCCGGGAACTGGTAAGACATTATTGGCGAAAGCATTGGCAGGGGAAGCCGGTGTACCGTTTTTCTCCCTTTCCGGTTCGGATTTTGTAGAGATGTTTGTCGGTGTGGGCGCTTCGCGTGTGCGTGACCTGTTCAAACAGGCAACACAGAATGCACCATGTATTATTTTTATTGATGAGATCGATGCCATTGGAAAAAGCCGTGACAGCCAGTATGGCGGCGGGAATGATGAGCGGGAGCAGACCTTGAACCAGCTTCTATCTGAAATGGATGGATTTGATTCGTCCAAGGGAATTATAATTCTCGGTGCTACGAACCGCCCGGAAGTGCTGGATAAGGCGTTACTTCGTCCGGGACGTTTTGACCGGAGGATCATTGTAGAGAAACCGGATTTGAAAGGACGTGTGGAGGTTCTTCGTGTGCATTCCCATGATGTTCGTATGGATGAAACGGTAGATTTAGAAGAAATTGCCCTTGCTACTTCCGGTGCCGTCGGAGCAGACCTTGCCAATATGGTAAATGAGGCGGCAATTATGGCAGTCAAGGACGGAAGAGGGGTAGTGGGACAAAAAGATCTTTTCGAGGCAGTGGAAGTCGTTCTTGCCGGCAAGGAGAAAAAAGACAGGATTCTTGGAAAAGAAGAAAAGGAAATTGTTTCCTATCATGAGATCGGACATGCACTGGTGGCTACGCTGCTAAAAAATACAGGACCCGTGCAGAAGATTACGATTGTTCCACGTACAATGGGTGCTCTGGGCTATGTAATGCAGGTGCCGGAGGAAGAGAAATATCTGATGAAAAAGGGTGAGCTGATTTCAGAAATTACAACACTTCTTGGTGGCCGTGCCGCAGAGGAAGTGAATTTTGATGATGTGACGACAGGAGCTTCCAACGATATTGAGAAGGCGACTTCTATTGCACGTTCCATGGTCACTCAGTATGGTATGAGTGAGAAATTTGGGCTGATGGGGCTGGAAACGATACAGAGCCGTTATTTAGATGGAAGACCTGTTTTGAATTGTGGTGAAAAGACAGAAAGTGAAATTGACGGAGAAGTTATGAAAATTCTTGATGATTGTTATGCAGAGGCGAGACGGATCATTGAGGAGCATACCGGAGTTCTTAAATTACTGGCAGAGCATCTGATTGAAAAAGAAACCATTACCGGAAAGGAATTTGTAGAAATTTTTGAGAGAGAGACGGGAATTCGGTTAAAGAAAAAAGATGCAGAAGGAAAAATTATAGACGAAGAAGAGCCGGTGGAGGAAAAACAGACGGAGGAACAGTAGAAAATGGCATATGAGGTTCTTGTGCTGGATGTGGACGGCACATTAGTAAATACGAAAAAAGAAATAACAGAAAAGACAAAAAATGCCTTAATTGAATGTCAGGAGAATGGGATTAAAGTCGTGATTGCTTCAGGACGGTGTACGGAAGGCATCCGGCATCAGGCAAAGGCGATCGGACTTGATAAGTATGGTGGATATATTCTGTCATTTAATGGCGGACGTATAACAAACTTTGCTACAGGAGAAGTGGTGTATGATATTCCTTTACCGGAGGGAATGCTGCACGAGTTATATGATTATTCCAGAGAGGAACATACCGGACTTCTGACCTATCACAATGGTGTGATAATTGCGGACCGGGTAGATGATCCTTATATTGTGCTGGATGGTGAGGCCTGTGACATTCCGATAGAAGCACCGGAGGATTTCCATCGGGATGTACACTTTAATGTCAACAAATGTATCTTGACGGGGCCTCCGGATCTGCTGGCTGAATTAGAGCCGAAAGCCGCGGCAAAGTACGAGGGCAAGCTATCGGTGTATCGTTCGGAAGGGTTCTATCTGGAAATGATGCCGCTTGGTGTCGATAAAGCATATGGCATTTCAAAATTATTGGAGCGCCTTGGCTATGGCCGCAGTCAGGTCGTGTGCTGTGGGGATGGCTTTAATGATGTGAGTATGATAGAATACGCCGGACTTGGTGTGGCAATGGCAAATGCGAAAGAGGAAGTCCGTGCGAAGGCGGACTATATTGCACCGTCCTGTGATGAGGATGGGCTGGTGGAAGTGATTGACCGGTTCATAAAGGACTGGTAAGAATTTCGCAGAGGCAAGCAAACGGAGGATGCCATGTTTCATTTGGAAGAGGAATTGAAGAAACTGCCCGGAAAGCCGGGAGTGTATCTGATGCATGATGCATCGGATGAAATAATTTATGTAGGAAAAGCAATCAGTTTGAAAAACCGTGTGCGGCAGTATTTTCAGAAAAGCCGAAATGTAACACCGAAAATCCAGCGTATGATTGAGCGGATCGCATGGTTCGAGTATATTGTGACGGACAGTGAGCTGGAAGCCTTGGTACTGGAGTGCAATTTGATCAAGGAACACAGTCCCCGTTATAATACCATGCTGAAAGACGGTAAATCCTATCCCTTTTTAAAAGCAACGATTCAAGAGGCCTATCCAAGGCTTCTTTTTGCTCGTCAGATGAAACGGGACGGGAACAAATACTTTGGGCCTTTTACAAGTGGCAGAGCAATTCGGGATACAATCGAATTAGTGAACCAGCTGTTCCATTTGCGAAACTGCCGGAAAACATTGCCGAGGGATATAGGGAAAGAGCGTCCCTGTCTGTACCATCAGATCGGTCAGTGTCCGGCCCCTTGTCA
This sequence comes from uncultured Lachnospiraceae bacterium, assembly GCA_947631505.1. Classification (GTDB taxonomy): domain Bacteria; phylum Bacillota; class Clostridia; order Lachnospirales; family Lachnospiraceae; genus Eubacterium_F. The sequence continues at coordinate 66,567 of CANRLR010000007.1, read as the reverse complement.
GGGATATATCGGAGAGGAAGAATATAGGAAAAATTTTGAAAAAGCATTAAAATTCCTGCAGGGCGATACGAAAGAAGTTCTACGCGAATTAACAGAAAAAATGGAATGTGCAGCGAAAGAGATGCAGTTCGAAGAGGCAGCTGGATACCGGGATCTGATTCAGAGCGTGCAGGCCGTAACAGAACGGCAGAAGATTACTTCGGATGATACGGAAGACCGTGATATTGTTGCCTTGGCAAGAGGTGGAGATGAGGCGGTGGTACAGGTATTTTTTATCCGCAGTGGAAAGCTGATCGGAAGAGAACATTATTATCTTACGGGAGTGGAAGAAGAGGAAAATTCCAGTGTTCTGTCTGCTTTTGTAAAGCAGATGTATTCGGGGACACCTTATATTCCAAAAGAGATTTGGACAGAGGAAGAGGTAGAGGATGCGGATGCTATTTTGGAATGGCTTTCGTCTAAACGGGAAAGGAAAGTATATTTTAAACATCCGAAGCGCGGTGAGAAAAACAGGCTTTTAGAATTGGCAAAGCGGAATGCATATCTTGTTCTGACAAAGGATGCAGAAAAATTAAAAGAAGAACATGCGAAGACAATCGGTGCCATGGAGGAGATTCAATCCCTGCTTCACCTGAGGGGATTAGAGCGGGTAGAATCCTATGATATTTCTAATATCAATGGATTTGAGACGGTTGGTTCTATGGTAGTATTTGAAAATGGAAAGGCAAAGAAAAATGACTACCGCAAATTCCGAATCCGTTCCGTCAGTGGGCCGGATGATTATGGTGCAATGGAAGAAATGCTGACAAGACGGTTTGAACACAGCCGGAGGGAAGGACTTTCTGAGCTGGATTCATTCCGTCATTTGCCGGATATTATTTTTATGGATGGTGGGAAAGGGCAGATTCATGTCGCAGAGCAGGTATTAGAACAGTTAAATATTACAATACCGGTCTGTGGAATGGTAAAGGATGACCATCACCGTACAAGAGGTCTCTATTTTCATAATCAGGAAATTCCATTGGATACTCATGGACAGGGATTTCGGCTGATTACCCGTATTCAGGATGAAACGCATCGGTTTGCCATTGAGTATCACAGGCAGATACGAAGTAAGAATCAGGTACATTCGATACTGGATGATATTCCTACTATTGGAGAGGCGAGAAGAAAGGCGCTCATGCGTGCATTTGATTCCTTGGAAGATATTAAAAATGCAGATTTTGATACGCTTCGGGCACTACCGGGGATGAATGACCGGTCTGCACATGCCGTTGTACATTTTTTCGAAGAACAGAAAACCAAAGGGGAAGAAGAGTGAGGAATCATGCAAAAAAAGGAACCGATTACAGAGGAAGCTTTTCTTCCTATATCAAAAAAAGAAATGAAACGCTGGGGATGGGAACAATGTGATTTTGTTTTTGTGATTGGAGATGCCTATGTGGACCATTCCTCTTTTGGCCCGGCCATTATCAGCAGACATTTGGAAGCCCATGGATTTAAGGTGGGGATTATTTCACAGCCGGACTGGAAGGATGACACGAGTATTCAGATTCTGGGAGAACCGAAACTGGCGTTTCTTGTGTGTGGAGGGAATATGGACTCCATGGTCAACCACTATACCGTAGCCAAAAAGCATCGGAGGAAGGATGCTTATACGCCCGGAGGTGTCATGGGAAAAAGACCGGATTATGCTACGGTGGTGTACTCCAATCTGATTCGGCGGAGTTATAAAAAGACACCGATTATTATTGGGGGCATTGAGGCAAGTCTTCGGCGGATGGCCCATTATGATTATTGGTCGGATAAAATTAAACGTTCCATTCTTTTGGATTCAGGAGCAGACTTAATTTCCTATGGTATGGGTGAGCACAGTATACTGGATATTGCCGAGGCACTGGACAGTGGAATGGATGTGAAGGATATAACCTACATTCCCGGCACGGTGTACCGGACAAAAGAGGGAAAATTAAATGCGTATGAGCCGATTGTTCTTCCCTCTTATGAAGAAATAACAAGAGATAAGAGAAAATATGCAGAAAGCTTTATGAAGCAATATGAGAACACAGATGCTTTTACTGCGAAACCATTAGTAGAGTCTTATCCCAATAAAGTTCTGGTGGTACAGAATCCGCCGGCAAAACCACTGACCATGCAGGAAATGGATGATATTTACGCTTATCCTTATGCAGGAACTTATCATCCGATTTATGAGCCGCAAGGTGGTGTTCCGGCAATTGAGGAAATCCAGTATAGTATTACAAGCTGCCGGGGCTGTTTTGGTGGCTGCAGTTTTTGTGCCCTGACCTTTCATCAGGGGCGTATCGTTCAAGTCCGAAGCCATGAATCCATTGTGAAGGAAGCCAAAGAAATTACAGAAAAAAAGGGATTTAAAGGATATATTCATGATGTTGGCGGACCGACAGGAAACTTTCGCAGACCGGCCTGTGACAAACAGCTTGAGAAGGGAGTATGTCAGAAAAAGCAGTGCCTTTTTCCTAAGCCTTGTTCCAACATGAGAGCAGAACACAAAGACTATGTTGCCCTGCTTCGCAAACTGAAAAAAATTCCGGGCGTGAAAAAGGTGTTTGTCCGCTCCGGAATCCGTTTTGATTATGTGATGGCAGATTCGGATGATACGTTCCTGCGGGAGCTCTGTAAGGACCATATCAGTGGACAGCTCCGTGTAGCACCGGAACACATATCGGATAAAGTTCTCCGTGCCATGGGGAAACCATCCCATGATGTCTATGAGAAGTTTTTGAAACGATATGAAAGAGTGAATAAGCTTACCGGAAAAAAACAATATGTTGTTCCCTATTTGATGTCCTCCCATCCGGGTTCAACATTGAAAGAGGCAGTGGAACTTGCCGAGTATATCCGGGATTTGGGATATATGCCGGAACAGGTTCAGGATTTTTACCCAACACCGGCAACCATTTCGACCTGTATGTATTATACCGGACTGGATCCGCGTACGATGAAACCGATTTATGTGGCAAAGTCCCCACATGAAAAAGCAATGCAAAGGGCATTGATCCAATACCGGAACCCGAAAAATTATGAGCTGGTAAAAGAAGCCCTGCATAAAGCAGGGCGCACAGACTTAATTGGCTTTGATAAGAAATGCCTTATTGCTCCCCGCAGGAAGCGCACTAGTGCACCCGGCAAGAGGAACCACTGAGATAATTTGGAATAATTAAAGGAGCATCCGATGTTTTGGATGTTTCTTTTTTTTGCAGATAAACAGCAATATAGATTTGGGAAGAAGGGCAATTGTCGTTTGCCAGATATCCGCTGGATTTACAGATACGGCAACGGACATGGCAGTCACAGGTTTCAGTCGGTACAGAATCTTTGGCAAAGTATTCCCTGCGGGCACATGAACCACCAACAGCGTTGGAACAAAGCCCTTCGATTGCCAGTTTGCCGCATTTTGTACAAATCGTGGCAGATGTAATGGATTTTGGCATGGAAAATTTTTTGGTCTTATAGTTTTTATTGAGTTTTTCCATAATTGTCCGCCAGATTTCCTTATGATAGGATGTGTTATTCTGTTCCGCACCGTTATCATATCCTGCCCAAATTCCGGCAGTTAAGTTTGGAGTGTATCCTACGAACCACAGATCTTTATTTCCGGTGGAAGTTCCCGTTTTTCCTGCCACTGCCATTTTTAGTGATTTGAATTGTAATTTTGTTCCGGTTCCTGTTGTCACTACATCTTTCATTGCATCGGTAAGAAGCCACGCAGTAGAATCTTTCATTACCTTTGTTCCTTTGGTATCCTGTTCCAAGAGGACATTGCCATTATGGTCGACAATTTTTGTGTAGAATGAAGCTTCATGGTAGGTTCCGCCGCTGGCAATGCTGGCAAAGCCATTTGTCAGTTCGAGGTTCGTAACACCCTTTGTCAATCCACCGAGTGCCATCGGTAGAGCAATATCCGTATAAGTATTACCGGAAGAATCGGTATAATTATCGACTAAAGTGGTAAAACCAAGATTTTTCAGGTAATCATATCCTGCTTTCGGTGTTATCTGGTTCAAGGTTTTTACGGCAACGACATTCATGGAATCGCTGATTCCGCTTCGCAGGGAGGAGAGACCACGATAAGATTTTCCATACCAGTTTTTTACAAGACGTTTGGTGCCTGGATAATAGAATTTGGAATCATCCTGTACCGATGCCAATGTCATGCCGGCATTATCCAGTGCCGGAAGATAGGTGGACAGCACTTTGAACGTGGAACCGGGCTGTCGTGTCGAATCCGTTGCCCGGTTCAGAGTCCGGCTTCCTGTTTTTTCACCTCTTCCGCCACAGATTGCCTTGACGGAACCGGTGTGCTGGTCCATGACAAGAAAAGAGATCTGAGGCTGGATGACCAAATTAATATTTTCTGTCAGGATTTTTTCTCCTTTTTTGGTCATTGCCTTTTTGTACGTACGAATTAGTTTTTGGGCAGTAGACTTTTTTCGGAAGGTCTGGCTGATTTTTTTCCCTTTTTTCTTTTTATACCAAGATTTCATAGTATTAAAATTGTAACTGATTTCACTGCCATCCGCCTTTTGTACAGTCAGCTGATAGGTGAGCTGGTAGGTAGAATCTGCGGGATAATATTTTTTATCATTTATTACCTTGTCACAGATCGTTTGTATGGAAGTGTCCTGTGTACTATAAATGGTGAGACCACGGCTGTATAAGGCGTTGTATGCCTGTGTTTCGGTGTAGCCCAGTTTTTGTTTTAAATCTTTTATTACCTGAGAAATTAGTGCGTCGGTAAAGTATGAGGTGGTCGTGGATACCTGTCTTGTTTCTTGATTTATTGTTTGGATACGGGAGTAAATATCATCTGCCATCGCTTCATTGTATTCCTCGGTTGTGATAAAGCCCTGCTCTTTCATATAAGAAAGCACGGTCGTACGTTTCTTTGCATTTTTAGCCGGATGAGTAATGGGATTGTAGGCAGACGGATTTTGCGTAATACCTGCTAAAACGGCACACTCCGATAAGGTCAGCATGGAAACGTCTTTGTTAAAATAACGTTTGGAAGCTGCCTGAACACCCAGCGTATTCTGTCCGAGGTTAATGGTATTCAGATAATATTCTAAAATTTGCTTTTTATTGTATTGATTCTCTAACTGGATTGCCAGATATTGCTCCTGAAGCTTACGCTGAAAACGTTTAAAGGTAGTAGGCTCCTCTCCGCCGGAAAATACTTGGTTTTTCAGTAACTGCTGTGTTAATGTACTGGCACCCTGATTGAAATTACCGCCATTGGCAATTCCGTTGGCAAAAGCACGGAGAATTCCCTGAAAGTCAACACCGTGGTGGGTAAAGAAGCGTTCATCCTCGATTGCGACAAAAGCATTTTGCAGATTAGCAGGAATCTGGTCAATGGAAACATATTCCCGGTTGGCATCTTTTCCGACTAATGTCTGGATGGGATTTCCTTTTGTATCCAAAATGGTAGTTGTATAGCCTTGTGGTGTGATTTCAATAGAATTCAAATCAGGAGCTGATAAAATAGTGCTCTGGAAGGCCCCTACGACGGCACTGATGAAAAAGCCCATGACAAAAAGGACTCCTACTAAAAGAATACGAATCCCCATAAGTTTCAATTTATATAGACGGTGTGTAGCAGATGATTGTAGTCTGCCGGCACGTTTCTCTACAGATTTGCGGCTAAAATTCATATTAATCTCCATTCCGAAGCACAAGCGTAGGAAGCACGGGCAAAAATCAACGTTGTAGTTTTTGCCCTGTGCATCATTACTATTTGTGGTGCTTCGGCACAAATAGTGGTGTGAAAAATATGCTATCGAGCATATTTTTCGCACTAACCTCCATTGGAAATGGTTTGTTTCTTATATAGTATACCATAAATCAGTTGAAAAGGGGATAAAGAATTGGTAAAATATGATTACGTACCCGATTGACAGGAGGTAACCGGGGTTCTGGAAGGGAGGAACAACATGGATAATTCCCAGATTATTTTATATAAGGGCGGACAGGGAGAATACGTGGAGAAAAAATCTCGTTTTATTGCGAATATTTTTCCGGCGGAGACAGAAGAGCAGGCATTGGAAAAAGTTGCTGAAATGAAGAAAAAATATTACGATGCCCGTCATAACTGTTTTGCCTATATAATCGGTGAGCGAAAGGAAACAGAGCGATGCAGTGATGACGGAGAACCGTCGGGAACAGCGGGAAGACCTATGCTAGAGGTGCTGAATGGTCAGGGAATCCATGATGTGGTCGCAGTAGTGACAAGATATTTTGGCGGCACGCTTCTGGGAACCGGAGGGTTGGTCAGGGCATATTCCGCAGCGGTGAAAGAAGGGCTGAAGAATTGCATGCTTCTCACGGAACAGGCAGGTTACAAACTGAAAATCCGAACCGATTATAATGGAATTGGGAAATTGCAGTATGTGGCACGAACAAGGGAACTGATTGAGCTGGATACGGTGTATGCGGACAGGGTAGAATACAATTTGCTGGTTCCTGCACAGCAGAAAGAACAGATTGAGAAAGAAATTACAGAAAAAACAGCGGGAAAAGCCGGATTAGAATGGTTAGAAGAAGTACGGTATGGTATATCGGAGGGAAATCATCTTGAATTTGTTAGATTATATGAGCAGTCAGAATAAGGAAAAAGAATCACCATTAGCATCCAGACTTCGCCCCCGTACGTTGGATGAGGTAGTGGGACAGGAACATATTATCGGGAAAGGGAAGCTATTGTACCGTGCCATTCAGGCGGACAAGTTGAGCTCCATTCTCCTGTACGGCCCACCGGGAACAGGGAAAACAACGCTGGCGAAAGTCATTGCCAATACAACGAAGGGGGCATTTTTACAGATCAATGCGACCTCTGCCGGGAAAAAGGATATGGAAGAAGTTGTGGCAAAGGCAAAAGAAAATCTAGGTGCTTATGGACAGAAAACGATTTTGTTTATTGATGAGATTCATCGTTTTAATAAGGGACAGCAGGATTATCTTCTTCCGTTCGTGGAGGATGGAACGGTTATTCTCATTGGTGCTACAACAGAAAATCCGTATTTTGAAGTAAACGGAGCGTTAATTTCCCGTTCCATTATTTTTGAACTGAAGCCTTTGAGCAAAGAGAATATTCGTACCCTTTTGATGCGGGCATTGACAGATGAAGAGCGGGGATTAGGAGGATATCGGGCAGAAATGGAAGAGGATGCCTTGGAATTTTTGGCAGATATCAGCAATGGAGATGCCAGAACGGCATTAAATTCAATTGAGCTCGGAGTATTAACGACAGAGCGGGGAGAAGATGAGCGTATTCATATTACGCTGGAGGTGGCACAGGAATGTATACAGAAACGAACGCTGCGGTATGATAAAACAGGGGATAACCATTATGACACAATTTCCGCTTTTATAAAAAGTATGCGGGGCTCTGATCCGGATGCGGCCATATACTATTTGGCGAGAATGCTGTATGCCGGTGAGGATATTCGTTTTATTGCGAGAAGAATTATGATTTGTGCTTCTGAAGATGTGTCGAATGCTGACCCACAGGCTCTGGTCGTGGCAGTAAATGCCGCTCAGGCGGTGGAACGGCTGGGGATGCCGGAGGCAAGAATTGTTCTGGCACAGGCGGCGGCATATGTAGCATGTGCCCCAAAGAGCAATTCGGCAATTATGGCGATTGATTCGGCAACAGAATATGTGAAAAGCCATCCCAATTACCGGATTCCTGCATATTTGCAGGATGCACATTATAAGGGGGCAGCCAAGCTGGGCCACGGAATCGGCTATCAGTATGCTCATGATTATGAGAACCATTATGTCGATCAACAGTATCTGCCGGACGAAGTAAAAGAAGAACGGTTTTATGAATTGTCAGATAGTGGATATGAGAAAGTGTTAAAAGAACATTTAAAACGAATTGGTGCTGATAAGAAGTGATGTACAGGAAAGGAGAACTGTTATGGATACAAAGAAAGAAATGCAGGATGATAACGAACAGAATAAGGAAACAGAAAGCGGCAGGGGATTTCAGAGCTCCTATACAAAGGGGCAGAGAATCGCAGCAATGATTGGTGTGATTCTGCTGCTTGCTCTCTATCTTGTAACATTAATTTCGGCAATTACCACATCACCAGCGACACCAGCATTATTTAAGATGTGTGTCGGCTCCAGTATTTTACTGCCAATCATGTTTTGGTTATATATCCGGTTTGCAAAGTTAATGATAGACCGGGACCGGAAGAATTTTTGACCTGCACATAGTTTTTTATAGTTGAGAAATGGTGGATAAAGATGAAGAAATATAGGTATTTTAAGTGGTTCTGCATGATAATGTTGACCATGCTCTGCTGTGTGGCAGACTTGCCGCCAAAGGCATTTTCGGCAGAGGAGAAGACAAAAAAAGAGACAATCCGTTTGTCGGAAGAAGAACAGGCATTTATCAGGGAAAAGAAGGAACTTATCATCGGATGTGCGACAGAAAACTGCCCCTTGCTGTATCAGGAAGAAGATGGGGGAGAACTTCAGGGGATTGCGATAGACATTTTGGATATGGTATCGGAAGCAACCGGGTTTACGTTCCGATATCAGGCATTACCGCCAGGAAATGTTTCTTATCAGGATTTACAACGGCTGCAGGTAGATCTGGTTGCAAGCGTGGAATGTAATTCCGTAAATGAACAATATCCGGGAATTGTACTGACGGAGTCTTATTTGCAGGCAGAGAAGGTATTTGTCTGCAAAAAGGGAGTTGTATTTGAGAAGGACAAGAATATGGTCATTGCTATTGCATCCGGTTCTCAGACATTGGAGGAGATTATTCGCAAAAAATATCCGAATTTTGAGATAGAATTTTATAATTCTACGGAGGATGCTTTGTCTGCACTGCTTTCCGGAAAGGCAGATGCCGTATTGCAGAACCAGTATACAATGGAAAGAATTTTGGCAAAACCAAAGTATGAGAATTTACAGATTGTAGCGACGGCAACAGTTGGGGATGCTCATTGTCTTGCCTGTCTTGTGCCGATAAATGAAGCCAGACAAAGTGTTGTAACAGAGGAAACGAAACGATTAGTGGCAATTTTGAACAAAGGTATTGAGAGCCTGGATAAAAGTCAGGTGTCATTTATCGTAATTAAAGAAACGGCAGAAAATTCATATAAACTTACAGCCTGGGACTTTTTATACCGTTACCGTTATGCGGTGGTTGCGATTGTAATCAGCTTATTGCTGATATTTGTTCTTTTGTGGAAAAATCACACTCTTCAGAAAAAGCGTTCCGAACAACTGGCTGCTGAGCAGAGAGCAAAGGAATTATCGGTTATAAACGAGCAAATGCGTGAGCAGCAGATTCTTTTAAAAGATGCGCTGGAACAGGCAGAGCAGGGCAATGAGGCAAAAAATTCATTCCTGTTTAATATGTCACATGATATCCGGACGCCGATGAATGCTATTTTAGGTTTTGCAGAAATTGCTTATAAGAATAGGGACAATAAGGAAAAACTTACGGATAGTCTGGATAAGATTGAGAAATCCAGTAATCATTTGATGCAGCTGATTAATGAAATTTTGGATATGTCGAGAATAGAAAGCGGAAAAATTACGTTGACAGAGAATGCTTGTAATCTTGTTGAAATCATTGAAAAGGTCAGGGACATTTTTCAGGCAGAGCTCAAAAAGAAAGACGTGACGCTTCGGGTCGATGTATCACAGGTAACGAATGAGTGGGTGTATTGTGACAGTCTCCGGGTGAATCAGATACTACTGAATCTGGTAAGTAATGCTGTAAAATTTAGTAAGCCGGATGGTGTAATTACGATTCAATTGTATCAGGACCAGTCGGACATGAAGGGATATGCCTCTTATAAATTGTGTGTGAAGGATACGGGAATCGGAATGTCAAAGGAATTTCAGACGCATATTTTTGAAGCATTTGAACGGGAACATACGTCAACAGTCAGTAAAACACAGGGGACAGGTCTTGGGATGACAATTACAAAAAATCTGGTTGATTTAATGGGGGGAACCATTGATGTGCATAGTGAACCGGATAAGGGAACAGAATTTATTCTGCATTTCACATTTAAGATAGAAGATAATCTGCATGACAGGGAAAGAGAGGGAACTCTGGAACAACTAGAACAGAAGCAATAAATAGAAAGCAGATATTTGGCAATGAAAAAAGTGCGGCTGGAAAAGCCGCACTTTTTTCATCCAATAGGAACATCCGATATTTGCGGAGCAAAGTTTGCTACCGGCAAACTTTAAGAGCGTCGGGTTTTCACGACGCTTTTTAAATCGGCGTGACGGGATTCGAACCCACGGCCTCTTCGTCCCGAACGAAGCGCTCTACCAAACTGAGCCACACGCCGACAACAAATTTATTTTACACTAAGAAACAGATTTTGTAAAGGCTTTCTTTTGGAATTTTTCTTCATCAATGATAAAGCGTTCATGCGTCCCTTTTCCGATGATATCTTTGCCGTCGTTTGCCGTTACGCTGAAAACGAGACGGCGGCCATCGATTTTAATGAGTTCGCTTTCACAAGTCACTGTCATTCCAACAGGGGTAGGTGCATCGTGGCTGATTTCCAACTTTATGCCAACGGTCCCCTGTCCTTCTTCTAAAAAAGGAGCTACACTGCTCCAGGCGGTCTTCTCCATAAGGGCAATCATTGCCGGAGTGGCAAATACATCCAAAGTTCCGCTTCCCATTTCTTTTGCTGAATTTTCTTTTGTGACGGTTACTGTCTGTAATCCTTTTATACCTGTTTCTAACATACAAAACTCCTTTCTCTACACAAATTTTTTTTGGATTAAAAATCCCAGTGCAGCCAGTTCCTTTTCTATGGCATCTAATATGTCTTCTGAATCTGCCGATACAGTGTGATAGTGGTAATCGGAAGTTACCTTTTTGAGTAACATGGATTTGCCGCTGTGGATATCCGTTATAAATTCTTTAACATCCCGTCTTGAACGGATCTTCATATTTGCCTGAATCCGTCCGTATACTTTATGATTGACAAATACATCTTCTACAATCCCACCTTGGTCTACAATCGCGTATAATTCGTCTTCGGTCTGTTCGTCTTCATGGCGGCACTTGAAAATGCGGGATGGTCTTTGCTCCATGGCATTCTGTATGAGATAACCCCGGTTGGTAGATAGAATATCAATTTTGCATGAACGCAAAAGAGCGATATCCTGCACGATAATCTGGCGGCTGACACCAAATTCCTTCGCTAAAGCGGCTCCGGATACCGGGGTTTTCTGCCGGGACAGATATTGTACAATGTTCTTCCGCCGTTCCTCACCAGACATCATCATTCCTCCTTTTCCATAAAATCAAACCTGTCAAAGTATCCTAGTCAAGAGCATGAAGATTTTTCAGTGAGAGGTCGAGAATTGGAGCAGAGTGTGTTAAGGCGCCACTGGAAATATAATCTACACCAATGTCGACGAAGCGGCGGGCATTTTCTTTTGTGACATTACCGGAACATTCGGTCTCGGCACGGCCGTCTATAATTTTAACGGCCTTTTTCATTTCCTCAGGTGTCATATTATCCAACATAATAATATCTGCTCCGGCTTCTACCGCTTCCTTTACCATTTCGAGGTTCTCTACTTCTACCTCAATCTTCCGTACAAAAGGAGCATATTCTTTTGCCATGGCAACAGCCTTTGCTACACTTCCGGCAGCACCGATATGATTGTCCTTTAACAGAACACCATCTGACAGATTGTAGCGATGGTTGTAACCGCCGCCGACTTTTACGGCATACTTTTCAAAGATTCGCATATTCGGTGTAGTCTTACGGGTATCCAGTAATTTTGTATCTGTGCCGGCTAATAGAGATGCAATTTCATGGGTATAAGTGGCAATCCCGCTCATACGCTGTAAATAGTTAAGAGCAGTACGTTCACCCGATAACAGTACACGGATATCTCCGGTAACCGTAGCAATCAATTGTCCGTTTTTTATAGCATCTCCATCCTTGCAGCAGGCTTTGACTGTTGTATCAGCATCCAGCAGCACAAATACCCGTTCAAAAATGCCAAGCCCTGCCAGAATTCCATCCTGTTTACAGATTAATTCAACCTCGCCCTGCTTTTTTTCTCTCATAACGGCATTGGTCGTAATGTCTTCACTGGTAATATCTTCTGAAAGTGCAAGACGAATCAATTCGTCAGCATTCAGCTGCATGGTAATGGTATTCATAAATGTTTCTTCCTTTCTTTTTCTATTTCATCCAATACTAATTGGCGGTATCGGTCTTTCCGATTGTTTTCTGTTTCCTCTAATACTTTTCCTAAAGAGAAGGTTTCCGGCATTAAATCTGGATGAGATGCCGGAGTATCCAGCAGAGCATAGTTATTTTCCATGTGGATGGCTGCCCGTTTGGCGAATACAAGACTTTCCAGTAAAGAATTGCTGGCTAGCCGGTTTCGTCCATGGACACCGTTGCAGCTGGTCTCTCCAATGGCATAGAGATGTTCCATGGAAGTATAGCTGTCAACGTCAACCCAAATACCGCCCATAAAATAGTGCTGGGCCGGGACAACCGGAATCGGCTCTTTGGTGCAGTCATAGCCTTCTTCCAAACAGCGTTTGTAAATGTTAGGAAAGTGGCTGATAATGATATCCGTAGGAATAGGTTCCATTGACAGCCATACATAAGGCATATGGTCCTTTTCCATTTGCTCGTGGACTTTGGCGGTGAGTAAATCCCGCGGAAGTAACTCATTGACAAAGCGTTCCTTTTTCTTATTGAGGAGAATGGCTCCCTCTCCACGGACGGATTCCGATATAAGAAAACGTCTGCCTGGTTCGGTGGAATATAACGTAGTAGGATGAATCTGTATATAATCAATATGCTCCAATTTGATATGATGCTGTAAAGCAATTGCCAGAGCATCTCCCGTTATGTGACGGAAATTCGTAGAGTGTTTGTACAGCCCTCCTAGTCCGCCGCAGGCAAGGACCGTATAATCTGCATAGAGAGGGTAAATTTCTCCATCCAGTGTTCGAATGAGAACACCATAACAGGTATTCTCTCTTGTCAGCAGATCAATCATCGTATGATGTTCCAGTATGGTAATGTTGTCCCGTTTCTTTGCCTGTTCCAATAGCTTGCTCGTAATTTCCTTTCCGGTAATATCTGCATGAAAGAGAATGCGGGAATCGGAATGTCCTCCTTCTTTTGTGTAGAGAAGGGTATCACCATTTTTTTCAAAATCAACGCCAAATTCAATTAGCTCCTGAATAATTTCCGCAGAAGAACGAATCATGACTTCAACCGATTCTTTCCGGTTTTCATAATGCCCCGCTTTCATGGTGTCTTCGTAATAGGAATCATAGTCTTTCTCAGATTTCAACACGCAGATGCCGCCTTGGGCAAGGTAGGAATCACTTTTGGTAACTTCATCTTTGGTAATGATCGTAATTGATTTATCATGAGATAAATGAAGTGCATGGAACAGACCGGCAGCACCACTTCCAACAATGATAATATCCGTTTTTTGATTCATGGTTATCTCCAATTCTTATTTTGCAAGCTCCAGCATTCGGTTCAGTGGAGCGTTGGCTTTTGCACGTAATTCATCACTGACAGAAACAGCGTTTTCTCCGGTTTCCATCACGTGAATGATTTTTTCAAGAGAAATTTTTTTCATATTGGGACAGCACTGTGCGGAACCGGCTGAATAAAAGGTTTTGTCCGGGTTTTTCTCCTTCAGTTCATAAAGAACACCCAGTTCCGTGCCGACAATATATTCTTTGGCATTACAATCGGTTGCATAGTCGATAATCTCGGAGGTACTTCCGATAAAATCTGCCAATGCAAGAATTTCCGGCCTGCACTCTGGATGAACTAAAAATTTTGCTTCTGGATGGCTGTTTTTTGCTGCTCTTACCTGTTCTGCTGAAATAGCAGCATGTACGTGGCAGTACCCGTCATTAAAAATAAAATTCTTTTCCGGTACCTGTGAGGCGATGTATCGCCCTAAGTTCTCATCTGGAATAAAAAAAATATTTTTATTAGGAAGTTTTTTTACAATCTTCATGGCATTGGAAGAAGTAACACAGACATCGGAACAGCATTTTAACTCAGCAGTAGAATTGATATAACAGACAACTGCCAAATCTTCATATTTTTGCCGGAGTTCTTCAATATATGCTGGATCGGCCATATGTGCCATTGGGCAGTCAGCTGTTTCATCCGGCATCAAAACTGTTTTTTGGGGGTTCAGAATTTTGGCACTTTCTCCCATAAAAGACACTCCGCAGAAAACAATGGTATCGGCATCAATGGCAGTGGCAATTTTGCTGAGATAGAAAGAATCCCCAATATAATCTGCTACTTGCTGTACCTCGTCATGAACATAGTAATGAGCGAGAATCACAGCATTTTTTTCTTTTTTTAATCTCTCAATGCGATGTTGTAAATCATTCATAAAATGAATTCCTTTCTTTCTGTAATACACTACACTATAACATAAAAGTTGTCAGCTGACAAGACAGATAGAATTAATTTCGCTGTAAGCATTTTCGCCGAAAGCGGGGGCGCAGACAGTGCCGATTCGTACACGCTTCCACTTGGAAAAAGGCGTAACGGTACATAAGACCGCAAAATACGCAGTCTAAGTACCGACGCCTTTTTAACAGTACTCATCCGGCACTGTCTGCGCCCCCCCCGTTTTCTGCGAGCCTGTTACAGCGAAATTAATTCTTCTATGCAAAAAGCGTCGTGAAAAACTGACATTTTCCAAAGTAGAAATAAAAGGGAAAGAGCGGCCGGTAATCCGACCGCTCTTTTGAAAGAGGAGTTTTATGAAAAAATATCAAAAATTTGGAATTGGCATTTATCAATATAAGTCACAGGATTTTGTGTTCCCTGAACTTATGACCTTAGTATAGGCTGAAAATGTGACGAGAGTGTGTTCAAAATCATGAGAAAGTGTGAACAGTTTGTGAAGAATTCTGTTCACATGTGGCCTGTTGTGAAACAGACGGAGGCTGTATCAGGGGGTGGTGGAACATCTGTAATTGCGCCGTATTTCACGCAGAACAAAACAATGAGAACAGTATTTCAATTGCGTCACTAAGAGGTGCACGTAGTCGGCGCACCCTTAGTGCTACGTAATTGATTAAGCGGGAGCGGCTGTTCGAGTGTTTTGTTCTGCGTGAAATACGGGAAATTAAAAAAGTGCCAACGTTCGCTTGACACAAACCGAAATTTATTCTATATGGACTTTTTAAATGGAAAATGATAAAATGAAAAAGTAGAGCTTTCAGATGAAAAAGAGGGAATGGAGGATAGTGTGAAAAATATGCTCGATAGCATATTTTTCACACGGCTATTTGTTTCTGAGCGAAAACAAATAGCTTTAATCCGACACGAGAAACCCTTCGAGATTTCTCGTGCGGTTCTTCGCGATAAATCGCTCAGAAATGAGGGATAATATGTTTTGTAGTAACTGTGGAAATCAATTAGGTGATCAGGATAAATTTTGTGCAAAGTGCGGTACATCTGTACGGGGACAGATCCAACAGCCAGTAAACACTTCAGAGATAATGCCGGTTCAGCAAGAGGAAAAAACGCCGGTGAAGAAAAAGAGCGTATGGCTTATTCTTTCTTTATCCGTAGCAGCAGTTATTGTGTTGATTATTCTTTTTGTTTGTGTGAGTGTATCTGAGAAAAGAGCGGGAAATACTTTTAAAAAATACCGCTCCGAATATGAGATGGACAGGGGATATGAACATCATAATGAGGGACGGGAGTTTCAATGGGATTCTTCTTTTTAAGGCAGCGGTATTGTTACGTGTGAGGAAGAGAATTGCAGGGGGACTTTCTTATTAGAATAAAGAAAGGTGTTTAGAATGAAATATAATGTAGAGGAAATTGAAAGCAAGATTCATTTTCGCCAGTTGGAAGGAATTGGGGAACGGCTGGAAGAAGATATTACCAGCATATTGAATCGTACAGGAATTTATTTTCGTATTTTTCAGCGTGCCAAAACGCCTTTTTCCATTGCACAGAAGCTGGAAAAGGACGGCTATGGATTTGAAGAGGGCGAAAAGAAGATGCAGGACTTAATTGGCCTGCGGGTGGTGGTATATTATTATGATGATATGGCAATTATCCGGGGGATTTTAGACCAGACTTTTCGTTGTGTGGGAGACTGGGCGAAAACGGATACGACGGAGGAGGAATTTAAGGCATCAAAATTAAATGGGGTATTTCGTATTCCGAATGAGTATCAACAGGTCTATAACGGAGATATTAGTTTTATGCCAATTGACCGTACCTTTGAAGTGCAGCTTCGTACGATATCTTTTGAGGGGTGGCATGAGATTGAACATGATATGAGGTATAAATCCCCCTATGAGGGAGCTTTTTGGGAGGATAATGAAGATTTGTCCCGCACCCTCAATTGCGTATTGGCAAATTTAGAGCTCTGTGACTGGTCAACATTAAGTGTATTTGATAAGTTGTCGTATTATCATTATGAGAAGCATAATTGGGAAATGATGTTAAAGGGGAAGTACCGCCTGCGCTTTGATGCGAAGCCATTATCGAAGGAATTGGTTGATTTTTTGGAAAGTTATCCAGATGTAGCATATTGTCTGTATCGTTGTGAGAGGGAACCGGTTATTTATGCTTTGCTGCAGGACGGACATCACGATGCCATAACCTATGATTTGCTTGTTAAGGTGGCAAATGAAGCGGTTTCTTCTTATGATGGGAAAACAAAACGGAAGCTGGCTAAGCTGTGCAATGAACTGGTAAAAGAAGAAAAGGGAATAAAGCCGGAGCGGCTGGAATTGAATCCATTAGAGCTGACACCTTCGTTCCAGCTGAATGTGACATTGTCACACAAATTGGGAGTTGATGAAAAACAAGAATTTACAGCAGCAGTGAGAATGATTGCCTCCTGGGCACAGGGACGTTTTTGTAATATTGCCAATAATATTCCGCTGACACCGGAGGATTATGAATTTCATATGCCGGGATATAATCTGCAGATTATGGGCAATGTCTCTCTTGGGTTTTATAAATTGTCACTGGAATATGTAGATTTGACGAGAAAAGGTGTTGTATGGTGCACAACCGTAAGTTTGGAGCAGAGTGAACGGATTCGCATGAAAGTAGATTGTGGTTATTGCCATCCGCCGGACCGGCTGGTTCGCGACAGTTTTAATAAGCCGAGATTTGTAGATGAGATTTTTCGCAAAATCGGATATGAAGATGTCATTCCGATGTCTTTAAAACCGGGAAAAATTACCAGCATGAAAGATTTGGAAAAAGTGAGCAGCTTTATTGCGGACCATAATCGGAATCTTCCGGTAATTTTGGCTGTTGAGGAAGAAGATTCAGAACGTCAGATTAATGTGGCACGTCTGGCAGAGACGGTAGGAACGTATGCACATGTATTTCTGATGGATAAAAAGGTAATTCCTGTTATGGTAGAAATCTCCGATTATACGAAAGAAGAACTGATGGGAGCGGTGTGGGTAACATTTCGAGGAGGGGAAGATAAATTTTTTACAAGAGAAATGATTGCTGACAGCCGGTTTGATTTTAATAAGTATGCATTTGATGCGGGCAATGTTTATGAAAAAGCATTTCGCCATAAATTGGTCAAGCTGATCAAAGAAAATAATTGTTGACAAGATTTGATTTTTGGAATAATGTTAAAGTGATGTAGTAAACAATTTTTATATAAAAGGAGAAAAATATGAAAAAAAGTTTAAAATTACTGCTTGCATTATTTACGCTTGCACTGGGGGTCTTATTTGCAGGCAGAGCAGACAGTAAGGCAGCAACAGCAACGTGGGATGCGAATATTCAACAGACGGATGCAGGTAAAGGCTCAGCCAAAATTCAGTGGAACCCCTATATTGGCAGCTCGGAAGCAGTAGGACATTATGAAGTTTACATTAGTTATGATTGTGTCAATTGGACCAAAACAGAAGAAAGGTTTTATGGAAAGGATTGTACATACACGGTAGATGGATTGGCATCAAATTCTGCATATTACATAAAAGTGGTAGCAATGACGAAAAGTTCATGTAGTTGGAGTAGTGAGGAGGTAATTGCGGAAAGTACAGCAGCACGTATTGCGACACTTCCTGAACTGGGAACGGTACAGAACCTTCGTCAGATAGGGGCAACGTCCAATACGATTACTATCGCATGGAATGCATTGGCAGGAGCACAGAGCTATACGGTATATAAATATAACTCATATAATAATTACACACCGGTAGCTACAACAACAGCAACCAGCTTAAAGATCTCCGGCTTGAGTGCATCGTTTTCGGCAAATTATTTTGTCGTTGCGAATGCAAAAAATATTACGGGTTTTACAGCAACAAGCAAGGAATATATTAGAAGAGAAATGAGAACAGCTCCGGCAAAGGTGGCACTGGTAGCATTGTCTCATTACTGGTCATTTTCTAGAACAGCAGGTTTTAAATGGTCTGGTGTAAACAATGCCGATGGATATCAGTATCAGGTATTGAACAGTAAGGGAAAGGCTATTTACACGAATATGGTAAATATAACATCCGGAAGTATATCTCCATTTAAAAAGGGACAGTTTACAAGAACTCGTGTAAGAGCATACATTAAAGTCGGCAACGGTTATGTATACGGACCATGGTCAGGATATTCCTACAATGCGATATCCAGCAAAGTGACAGCAAAGCGTTCGAAGAACAGAAAGAAGATTACCGTTAAATGGAAAAAGGTAACAGGGGCTTCGGGATATAATGTTTATGTTTCCACAAAATCGGATCGCGGATTTAAGAAATGTAAGAAAGTAAGCAAGAAAAAGAGCAGTTATACCATTACCAAATACGGTAAGAAAAAACTTTCTAAGAAGAAAGCTTATTATGTAAAAGTAGAATATCTGACCAAAGTCGGTAAAAAGACTGTGAAGAGCGGAATCGTAAGTCAGGGTTCTGTATAATGAAGGATAGATAAAAACGGTATTACTAACATATTTTGGACACATAACCAGTCCTAAATAAAAAGAGAGTTCGAAGGGAGAGGCTACAGAAGGAAGTGGCTTCTCCCTTCGGTTTTGTAATCAGCCAGAGTGATTGGCAAGGCGATTATTATTTGCCGTGTATTACCCTGCCATCCGAAGAAGAAAAGCCTATCGGGATATGGGGACAGCGGCATTTATGGTATATCAAGGAGCATGAGCGAGAGCAAGGGAAATCGTTTATACAGACATAATTTACGCATGCGTATAACTGTACTTGACAAAATCTTAAACCTGTGGTATAATGCTTAAAATTATAATAAAATTATAAAGAGGAGTGCAACGATGATTATTAGGTAGTTCAATTTCTAAGATAGCGAATCGCAGTGTCTGTTATTATTTTGTTATATCAGACCTATTTTGCTGTTGGAATTTGGATTACTTGCTTGTTTAGGCAATCAATCATTTGTTGTACTTTTTATATCTTTTTATCAGCATATAAAATAGAAATGTACAATAGATAGTTCCATTTTTGAGGCGTTATGATTCGTTATCGAAAACGGAACTATTTTTTATGGGGAGGATTTTATATGCTGGAATTAAGAAATGTAACAATTTATCTCAAAAAAGATGGACGGTGTATTGCAGATGAATTTAACTTTACACTAAAAAGCGGTGAGAAAGCAGCTATAATAGGTGAAGAGGGTAATGGAAAATCAACACTTTTAAAATATGTATATAATCCAAATCTAACAGAGGAATACAGCAGCTGCTCTGGCGATGTAATTACAAGGGGTAAAGTTTCCTATCTTCCTCAGACAATGACTAAAGAAGATCAAGTCCTTTCACTGATGGAATATTTTGAAAGTGCAGAGTATTATATGTATATGGATATACTCGCAAAGCTTGGTCTGTCATTAGATCTTATAATGTCTGACCGTAAGCTAGGGACTCTTTCGGGAGGTGAGAGAGTAAAGGTACAGATCGCCAAGCTGCTTATGGAAGAACCTGACATTCTGCTTCTTGATGAACCTACAAATGATCTGGACATTCAAACGCTTCAATGGCTCGAAAGATTTATTTTGGAAAGCAGAATACCAATTCTTTATGTATCTCACGATGAGACGCTTATTGAAAATACGGCAAATGTAATCATTCATATGGAGCAGCTTTTAGGAAAGACACAGTGTCGTATATCCGCGGTGCACTGTTCATACCGTGATTATCTTTCCAACAGGCGCAGCAGCTTTGAACATCAAGAGCAAGTCGCCAAAAAGCAGCGGGAGAACCATAAGAAACAGATGGAAAGATGGAGACAGATTTATAACCGCGTTGACCATAGGCAGGAAGCTATTTCAAGACAGGATCCGAGCGGTGCAAGGCTTTTGAAAAAGAAAATGCACTCGGTTATTTCCATGGGCAAGCGATTTGACAGAGAAAAGGAGATGTTTGAGGAATTTCCACTGGAAGAAGACGCAATTTTAGCTAAATTCGACGAAAATATTCGATTGCCGAACGGCAAGACCGTTCTTAATTATTCATGCGGCCAACTGTGCATCGGTGAGCGGATTTTGGCTCGGAATATCAATCTTAGGGTTTCGGGAAATGAGCATATCGGTATAACGGGCCGAAACGGCGTCGGAAAATCAACGCTTCTTGCTTGTTTATGGAATGAACTTAGGACACGAAAAGATATTAACACCGCCTTTATGCCTCAGCATTATTCCGATATGCTTGATTTTGAAAAAACACCGATTGAATATTTGGCGGAAAATTACACTAAAGATGAAATGACAAAGGTAAGAACTTTTATGGGAAGCATGAAATTCACACGCGAAGAAATGTCGGAAAAAATCGGTAATCTAAGCTGCGGTCAGCAGGCAAAAATACTGTTTCTTGATATGATACTTCACGGATCAAATGTGCTTCTTCTTGACGAGCCTACCAGAAATTTCAGTCCGCTTTCATGCCCCGTTGTCAGGGCAGCGTTAAATCGTTTCGGCGGTGCTATTATTAGCGTTTCTCATGACAGGAAATTTTTGAAAGAAGTCTGTGACAAGGTATATGTCCTTGATGATAAAGGCTTGTCTCTTGCCGGTACGGAGTGACGACGGATACATTTCCGTTAAAAAGCTGCCAATATTGATTTATGGGGAGTGGGATAATTTGCTAACTGGTCATGTCAAATTAATCATGCTGTTGAAAGAAAATAATTGTTGACAAGATTTGATTTTAGGAATAAGATTATGGTGATGTAATAAACAATTTTAATAAAAAGGAGAATAATATGAAAAAAAGTTTAAAATTGATGCTTGCATTATTTACGCTGGCACTGGGTGTATTATTTGCAGGTGGAACAGACAGTAAGGCAGCTACATGGAATGGCAATATCAAGCAGATAGGAGCCGGTACTAAATCAGCCAGGATTCAGTGGAATCCTTGTCTTGGCTCAACAGGGGTAGGACACTATGAAGTGTACATCAGTGTCGATAATGTCAACTGGGGCAAGGCAGACGATGATTTCTGGGGAAATGATTGTACATATACTTTAGATGGTCTGGCTCCAAATTCTGTATACTATGTGAAGATTGTAGCAAAGACAGAGAATAGTTGTTATTGGGATGATGAAGCCGTAGTTCTTGGAGAAAGTACATCTGGACGTATTGCGACACTTCCTGAACTGGGTACGGTACAGAACCTTCGTCAGACAGGGGCGACGTCCAATACGATTACTATCGCATGGAATGCATTGGCAGGGGCACAGAGCTATACGGTATATAAATATAACTCATATAATAATTACACACCGGTAGCTACAACAACAGCAACCAGCTTAAAGATCTCCGGCTTGAGTGCATCTTTTGCAGCAGATTATTTTGTCATTGCGAATGCAAAGAATATAACTGGTTTTACAGCAACAAGTAATGAGTATGTTCGAAGAGAAATGAGAACAGCTCCGGCAAAGGTGGCACTGATCGCATTGTCTTATTACTGGACATATTCCAGAACAGCAGATTTTAGATGGTCTGGTATAAACAATGCCGATGGATATCAGTATCAGGTATTGAACAGTAAGGGAAAGGCTATTTACACGAATACAGCAAATGGAACATCCGGAAGTGTATCTCCATTTAAAAAGGGACAGTTTACAAGAACTCGTGTAAGAGCATACATTAAAGTCGGCAATGGTTATGTATACGGACCATGGTCAGGATATTCCTACAATGCGATATCCAGCAAAGTGACAGCAAAGCGTTCGAAGAACAGAAAGAAGATTACCGTTAAATGGAAAAAGGTAACAGGGGCTTCGGGATATAATGTTTATGTTTCCACAAAATCGGATCGCGGATTTAAGAAATGTAAGAAAGTAAGCAAGAAAAAGAGCAGTTATACCATTACCAAATACGGTAAGAAAAAACTTTCTAAGAAGAAAGCTTATTATGTAAAAGTAGAATATCTGACCAAAGTCGGTAAAAAGACTGTGAAGAGCGGAATCGTAAGTCAGGGTTCTGTATGATGAAGGACTGATTAAGGAGTATTGCTAAAATACTTTGAGAAACGGCATAGCTTTGAGGCTATGCCGTTTTTTTGCTGTCTGATAATTCTTTGTATGCTTCTTTCATTGAAATAGGGGTGCTGACGAATAATTGACATAGACGAAAGGAATTTTTTATTTGTACCTTTTGTGAAAGAGTGCTATGATAAAAGGGAGACAGTTGATGTCTTATTCTCAGAAAGTAAAAAAAGGAGCGCTGTGTTATGACAAACAGAATTTTTTATCACAAAAGCACTGGACAGCCAGTTCAGATTATTGTACGGGCACAGACGAAACCTACATATCAGGAAGTAATCTGTTATCAGGAATTGGTGGAGCCATACGAACATTATGTAATGGAAAAAAAACAATTTTTTGCAGAATACGTCAGAGAATTTAAAGATTTACCTTTGGTAGGGAGAAAGCAGATTGAAAAGAAAGATGATCTGCCGGACAAGCAGCCGAGAATTTCAAAGGGGAGAGTGACTGATCCGGCCGAAGAGACGGAAGACCCGAGAATACAGAAGCTGATTACATTTTTTGATGCAGAGACATATCAGGAAAAAATAAAATTATTGGAAGAAATGAAAGATGATATGGATGAATTTATGTTAAATAACATTGCAGTTAGTTTAGATCTGCCGATTGAGGGCAGCACAGATAGTTACGAATTCATTTTGTCAGAATTGAAAATCCGAAGTAAATATGAAAGTGACCGGGGAGAACGATTTTGAGCAATTATCGAATGAAAATACAATATGATGGAACGCGTTATAAAGGATGGCAGCGTCAGAAAGGCAGTACAGATACGATTCAGGGACGTGTGGAAGCTGTTCTTTCCCGAACAATGGGATATCCGGTGGAGTTTGTCGGTGCGGGAAGAACGGACGCGGGTGTACATGCGTATGAACAGGTGGCAAATGTACATTTGAATGAATCTTATGAAACCGGATGGCTGCAGAGTAAAATGAATGAATATTTGCCAGAGGATATACGGATAATGGAAGTAAAGGAAGCGGGTGAACGGTTTCATAGCAGACTGAATGCCATTGGAAAAGTATATGAATACCGGCTGCTGAAAAGGGATTGTCAGGACGTATTTCACCGCAGATATGCGTGGCATATGGATAAAGAACTGGATGTGGAAAAAATGAAGCTTGCCGCAGAACAGTTGATAGGGCAGCATGATTTCAAAGGCTTCTGTACAAAAGCTTCGAAAAAGAAATCGACGGTTCGACGAATGGATGCCATTGAGATTCGGGAGGAAGAAAAGGATATTTTTATTCGTTTTACCGGCAATGGTTTTTTGTATAATATGGTACGGATTCTTACGGGAACCCTTGTGGAAATTGGAACGGGAGAGAGGGAAGCAGATTCGATACCGGAAATACTGCTGAGCGGGGACCGGCAGCAGGCGGGGCAGACGGCACCGGCACAGGGGTTGATGTTAAGAAAAGTATTGTACGATTAGAGAAACCGTTAGTCTGACGTTCTGGAATGGAGGATTGCAATGAGATTGATGGAATTTAAAATGGAGCGGGAGAATCTGGTAAGGGAGGGCGAAGAGGTGAGTATTACAGAAGGTGTGCTGCCCAGCGCTTATTATTATGTAATTAATCCTGCTGTTGCCATGTCGGGGAATTATGTATTTCGGGAGCGTTTAAAATCGAATCACGGAATTGTGAGAGAAATAAAACACAATGACAAAGGATTTTATGTTGTAGTAGAATTTGATGAAGAAGATATTGTTTGACATATCGTGCTGATGAGATGAATTTAGAAAGGGAAAAAGAAAAATGGAAAGAAAAAACGTTTGGAAAGAGTATACTAAAAAAGAGATAAAAGAAATGGAGAAACTGAATCACGACTACCGGAAGTTTCTGGACAGGGGAAAAACGGAGCGGGAATGTGTGAGGGAAGCTGTTGTTATGGCGGAACAGGCGGGATATCAAAATTTGCAGGATATTCGGAAAGAAGGCAGAAGCCTGAAGGCGGGTGATAAGATTTATTCCGTTCATATGAAAAAATCAATTGCCTTATTCCAGATCGGAAAACAGCCAATGGAAAAAGGAATGGCAATTTTAGGTGCGCATATTGACTCGCCGCGTATGGATATTAAACAGAATCCGCTCTATGAGGATACAGAGCTGGCATATCTTGATACTCATTATTATGGAGGAATAAAAAAATATCAATGGGTGACACTTCCGCTGGCCATTCATGGTGTCATTGTGAAGAATAGTGGTGAAGTGGTGGAAGTGTGTATGGGAGAAGAGGAGAATGATCCGGTGTTCTGTGTGACAGACTTACTGATACATCTGGCACATGAGAGAATGGAGAAAAAGGCAGATGCTGTAATCGAGGGAGAAGCATTGGATATTCTTGTTGGCAGCCGGCCGTTAAAAGGGGAAGAAAAGGATGCCGTGGCAAAAAATGTGCTTTCCATTTTGAAAGAAAAATATGATATCGAGGAAGAAGATTTTCTTTCTGCGGAATTAGAAGTTGTTCCGGCTGGAAGAGCGAGAGAGTCCGGTTTTGATGGCAGTATGATCATGGCATATGGACAGGATGACAGAGTATGTGCCTATACTTCCCTGCTGGCAATGTTAGAAGTCGAGAATACCGAATATACAACCTGTTGTCTGCTGGTGGATAAAGAAGAAATCGGCAGTGTGGGGGCTACTGGTATGCGTTCGCAGGTATTTGAAAATACAGTGGCAGAAGTATTGTCCTGTGCCGATCAGTATTCGGACCTTGCCTTGCGAAGATGTCTGGCAAATTCAAAAATGCTTTCATCCGATGTCAGTGCTGCATTTGATCCGACCTATGCATCGGCATACGAAAAGAAAAATGCAGCGTATTTTGGAAGGGGTATGGTGTTTAATAAATTTACCGGTTCCCGCGGCAAAAGCGGAAGCAATGATGCAAATGCTGAATTTATGGCACGGATCCGCGGTATACTGAAAGATGCCAAGGTGGCATACCAGACAGCAGAATTAGGAAAAGTAGACATTGGCGGCGGTGGAACGATTGCCTATATTATGGCACTTTACGGAATGGATGTAATTGATTGTGGTGTGGCAGTGCTGAATATGCATGCACCATGGGAGATTACAAGTAAAGCAGATGTTTATGAGACGAAAAAAGGGTATGTCGTATTTCTTGAGAAGATTTTTGGATAAGGATGAACGTATGAATCGAAAAATACAAAAGCATTTATTATTTGTTTTCAGCATTTTGGGAGGCTTACTGTTTTTTTCAATCAATTCCCAGGCGGCAGTGAAAGATACGGAATATATCCGTCAGATCGAGAAAAAAATGCTGTCTCCATCGACAAGCAAGATCCAGTACCGCTACGGAAAGATAAAATCCACGAAAAACAGCAGCTGGAAGAAAGCAGCCACCATTTCTTTATCAGCAAAAAAATGGGCTGTGTCCAAAAAGGGGTGGTATACACTCCGTATCAGGACAACAAAAAAGAAATATAAAAAACTTCAGGTAAAATTGAAGAAAAAGACTTATCTTTTTTCCTGCAATCATGTGATAAAGCAAAAAGCCGGCTATTATTATATCGTACCGAAGGGACTTTCGGCAAAAGGACTTACGGTGGCGAAAGCTTCGATTGAAAAAAATGCCAATATAACGGTGGAGAACAGAATGGATTTTTCTTCTTTTGTTTGGCAGCTGGAATCTGCCGGAGGCAAGAAGTTTCGTCTGAAAAATGTAAACAGTGGATTGTACTTGGGAAATCGTGAGAATAAGAACCTGCCGGGCATGCTGCAAAAGCCTATGAATACGAAAGATAAAGCAATGATTTTTCAGGCAATGGAGGCAGATGGCAAATATTTGTACATAAAAAATGAGAGCAGTAAAAGTTATCTCTGTGTGGAGGGCGGTAATGCTAAATGCAGTAAACGGAAGAATAATAAGGCATGGAAATTTCAGCTCGTAACGACAGAAAAACCGGAATCCGGGGCAGCTGCTGATGGCAGTACCACATATCCGGTATCCGTTGCTTTTGGGCATTCTTTCCCTTTAAAAGGAATGGTGAATTCCCGATATGTAATAAAATCCTTATGTGCAGGAATTGTTAATGGAAATGGTGTGACAGTGCTGAAAAAGGAGGTTTCACCGGGAACGAACTGCTATGATCTAAAAGGGATTGATGCAGCGATGACTTTTGGAAAATTGCCGGCTGGCTCCTATTATTATCGGATCGTTATAACGGATAGTCTGGGAGCGGAAATTACAGTGGTTGACCGGAAATTTGTCGTATATATTCCAGGAGGTTCGATTTCGCGGACCCTTGTGTATAATTCGAGTCTGCTTGATGTGATCGGACATCAGTCAACAGGAACTGCGCTGGAGAAAAAAGCATGTGCCTCTTATGCATTGGCATATTGTAATGCCATTGTTCATGGAACAACGCCAAGTCCGCATACTTATTGGCTGAGTTCCTCGAATGTGGATTGTGTTTGGAGTAAGGGCGGATATACCACGAATGCTTATTGTTCCGAATTACAGGTGTTACAGGCAGCATATGGACAGATTGCGGCAGGAAAGCCCTGCATTCTTCATGTGACGGGGAATTCCAGTCAGCATTGGGTAACGGTTGTGGGGTATCAGAATGTGTCTGCCATAAATGCATTGGCGGCAAATAATCTGATTGCAGTTGATCCATGGGACGGTGCAGTTATAACAGTAGGAAGTAAATATAAAATAAAGAATACATATCGTTTGGGATACTATAACTCCTGACCTCCTGCTTCGTTCAGACAGCAATAGACTTTTGATAGAATGTCATTTATAATAAAAAAAGAAACAGGAAAAAAGAAATTGTGTAAAAATAGTTGACAACAGAGGAAAGATAAGATACTATAAACACATACAGAACATTCGTTCGAGAATCAGGAGGATTATTTTCATGGAAAAGGATAGTAATAAATTAAAGGCATTGGAATCTGCTATTGCACAGATTGAAAAAGCATATGGACAGGGTTCCATTATGAAGCTGGGAGATACAACGAAGATGCAGGTGGAAGCAGTTCCGACCGGCTCGCTCAGTCTGGATCTGGCCTTAGGGGTAGGGGGAATTCCGAAGGGACGTATTATTGAAGTATATGGCCCGGAATCCAGCGGTAAGACAACCGTGGCACTTCATATGGTTGCAGAGGTTCAGAAGCAGGGAGGAATTGCAGGATTTATTGATGCAGAACATGCACTTGATCCGGTGTATGCCAAGAACATAGGTGTAAATATTGATGAGCTTTATATATCGCAGCCGGACAGTGGCGAACAGGCAATGGAAATTACGGAGACGATGGTCCGTTCGGGAGCAGTAGATATTGTAATTGTAGATTCTGTAGCGGCTCTTGTTCCAAAGGCTGAAATTGATGGTGATATGGGAGATTCTCATGTGGGCCTGCAGGCACGTCTTATGAGTCAGGCACTTCGTAAACTGACCGCTGTTATAAATAAGTCAAATTGTACGGTTATTTTTATTAATCAGCTTCGGGAAAAGATCGGTGTTATGTTTGGAAACCCTGAAACAACAACGGGCGGCCGTGCATTGAAGTTCTATGCTTCCATTCGTTTGGATGTGAGAAGAATTGAGACATTATCACAGGCAGGAGAAAAGATTGGTAACCGTGTCCGTGTTAAGGTCGTGAAAAATAAAGTGGCACCACCATTTCAGGAAGCTGAGTTTGATATTATGTTCGGCAAAGGTATTTCCAGAGAAGGTGATGTGCTGGATCTGGCAGCGAAACACGATATCATTATGAAAAGCGGTGCGTGGTATTCGTATAATGGAGAACGGATTGGTCAGGGCAGGGAGAATGCAAAGAACTATCTGGCAGAGAATCCGGCTGTTTTTGAAGAGGTGGACAGAGCAGTTCGTGCAAAATGTATGCAGCAGGAGACGTTTGATGAGGTTGATGAACCGGCAGAAAAACCAGCAGTGAAATCCAAAGCAAAAACATCAAAAGAAGAAAAGTAGATTTATGATGGATGAAGAGGAAAAGAAAGCGGCCAAAAAAGCAATGGATTTGCTGCTGCAGCAGGACCGGACGGAAAAGGAACTGTCTGAACGGCTGTACCGGGCAGGATTTTCAGAGAAAGCAATTGCATCTGCTATAGCATATGTCAGAGGATTTGGCTATATAGATGATTTGCGGTATGCGGAGAACTATCTTTTTTACCATAAGGGACAGCGAAGCCGAAAAGAACTCCGGTATAAATTGATGAACAAAGGGATTCCGAAGGAAATTATTGCACAGGCATTTGAAGGGTATGATCGGGAAGATGAGTGCGAAGCACTGAGAAACCAATTGAGAAAACGATTGAAAGGGAGAACTGTGCAGGAACTGGAGCTGAAAGAAAAAGAAAAAATCATTGCTTATCTGGCAAGGAAGGGTTATGGCATATCTGAAATAAAAAAAGTTATGCAGGAAACATGATTTATTTTTAAAATCAAAGAACTTGTTTATAGAATTTCTCTATTTCAGCAGAAAAAGGTTCTTTTCGATTGAAAGTGCCTATGCGGAGAGAGCCTTTTTCTGTGAAATATTAGTATGTCTATAAAAAGTTCTTTTTTTGTTGATTTTTTCTATGCACTTGTGTATAATGTAGTACATATGGAGTTTTGGGTGAAGTATGCCCATTTTAGAATGTTTGCCAGTATTGGCGGATAGGAGATTACCATGAAGTACTTTGGGACGGATGGTTTTCGCGGTGAGGTAAATGTAGTGCTCACGGTGGAACATGCATACAAAGTGGGACGTTTTTTGGGATATTATTTCCAAAAAGATGAGCAAAGAACCCGTGTAGTAATTGGAATGGATACCAGACTATCCGGGGGAATGTTTGAGGCGGCATTGACTTCGGGTCTGACAGCCAGTGGAGCGGATGTGTATCAGTTACATGTGACAACAACACCGAGCGTGTCTTATCTTGTGCGGCAAGAGGGATTTGACTGTGGAATTATGATAAGTGCCAGCCATAATCCGTATTTTGATAATGGAATCAAAGTAATTAATGCGAAGGGCCACAAATTAGAGCCTGAGATCGAAGAGCAAATTGAACAGTATATGGATGGCAGAACAGCAGAACTGCCATTGGCCAAAAAAGAGAAAATCGGCAGATGCTATGATTACGGGGCAGGCAAAGAGCAATATATGGAATATTTAAAGAGCCTCGTCAAAGAACCATTTGATGGGAAGACCGTCGCACTGGATCTGTCCAACGGTTCTGCATCTGTTATGGCAAAAGAGATTTTTGAGTCATTAGGTGCACAGGTGATTGTAAGTCATGACCAGCCGAATGGAACAAATATTAATCGCGATTGCGGCTCTACCCATATTGAAAATCTGCAGAGCCTGATGTATGACACGGGGGCAGATATTGGATTTGCCTATGATGGAGATGCTGACCGTTGTCTGGCAGTAGATGATGAGGGTAAAGTGATTGATGGTGACCATATACTTTATCTTTGTGGTAAATATCTAAAGGAGCAGGGCAGATTAAAGAAGAATACGGTGGTGACTACTGTAATGTCCAACATGGGATTATACCGGGCGTTCGATCAGCTTGGTATTCACTATGAGCAGACTGCGGTTGGTGATAAATACGTCTGTGAAAACATGATGGAGCATGATTATTCCATCGGTGGTGAACAGTCGGGACACATTATTTTCAAGGAGCATGCTGTGACGGGAGATGGTATATTGACCTCCCTGATGATTATGGAAGCGTGGCTGGCAGCAAAAAAGCCGCTGTCACTTCTCACAGAAGAGCTTATTATTTATCCACAGCTTCTTGTGAATGTGAAAGTAAAGGATAAGTTGGCAGCGAGAGAAGATGAGGATGTACAGAAAGCAGCAGAGGAAGTAAAAGCTGCCCTTGGGGATGCCGGTCGTCTGTTGCTGCGGGAGAGTGGAACAGAACCACTGATCCGCGTTATGGTAGAGGCGGAAACCGATGAATTATGTAAAGAAAATGTGAATCATATCGTTCAGGCACTGAAAGATAAGGGACACGTAATCGAATAAAGGAAAGTGAGGATTAACAAATGAGTTACACAGTAGAAAATTTAGAAAAGAGCATGGCGAAAATTACGATTACTGTAAGTGCAGAGGATTTTGAAGCAGGAATGGTGAAGTCTTATAATAAGAACAAAAAAAGTATCAATGTTCAGGGATTCCGTCGTGGAAAAGCTCCTCGTAAAATGATTGAAAAGCTTTATGGCCCGGAAATCTTCTACGAAGATGCGGCGAACTTTGTAATTCCGGATGCTTATGAAGAAGCAGCAAAAGAGTGTGGATTGGAAATTGTGTCCAGACCGGAAATTGATGTCGTAGAAATTGAAAAAGGCAAGGATTTTGTGTTTTCTGCAACTGTTGCTGTAAAACCGGAAGTAGCGCTGGGTGACTATAAAGGAATTGAAGTAGAGAAGAAGGAAGTAAAAATTATGGCTGCCGACGTGAATGCAGAACTTGAGAGAGTGCGTGAGCAGAACAGCCGTATGATTACAGTTGAAGACCGTGGTATCAAGAAGGATGATACGGCAACGATTGACTTTGAGGGCTTTGTAGATGGTGAGCCATTTCAGGGCGGTAAAGGAACCGATTATCCGTTAGTAATCGGAAGCCATTCGTTCATTGATACTTTTGAAGACCAGCTGGTTGGTAAAAAGGCTGGTGAAGAAGTAGAAGTAAATGTAACATTCCCGGAAGAGTATCATGAAGAGTCTTTGAAGGGGAAACCGGCATTATTCAAAGTGACGATCAAAGAGATTAAGAAGAAAGAACTTCCAAAACTGGATGATGAATTTGCCAGTGAAGTTTCTGAATTTGAGACATTAAAAGAATACAAGGCAAGTGTGAAGAAAACACTTACAGAGCGTAAAAAAGCAGAAGTGAAGAGAGAAAAAGAAAGTGCAGTGGTCGAGAAGGTAGTTGAGAATGCAACGGTCGAGTTACCGGCACCGATGGTAGATGAGCAGGTTCAGCAGATGATTCAGGAATTTGCCGGCCGTCTTTCCCAGCAGGGACTTAACATTGACCAGTATATGCAGATGACAGGAATGACCACAGATATGCTTATGAGCCAGATGCGTCCAGAGGCAGAAAAACGAATTAAGACAAGATTGACTTTGGAAGCAGTTGTTGCTGCTGAGGATATCAAAGCAACAGATAAAGATATCGAAAAAGAACTTGAGAATATGGCACAAATGTACCAGATGGAAGTTGAGAAAGTGAAAGAGATGATCGGTGACTATGAGAAAGAGCAGATTGGTCTTGACCTTGCTGTTCAGAAAGCAGTTGATTTCCTTGTGAAGGAAGCAGCTGAGGTAGAGCCAAAGGAAGAAGAAAAGACGGAGGAATAATCTGGTAGAACGGAAAGTTTAGGAGGCATGCAATATGGCATTAGTACCTTATGTTGTTGAGCAGACAAGTCGTGGTGGTGAACGCTCATACGATATTTATTCCAGACTGTTAAAAGAAAGAATTATTTTTTTAGCAGATGAAGTGAATGACCAAACAGCAAGTCTGGTCGTGGCACAGTTATTGTTTTTGGAATCTGAGGATCCGAATAAAGATATACAGTTGTATATCAACAGTCCGGGCGGTTCCGTAACGGCTGGTATGGCTATTTATGATACGATGAATTACGTCAAATGTGATGTGTCTACGATCTGTATCGGTCTGGCAGCCAGTATGGGGGCATTTTTGCTCTCCAGCGGAGCGAAGGGTAAACGCTTTGCGTTACCGAATGCAGAGGTGATGATTCATCAGCCATCTGGCGGAGCGAAAGGGCAGGCAACAGAAATTCAGATCGTGGCAGAGAATATATTAAAGACGAAGAAAAAACTGAATGAAATTCTTGCTGCCAATACAGGACAGACAGTAGAGAAAATTGCACAGGATACTGAGCGTGACAACTTTATGAGTGCGGAAGAAGCAAAAGCTTATGGTTTGGTTGACGAAATTGTTGAGAACCGAAAGGATACCAAAGAAGACAAATAAAAAAGATAGTAGGAAATGGTGCCGCAAGAGCTGGTGCCATTTTCCTGTATAAAAAGAGAGGTAGTGTGAAACATAACGCGGATGTGATTATTTTTCACAATCAGAAATGAGGTTATTATGGCAAATAAAAGTAATGAGAATCAGTCCCATTTTCAATGTTCTTTTTGCGGGAAAATGGAACATCAGGTTCATAAATTAATTGCAGGCCCGAACGGGGTATTTATTTGTGACGAATGCATTGAGCTCTGTGATGAAATTCTGACAGAGGAAGAAATGGAAAACTATGACAGAGAAGCGGAAGAAAGTGAAATTAATCTTCTCAAACCAAAAGAAATTAAAGATTTTCTGGATGAATATGTGGTGGGACAGGAAGATGCCAAGAGAGCATTATCGGTCGCCGTTTATAACCATTACAAAAGAATATTGTCCGGTAAGAATATGGATGTAGAATTGCAGAAAAGTAATATTCTTATGGTAGGCCCGACTGGTTCTGGCAAGACATATCTTGCTCAGACTTTGGCAAAGATATTAAATGTACCGTTTGCTATTGCTGACGCAACTACTTTGACGGAGGCCGGTTATGTCGGTGAAGATGTAGAGAATATTCTCCTAAAGATTATTCAGGCAGCAGATTATGATATTAAGCGTGCAGAACACGGTATTATATACTTGGATGAAATTGATAAGATTACGAAAAAAGCAGAAAATGTATCCATTACAAGGGATGTATCGGGAGAAGGAGTTCAGCAGGCACTATTGAAAATTTTAGAAGGAACAGAAGCCAGTGTACCGCCGCAGGGAGGAAGAAAACATCCACAGCAGGAGTTCTTCCATATTGACACCAGTGATATTCTGTTTATTTGCGGTGGTGCTTTTGATGGACTCGATAAAATTATCAGTTCCCGGATTGATAAAAAATCAATTGGATTCAATGCTGATATTGCAAATCCGGCCGAGCAGAATGTAGGTGAACTGTTTAAACAGGTGCTGCCGCAGGATTTTGTGAAATTTGGTTTGATTCCTGAGTTTATTGGACGTGTACCAGTGACGGTGGCACTGGAGCTTTTGGATGAGGAGGCCTTAAAGGAAATTCTTGTGAGGCCAAAAAATGCCATTACCAAACAGTATCAGAAATTGCTGGAATTAGACGGTGTGAAACTTATTTTTGAAGATGATGCGATTACTGAGGTGGCGAAACTTTCCAATGAGAGAAAGACAGGTGCCCGTGGCCTTCGTGCCATTATTGAAACAAGCCTGATGGATTATATGTTTGAGCTGCCGTCAGCGGAAGATGTGACAGAATGTGTCATAACAAAAGAGGTAATTAAAGGTACAGGTGAGCCTGTTCTTCTGACTGCAAACGGAGAACAGCCTAGATTGAAAGAACAAGAAGAAAAAGAGGAAAGTGCATGAGCGTAGAGCATATAAAGACGATGCCGATTCTTGCCCTTCGAGGAATGACTGTATTGCCAGGAATGTTAGTGCATTTGGACATTAGCAGAGAAATTACAAAGCGGGCAATTGATGAGGCGATGGCAACGGACGGATTGATTTTTGTAACCGTTCAGCGAGAGGAAGATACCGAATACCCTTCCTTTTATGATTTGTATGAGGTGGGGGTATATGCGAAAATAAAGCAGCAGGTAAAATTAAAAGATGATAGTATCCGTATCATGATTTCCACGAAGAAAAGAGGAAGGCTTCTCAGCTTGAATCAGACGAAGCCATTTCTTCTAGGAGATGTGGAACCTTATGTAAAAGAGGAAGAGGACTTTATCGGCGAGACGGAAAGAGCCGCTATGAGCCGGGATCTGAAGGAAATTTATACGGTGTACCTCAATGAAAACCCGCGTGCCGGGAGAAGTGCACTGGAAAAAATCCGTAAAACAGAGAATCTCGAAATGCTCATTGATCTGGTCGCAATGCATGTCAATATCAGTTATGAAAAAAGACAAGATATTCTGGAATGTCTGGATATTGAGCAGCGGTATGAAATGCTGGCAAGTCACTTGCTCGAAGAAATAGAATTGATTCGCATCCGGGAGGCATACCGGAAAAAAGTAAAAGCCGAAGTAGATAAGAATCAAAAGGAATATTTTCTCCGGGAGCAGATGAAAGTTATCCGTGAAGAACTGGGAGATGAGAAGCATTCAGGAGATTATATCGAGAAATACAAACAGAAGCTGGAAACGCTGGAATGTAATGAGGAAATCCGAAATAATATCAGGGAAGAGATTGAGCGGATGGATTCTATACCGACCAGCTCTTCGGAACATGTGGTGGAGAGAAATTATATTGAGACATTGCTGGCTCTTCCGTGGGATAAGGTTTCCGAAGATAATTTAGATATCAAAAATGCCGAGGCAATTTTGGAAGAAGACCATTTCGGACTGGAAAAGGTAAAGGAACGGATTTTGGAATTTCTGGCCGTCCGTGCGCTGACCCAGAAAGGGGATAGTCCGATTATTTGTTTGGTAGGACCACCGGGTACCGGAAAAACTTCGATTGCAAAATCGGTGGCAAGAGCATTAAATAAGGAGTATGTCAGAATATGTCTTGGTGGTGTGCGGGATGAAGCAGAAATCCGGGGACATAGAAGGACCTATGTAGGAGCACTGCCGGGGCGCTTTATTGACGGGCTGAAAAAAGCCGGAGTAAAAAATCCGCTTATTTTGCTGGATGAGATTGATAAAGTCAGCAGTGATTACAAAGGGGATACTTCGTCTGCACTGCTGGAGGTACTGGACCCGGAGCAGAATCGTCATTTTATGGACCATTATGTAGATATGCCGGTGGATTTATCCGAGGTGCTGTTTATTTGTACGGCAAATACTTTGGATTCTATTCCAAGACCATTATTAGACCGGATGGAGATGATTTCTCTTAGTGGCTATACTGAGAATGAGCGTTTCCACATTGGAAAGCAATATCTGATTCCCAAACAGCTGGAAAAGAATGGCTTGAAAAAAAGTCAGCTGACGATCAATGATTCCGCATTGAAAGCAATCATTTCCGGTTATACAAAAGAGGCTGGTGTCCGTGGCTTAGAACGTCAGATCGGAAAAATATGCCGTAAGACAGCCAAATATATTTTGGACGGAACAGGTGACAGAGTCCGGGTAAATACGAAAAATCTGACAGAATTTTTAGGGAAGAAGAAGTATCGTATCAAAGAAGCGAACAAAAAAGGGGAAGTGGGAGTTGTCCGGGGACTGGCATGGACACAGGTCGGCGGCGATACACTGGAAATCGAAGTCAGTACGATGCCCGGAGAGGGAAAACTTCTGCTTACCGGTAAACTGGGAGATGTAATGAAAGAATCCGCTCAGATATCCATGAGTTTAGTTCGTTCCATGCTGACGAAAAAGGATGAATGGATGAAGAAGCATGATTTCCATATTCATGTACCAGAGGGAGCTGTTCCGAAAGACGGGCCATCTGCCGGAGTGACGATGACAACTGCGATTTACTCTGCAGTAACCCGGGAAAGGGTAAAAAGTACCGTTGCCATGACAGGAGAAATAACTCTTCGGGGACGTGTTCTTGCGATTGGCGGATTGAAAGAAAAACTGCTGGCTGCTAAATTAGCAGGGATTAAATCGGTTATTGTTCCGGCGGACAACCAGCCGGATGTGGAGGAACTGGAAGAAGAGATTACCGGTGGACTGGAAATTGTTTTTGCCAAAACGATTCAGGACGTGCTAAAACAGGCATTGGAGAAATAGAGGTTAAAAAATGGTTATTAAATCATTAGAATTGGAAACGGTATGTGGGATTACCAGTACACTGCCGCAGCATAGAAAATTGGAGATCGCTTTTTGGGGACGTTCCAACGTAGGAAAATCTTCTCTGCTGAATACGCTGTGGAACCGGAAATCTATGGCGAGAACGTCGGCACAGCCGGGAAAAACTCAGACGATTAACTATTATAACGTTAATGATCTATGTTATATGGTAGATTTGCCGGGATATGGGTATGCCAAAGTATCTAGAGAGCTGGCAGCAAAATGGATGAAAATGATAGAGAAATATTTAGAAACCTCTCAGGCATTGCGGGTCGTATTTCTCTTAATTGACATTCGCCATGAACCGACGAAAAAAGATGTAGAAGTGTATCAAATGCTGTATAAAAAGGGATTTAATCCGTTAATTATAGCAACAAAAGCAGATAAAATCAGTAAACAGGCAAAGAGCAAAAATATTGCGGTTATCCGCAAGATATTGCGGGCATCCAAAGATACACCGGTTCTCCCTTTTTCTGCGTTGAACAAAGAGGGAAAAGAGGAAATCTGGGAGTATATCGACTATTTTGTCAATGACCTGTTCGGAGGCGAATTACATGACGAAGAAACAGAGGGCAGCTCTGATTATTGACTTACTGGAAAAAGAATACCCATTAGCAGATTGTACGTTGGATTATGATGAGGCATGGAAATTGCTTGTCAGTGTCCGTTTGGCAGCACAGTGCACCGATGCCAGAGTAAATATTGTAGTGAAGGATCTATATGAAAAGTATCCTTCACCGGCAGCATTGGCAGCGGCATCGGTGGAAGAAATTGAAGCCATTGTAAAACCATGTGGTTTGGGACACAGCAAAGCGAGAGATATTCATAAGTGTATGAATATGCTGATGGAGCAATACGGCGGCCGTGTGCCAGAAGATTTTGATGAATTGATGAAACTGCCGGGAGTAGGACGAAAAAGTGCGAATCTTATTATGGGAGATGTTTTTGGAAAACCTGCCATTGTCACGGATACCCATTGCATCCGCTTGACGAACCGCATGGGACTGGTAGATGGAATCAAGGAGCCGAAGAAAGTGGAAATGGCATTATGGAAAATTATTCCGGGAGAAAAGGGAAGCGATTTCTGCCATCGCCTTGTGTATCATGGAAGGGAAGTGTGCACCGCGAGGAAGGCCTATTGTGACAACTGCTGCCTGAGCGAAGTGTGCAAGAAATTAGTGTGAAAAGATAAATCGCTCAGAAATGAGAGATTAAAATAAAAGATAGAAGGTGCGAAAATTGAAAGAGTTATGGATGAAAATACGGGAACCGAAAATTATTCGCAGAATTACAGGGACCATTTGCAGCCTGCAAGGCCTGTTCGCGGTATTTCTTGCCGTAATGGTGTGGAAGCTTTTTTTCGTCAATTCGGCTGGCGATCTGGGTGTCAATGAGACGGATCTGATACCGCTCGTCATTGCTTTTTGTGGGTTTTACGGTGCGGTCAGTCTTGTTTATGCGTACCTGCGCTTCTTTTTTGACGCAGAGAATAAATTTGTAAAGCTGTGCTGGAAATACAAAATTACTTTTATTTTGTACGTTGTATTAACGGGAATGAGCCTTGTCTGGGTGATACCGACCCTGACAGCTGCTACGGATTTAAGAGGATTTATTGAAGTTCCCATTGGTGTTGTGGGAGCTATGGCAATTCTTTTAGATGCCTATTTGTATATAAGAGTGTTTGTGCATTGGCTGAAGGGTTAATCCTGCAGCAATATTTTCTCATACATGAGACCGACAAGAAACCATAACGGGGCGTAGTCAAAGCGGACTACGCCTTTATAATTTGCCTTTGCTTTGCTGTAGTCCCAAGGACAGCAGCCCTTTTTTTTCAATAAGCTCCCGGTGCTGAATTCGGTGAGGAAAATAGCTGCTGTGTAGACAGAACCACGCAGCATAACGGATTTTCCTTTCATGGCATGGCAAAGAGGTGACATGACGGATGCCATACCATAGATTGGAAACATCCAGATCGAGGTAGCGCATTTCATTTTTTTATCTTTATCATGACAAAGGGAGCCGCATCCGGTCCAAAAACATTCCAGTCCCCAGCCCAATAAGCCGCATTTCATGAAATTATCCAGTTGTTTTTTCATCGTTCTTGATTCCTCCGTTAAACAAATTGCTGATTTCTTCCGTTAGTATACCCGAAATGATTGCGAATAACCGTTCAATCTGCTATAATTAAAATTATTCTAACTACATTGAAAAGAGAAAGGAAATTGTAAAATTATGGCTATAATTCGACCATTTCAATGCCTTCGACCAGAAGCCGGTGTGGCTCATAGAGTGGCGGCATTACCGTATGATGTGTATAATCGGAAAGAAGCGAAAACGGAAGTTGAACGGGAACCTCTTTCCTTTTTGAAAATTGACCGTGCAGAAACAAGCTTTGATGATTCTGTTGATACTTATGCTCCGGAAGTGTATCAGAGAGCAAAGGAGCTTTTAGAAAGGGATATTGCTGACGGCATTTATGAAAGAGATGAAAGTCCTGCTTATTACATATACGAACTGGTGATGGATGGACGCTCCCAGACCGGACTGGTAGCTTGTGCAGCGGTGGAGGATTATGTGAATAATGTAATCAAAAAACATGAAAATACAAGAGAAGATAAAGAACTTGACCGAATTACCCATGTGGATACATGCAGTGCCCAGACGGGACCTATTTTCCTTGCCTACCGTTCGGAGCAGGTGATCAATGATGTGGTCAATAAGTGGAAGAAAAAAGAACCATTATATAATTTTACGGCTGTGGACGGTATTATCCACCGGGTCTGGAAAATAGATTCTTCAGAAGATATCGAGAGAATTTATAATGCCTTTGAAAAGATTCAGGAGATTTATATTGCTGACGGACATCACCGGGCAGCATCTGCGGTGAAAGTGGGATTAAAGCGTAAGAGCGAAAATGAAAACCACACGGGAGACGAGGAATATAACTACTTCCTGTCAGTTCTATTTCCACATGACCAGTTAATGATTATGGATTACAACCGTACCGTGAAAGATCTGAATGGACTGTCAGAAGAGGAGTTTATGAATAAGGTAAAGCAGAGCTTTTCCATAGAAACGAGTGAAGAAGCGGTTCGTCCGGCACGAAAGGGACAATTTGGGATGTTTCTTGATGGCCAGTGGTATATTCTTACGGCAAAGCCGGAGCTTTTTGAGGGAACCGATGCGGTGGGAAGTCTGGATGTATCCATTTTACAGGATTATTTACTGGCACCGATACTTGGTATCGGAGATCCGCGGACCGATGAAAGAATTGATTTTGTCGGAGGAATCCGGGGACTTTCCGAATTGGAACGACGGGCATCCGAAGATATGAAAATTTCTTTTTCCATGTACCCGACTTCCATTACGGAGCTTTTTGATGTGGCGGACCAGAAGCTTCTGATGCCGCCGAAATCCACGTGGTTCGAACCGAAATTACGAAGCGGGCTGTTTATTCATGAGATTTAAAAAGAGAAGGAGGAAGAGGTATGGCACTTAAATTAGAAGATTTTATGCAGTGGCCGGAAATTGAGGCATTAGAGTATGGGGAGTGCAGCAATCCGGAAATGGTGTTAGGGGCAAGAATGGCGGACCATTCCCATGTGCTTGTCACAGCGTATTTCAAAGGGGCAGATTCCGTTAAAGTGAGAAATCTTGATAACGGGAAATCTTATAACATGGAGAAAATGGATGAGGATGGATATTATGCGGTATTTCTTCCGGGTAAGAAAATTCCGTCTTACCGTCTGCTTGTAAAAGAAGGAAAAAAAGAAAAAGAAATTGTAGATCCTTATGCCATGGAGTCTCCGATTGACGGGATGGAAGAGAATTTGTTCATAAACGGTAATCACGATACGATTTATGAAAAACTAGGTGCTCATCTGATGACAATAGACGGGGTAAAGGGAACCTATTTTGCCGTGTGGGCCCCGAATGCCAGAGCTGTCAGTGTAGTGGGAGATTTTAATAACTGGGATGACACGGCACATCCGATGAAAAAGAAAGAGGATTCCGGCATTTATGAGCTCTTTGTTCCGGAAGTGGGAAAAGGAGAATTGTATAAATACCAGATTCTTGGCAGCACCGGACAGAAAGTGATGAAAGCAGATCCTTATGCGAATTATGCAGAACTTCGCCCGAATACAGCAAGTATTGTCTGGGATCTGGAAAAGTATCAATGGAAAGACAAGGAGTGGCTTACTGCCCGTAAAAAGTGGAAAGCAAAAAAAGAACCGATGCTGATTTATGAAGTATCTCTCGGCTCCTTCCGCAAGCCGGTAATTGAGGGAGTAGAAGAAAAGAATGCATTTTATACATATCGGGAAATAGCACCGAAGCTGGTTGATTACTGCAAAGAGATGGGGTATACCCATGTCGAGCTGATGCCGGTTATGGAGCATCCGTTTGATGGTTCATGGGGATATCAGGTCACAGGATATTACGCACCGACATCCCGTTATGGTACACCGGATGAATTTATGCAGTTTGTGGACTTGCTTCATCAGAATGGAATTGGTGTTATTCTTGACTGGGTACCGGCACATTTTCCGAAAGATGAACATGGTCTGGCAAGGTTTGACGGGACATGCCTGTATGAGCACTTGGATCCGAGACAGGGCGAGCATCCTCATTGGGGTACCTTGATTTATAATTATGGCAGACCGGAAGTGATAAATTTCCTTGTTGCCAATGCCCTGTTCTGGCTGGAAAAGTATCATATTGATGGTCTGCGTATGGATGCAGTGGCATCCATGTTGTATTTGGATTATGGAAAAAAGGATGGGGAATGGATTGCCAATATGTATGGCGGAAATGAAAACTTGGAAGCCATTGCCTTTTTGCAGAAATTGAATCAGAAGATTCATGCGAGAAAAGACGGAACGATCTCTGTGGCAGAGGAATCTACGGCATGGCCGAAGATTACCGGACCGGTCAAAGAAGATGGTCTGGAATTTGATTTCAAATGGAATATGGGCTGGATGAATGACTATCTGGAATATATCCGTACGGATCCACTGTTCCGGAAGGGGCGCCA
This sequence comes from uncultured Lachnospiraceae bacterium, assembly GCA_947631505.1. Classification (GTDB taxonomy): domain Bacteria; phylum Bacillota; class Clostridia; order Lachnospirales; family Lachnospiraceae; genus Eubacterium_F. Next base: position 25,197 of record CANRLR010000007.1, on the reverse strand, counting down.
TGGAATGCTGACATTCAGTATGGTATACCAGTATTCGGAAGAATTTATTCTTGTATTCAGTCACGATGAAGTCGTACATTTGAAAGGTTCAATGTTTACCAAAATGCCGGGAACAAGAAAACAGAAATTTGACTCTCTCCGCCTGACCTATGGTTATATGGCGGCACATCCCGGAAAAAAATTAATCTTTATGGGACAGGAATTCGGACAGGAGAGGGAATGGAGCGAAGAGAGAGAATTAGACTGGGATCTTTTGAAGACGGTAGATGGAGAGACCTCTGAGCATGAGCGGCTCCGTCAGTATGTCAGTCTGTTGAATTCCTTCTATCTGGCACATCCGGCTCTGTATGAAGAGGATTCTAAACCGGCAGGCTTTGAGTGGATCAGCACACTGGATGCAGATAACAGTGTGATTGCTTTTGTGCGAAAGTGTAAAGAAGAAACTCTTTTAGTTGTATGTAACTTTACGCCGGTCGCCCATGAGAAATTTAAGGTAGGGGTTCCGTTTAACGGAAAATATAAAGAAATATTTAACAGTGATGCCGAGGAATTTGGCGGCAGTGGTATGATTAATCCGCGGATGAAGCAGTCCAAAAAAGTGAAATGGGACGGAAGAGCCAATTCGTTAGAGTTCAAATTAGCACCGCTGTCTGTTCAGATTTTCAATTGTATCAAGACTCCGGCAAAAACAGTGAAAAAGAAAAAATAAAGGGAAGAAGGGGATGGAGAAAATAATGATCCGCAAATTTGAAGAAAAAGATAAGGAACAGGTTATGGAAATATGGCTTATCAGTAATTTGCAGTGTCATGATTTTATACCAGCCAGATACTGGCGGAGTAATTTTACAGAAGTCAGCCGTGTGATGAATCTAGCGACTGTTTATGTCTTTGAAGAACAGGAGAAAATCGCAGGTTTTATCGGAGTGATGGAGGATTTTGTTTTAGGACTCTTTGTCAAGGAGAATTCCCGTGGCAAAGGAATTGGAACAGCACTGTTAAATTACATGAAGAGCAGGCATGGCAGTTTATCCTTGGCTGCTTACGAGAAAAATTCCCGTGCCGTTCGTTTTTATATGAAACAGGGGTTTAAGGTGCAGTCGGAACGTGTGGATGAAAGTACCGGAGAAAGGGAATTGCTGCTTGCTTGGACGGCTGCGGAGAGGTAAGGGACCATTCACAGAGAGTGTGCCAAAAAATATACGTTTTTACCCCCTTTTTTGTTCACAATGACAAAAAATTAACAAAAACAAAAAAATTATTGAATAAATTAAGTTTTGCCTATATAATAATAATTGTATTAACATGAAAAAATGTCGAAAGGAGTTCATTATGAGCGAAAATACTTGCCTTGAGAAGCAGCCTTTGTGCGACGAAATGCTTCAGAAAATGGACGCATACTGGCGTGCGGCAAACTACTTGTCAGCAGGACAGTTGTACTTGCTTGATAACCCATTATTACGTGAGCCACTTACGATGGACCATGTAAAGAAAAAAATTGTAGGACACTGGGGAACAGTGCCTGGACAGAACTTTGTCTGGACACACTGTAACCGTGTTATTAAACGTTATGACTTGGATATGATTTATATTTCCGGTCCCGGTCATGGCGGAAACTTCCAAATTGCAAACACATATATTGAGGGAACATATAGTGAAGTATATCCGAACATTTCTCAGGATATCGAAGGTATGAAGAAAATGTTCAAGCAGTTCTCTTTCCCATGCGGAGTACCGAGTCACTGTGCACCGGAGACGCCGGGTTCTATTAACGAAGGTGGAGAACTTGGTTACTCTGTCGCTCATGCTTTTGGTGCTGTATTTGATAATCCGGATCTGATTGCAGTTCCTGTAGTCGGAGACGGTGAGTCTGAGACAGGTCCATTGGCAACTTCCTGGCAGTCCAATAAATTCTTGAACCCAATTAATGATGGTGCTGTATTGCCTATTCTTCATATGAATGGATACAAAATCAGTAATCCTACTGTATTTGCTCGTCTTTCTCATGAGGAAGTTGAGAACTTCTTCAAGGGATGTGGATGGGAGCCACATTTTGTGGAAGGTTCCGATCCAATGACAATGCACAAACTCATGGCTGAGACGATGGATATCTGTATTGAGAGGATTAAGGATATTCAGAAGAATGCCCGTGAGAATAACGATGCTACCAGACCGATCTGGCCAATGATTGTACTTCGCACACCGAAGGGATGGACAGGTCCTAAAGTAGTAGACGGACTTCAGATCGAAGATTCTTTCCGTGCTCATCAGGTACCGATGTCTATGGAAAAACCAGAGCATTTAGACCAGTTGAAGGAATGGTTGTTAAGCTACAAACCGGAAGAACTCTTCAATGAGGACGGCAGCGTAAAAGATGAAATCAAAGAAATGACACCAAAGGGAAATGCCCGTATGGGGGCAAATCCACATGCAAATGGTGGTTTGCTGTTAAAAGACCTTCGCCTTCCTGATTTCCGTGAGTATGGAGTAAAAGAGGTAGAGCCGGGTAAGACTCAGGCTCAGGATATGATTGAGCTCGGTGCGTATGTCCGTGATATTTTCAAATTGAACGAAGAGAATAAGAACTTCCGTATTTTCGGACCGGATGAGTCTATGTCGAACCGTCTGTATCATGCTTTTGAGGTTGAGAATCGTGCATGGAACGCAGAGATGTATGACAATGACGATTGTCTGGCACAGGATGGCCGTATCATGGACGGTATGCTGTCTGAGCATATGTGTGAAGCCTGGTTAGAAGCTTATCTGTTGACAGGACGTCATGGATTCTTTGCTAGTTATGAAGCATTCATCCGTGTTGTTGACTCCATGGCAGCACAGCATGCAAAATGGTTGAAAGTTACGAACCAGCTTTCCTGGAGACAGCCGATTGCTTCTTTGAACTTTATCCTGACATCCAATGTATGGCAGCAGGATCATAATGGATTTACACATCAGGATCCGGGATTCTTAGACCATTTGGCAAATAAAAAGGCAGACGTTGTTCGTATGTATTTACCACCGGATGCAAACTGCCTGCTTTCCTGTTTTGACCACTGTGTGAAGAGTAAGAACTATGTCAATGCAATTGTTGCCTCTAAACACCCAAGCAAACAGTGGTTGACGATGGAACAGGCTGTTAAACACTGTACACAGGGTATTAGTGTTTGGGAGTGGGCTTCCAATGACCAGAATGAAGAGCCAGACTTGGTTATGGCATGTTGTGGTGATACTCCTACTCTGGAGACATTGGCAGCAACAACTATTCTTCGTGATGCAATGCCAGACCTAAAGATTCGTGTAATCAATGTTGTTGACTTGTTCAAACTTGAGTCTGACAGCAGACATCCGCACGGACTTTCCGACCGCGAGTACGATGCTCTGTTCACAAAGGATACACCGGTAATCTTTGCATTCCATGGTTATCCGACCTTGATTCATGAGTTGACTTATGAGCGTGCAAACAAAAATGTATCGGTTCATGGTTATTTGGAGGAAGGTACAATTACGACTCCATTCGATATGCGTGTTCAGAACCAAATCGACCGTTTCAACCTTGTAAAAGATGCTATTATGCATCTGCCACAGCTTGGTAACAAGGGATCATTCCTGATTCAGCAGATGAATGATAAGCTGGTTGAGCACAAACAGTATATCGCTGAGTACGGACAGGATCTTCCGGAAATTCGTGAATGGGAGTGGCATTAAGATAAAAATTGCCACACAGGAATTGAATATTGAGTTGAAATAAATAGGAGAGTCGCATTTTATGCGGCTCTCTCTTTAAACGTAAAGGAGATTTCAATGACAACTGTGCCAATGAAAATTATCGCGAAAATCCACACGGATTTTAAAGAAAAATTTGGTATACCAAGACAGAGCGGCCTTGTCGAAGAATTAGAGGGAAAAATTGTTTTTGAACCGGAATACCGGAATTTAGATGCACTACGGGGGCTGGAGGACTTTTCTCACCTGTGGCTGCTGTGGCAATTTTCGGAAAGTATCCGGGAGGACTGGTCTCCTACGGTACGGCCGCCAAGGCTCGGTGGTAATGAGCGAATGGGGGTTTTTGCCACACGTTCTCCTTTTCGGTCCAACGGGATTGGATTATCCTGTGTGAAAATTAAGAAAATAGAAAATAAAAAGGAATGGGGGCCTGTAATAACCGTAGCAGGAGCAGATTTATTGGAAGGCACGCCCATTTATGATATAAAACCCTATCTTCCGCATGTTGATTGTATACCAGAAGCAAAAGCCGGATTTTCGGCGAGGAACGAAGATTATCATCTGACGGTAGAAATACCAGAAGAACAGCTTGAAAAAATTCCAACGGAGAAACAAAAAGCTCTGCGGGGAATTTTGGCAGAAGATCCAAGACCTGCCTATCAGTCAGACAGAGAACGGGTATACGGATTGCATTTTGCCGGATATGAAATTCATTTTACTGTGGCAGGGAAGAAACTTTTGGTTAAAAATATAAGTAAAAGTACAGATAATCAATAGGAATGATATGATAGAACAAGCAGCTTTATGTGAAATCGCAGGAATATCCTGCCTTATAACGAAGAAAAACATTAAAAATTTATATATACGAATCCGGGAACAGGATGGGATGGTTCTGGTTAATGTCCCGGTGGGGCTGACGGATGAGCAGATCGAGAGATTTGTTCTTGACCATCAGGAATGGATTCAGAAAAAGCAGCAGGAAACTCTGGCAGGAAAAGGGAGAAGGGATTATCGGTATGTGACGGGAGAGATGCATTTCTTGTGGGGAGAAGCATATGAATTATACGTAGAGCGTTCAATGAAGCGTCCTCTGACAGAATTGCGCCGGCATCAGGATAAAAAAGTGATTTATATGAGAGTGCCAGCAAAATCTACAGAAGTAGAACGAAGAAAACAATTAGACAGGTGGTATCAGGAGGAAATTAAAAAAGTTCTTCCTGAATTGATTGAAAAGTATACAACGATTGTAGGTAAACAGGTAGAGGTATGGACCTTCCGCCGAATGAAATCCCGCTGGGGCTCCTGTCATATTGTGAAGAAAAAAATTTGTCTTAACATTCAATTGGCAGAGATGTCACCCATATGTCTGGAATATGTTGTGGTACATGAGATGACGCATCTGCATGAACCATCCCATAATAAAAGATTCTGGCAGTTGGTAGGCACTTTTTTCCCCGAATACCGACTGGGGAAGGAATTACTGAAACGACACTCTTGACATCAGTTTTAAAGTTGATATAATTAAGATGTATTGAAAAATTCCTATCGAAATTATAGGAAATGAGTGGAGGTACTATAATGAGCGATTTAATATATCTTGATAACGCTGCAACAACAGCAGTTAAGCCAGAAGTTTTTGAAGCAATGAAACCATATATGATGGAGAATTATGCCAACCCATCCAGTGTTTATAGTTTTGCCGGCAAGGCGAAAAAGGCAGTGGACGATGCCAGAGAACAGCTTGCAGAGATTCTGCATGCGAAATCTTCTGAGATTTATTTTACCGGAGGAGGAAGCGAGGCAGACAACTGGGCAATCAAAGTAACGGCTGAGGCATATAAAAATAAAGGAAAACATATTATTACGTCTAAAATTGAGCATCATGCGGTTCTTCATACCTGTGACTGGCTGGAGAGAAATGGCTATGAGGTCACTTATTTAGATGTGGATGAGGATGGACTTATTTCTCTGGAGGCTTTGGAGAATGCCATTCGTCCAGATACGATTCTGATTACAATCATGTTTGCCAATAACGAAATCGGAACAATAGAACCAGTAAAAGAAATTGGTGCGATTGCAAAAAAACACGGTGTATTATTTCATACAGATGCGGTGCAGGCATTCGCTCATGTGCCGATTGATGTAGAAGATATGAATATTGATATGCTGAGTGCCAGTGGACATAAGTTTCATGGCCCAAAGGGCATTGGATTTTTGTATATGAGAAATGGCTTGAAATTAGGAGCATTCATTCATGGCGGAGCTCAGGAGCGGGCTCGTCGTGCCGGAACTCACAATGTACCGGGGATTGTCGGTATGGGAGCAGCGGCGAAGCTTATGACAGAAAATATGGAATCGTTTGCGCAAAAAGAAATTGAGGTAAGAGATTATTTGATTTCCCGCATTGAAAAAGAAATTCCGTTCGTAAAGGTGAACGGGCACAGAGAGAAGCGGCTGCCGAACAACGTTAATGTATGTTTTCGCTTTATTGAGGGAGAATCTCTCTTAATTATGTTAGACCAAAAAGGGATTTGTGCGTCCAGTGGTTCTGCCTGTACATCGGGTTCACTGGATCCGTCCCATGTATTACTTGCCATTGGGTTGATTCACGAAATTGCCCATGGTTCTCTGCGGCTGACTTTGTCGGAGGAAACAACAAAGGAAGATGCAGATTACGTTGTGGATAATCTGAAAGGAATTGTTGAGAGACTTCGCAGTATGTCACCATTGTATGAGGATTTTGTGAAACAACAGGCATAAGAGTAAGGAGGAAGATAGAATGTATAGTGAAAAGGTAATGGACCATTTCTCAAATCCGAGAAATGTAGGAGAGATTGAAAATGCCAGTGGAGTAGGAACGGTCGGCAATGCAAAATGCGGCGATATTATGAGAATGTATTTGGATATCGACGAGGAAACGAAAATTATTAAGGAATGCAAATTCAAAACCTTTGGCTGTGGTGCAGCTGTGGCAACAAGCAGCATGGCAACAGAGCTGGTAAAGGGAAAGACAATTTATGAGGCACTGCAGGTGACGAACAAGGCGGTCATGGAAGCATTGGACGGACTTCCGCCAGTAAAGGTACACTGCTCGCTGCTGGCAGAGGAAGCAATCCATGCTGCACTGTGGGATTATGCGGAAAAGCATAATATTACGATTGAAGGATTGGAAAAACCAAAAGCAGATATTAACGATGAAGAGTAAAACGGTAGTGGTAGGTATGTCCGGAGGAGTAGATTCCTCCGTTGCTGCCTACCTTTTAAAAAAGCAGGGATATGATGTAATCGGTGTTACGATGCAGATCTGGCAGGAAGAAGAGATTTGTACGACGGAGCGGGAAGGTGGCTGCTGTGGTCTTAGTGCGGTAGACGATGCCCGACGTGTGGCAGCGCAGTTGGACATTCCGTATTATGTAATGAATTTTCGCAAAGAATTCCAGAAAAATGTGATTGATTATTTTGTACGGGAATACCGTGCCGGCAGAACACCTAACCCCTGCATTGCCTGCAACCGATATGTGAAATGGGAATCTCTTCTCACCAAAAGTCTTGCGATCGGGGCAGATTATATTGCTACCGGACATTATGCAAGACTTCATCGGTTGGAAAATGGACGGTATACCCTGCGGCGCTCGGAATCCATCCGAAAAGACCAGACCTATGCTCTTTATAACCTGACACAGGAACAGCTCTCGCACACGTTGTTTCCGGTGGGCGGGTATGAAAAGGAGAAAATCCGGTTACTGGCAGAAGAAGCAGACCTAAAAGTGGCACACAAACCGGATAGTCAGGAAATCTGTTTTGTGCCGGACAATGACTATGCCCGGTTTATTGAGGAGGAGACGGGAGAGGTAGAAAAGCCGGGGAATTTTGTATCTATAGATGGTAAAATTCTCGGGCAGCATAAGGGAATCGGACATTATACAATCGGCCAGAGAAAGGGATTAGGAATTGCTTTTGGAGAACCGGTTTTTGTTGTCGAGATTCGTCCGGATACGAATGAAGTGGTATTAGGGAAAAATACGGATGTTTTTACGGAACATCTGACAGCAGATGCTATCAACTGTATGGCAGTGGAACAGTTTGAAAAGGGGCAGGAAGTGATTGCAAAAATCCGTTACAACCATGAGGGAGCCAGAGCGATTATTTCTGATGTCGGAGATGACAGACTTGATCTGGTGTTTCCGGAGCCGGTACGTGCGGTAACACCGGGGCAGGCAGTAGTGCTCTATGACGAGACAGATGTACTTGGCGGCGGAACGATTATTGGTTCATAGAAAGTGGTTATAAGACCCAGCCGCCATCTATTGTAATAACCTGTCCGGTCAGATAAACAGGAGCTTTGGCAAGAAGAACGATCATCTCTGCGATTTCCTCCGGTGTACCCATACGTCCCATTGGAATCTCCTCGCAGATGTCGCGAATCTCATCTTCGGAGAAACCGTGGTTCATAGGGGTATCAATCATGCCACAGGCAAGAGCATTTACCGTGATGCCGCTGGGAGCCAGTTCTTTTGCAAGAGCTTTCGTAAAAGAATTTAAACCGCCCTTTGTGGCGGAATAAGCAACTTCACAGGATGCACCTGAATTTCCCCAGACAGAGGAGAGGTTGAGGATGCGTCCCTTTTTTTTATGGACAAGGTGCGGCAGGATAGAACGACAACAGTAGAATACGGAAGAAAGGTTTGTTTGAATTATATTATTCCAGTCGTCATCGGTCATATCAGACAGCAGTCCTATATAGGAAATACCGGCACAGTTTACTAGTAAATCAATTTGCGGAAAAACCGTGAGAATTTCATTCATAAGTTTACTGACGGTAGAGGAATTGCCCAGATCTCCTGTCCGGCTGACGACCGGGGCACAACTTCCGACTTCCTGTAAGTTCATTTTACATTCTTTTTCTACAGCTGCTAACTGGTTGGCAGAATGGTTTCCTAAAAGAGCTAATCCATAGCCTTCTGCCGCCAGCCGTTTCGCAATAGCCCCCCCGATTCCGCCGGAAGCTCCTGTAATAACTGCATATTGGGTTTCCATAGTATTGACAACCTCCCTGTTTTGTTCTATCGAATCAATACTATTGTAAAGGAAAAGGGGGGAGGATTCAAGATGTCGTTTGTAATTGCCCAGAATATTGACATTACAGTACACAATGAGTATAATAAAAGTGCATTTTGGGAGAAAGATATGCCCAATGAATGTTGGGGCGTCTTACGGTTGTGCCCTGCCGCTGAAAAAAGTTGGGAGGCTAACGAATGAATATAAATTATGAGAACAATATCTATATCATAGATCGTAATTTTCGTCTTGTGGAATTTGACAAGGCGGTGGCGGATCTCTATCCGGGAATCCAAGTGGGTGATCTGTGCTACCGGGCCATCATGAACCGGGACAAGCCGTGCACCCATTGTCCAATTGCGGATTTCTCGGACAGTCCATCTGTGGTGTATTATGATTCTTTCTACGATGGGTTTGTGGAGGCCGCTTTTTGCGAGCTGACAGGGGGGAAATTCTGCGTGACGCGCCACAAAGTGGGCGTGGAGAGCGAGCACATGAAGAAGCAGATCGAGAGGTCTATCGGCTTTTTTGACGCTTACAGCCATATTTTCGTAGCTACTTATTATGTGGATTTCAAGTCGGGAACATATTCGGTGTTCAATCACGATAAGTTCTTTGAGGAGCACTTCAATCGGGACAATAAATGGGAAGGCATTTCCGACTTTATCCGTGGTTATATACACAAGGATGATCAGGAAAAACTTTTTCAGGCCAGCCAGATCGGGACAATGCGGGAACGGCTTCAAAAAGAACCCCGATACTCGGTGGTGGTCCGGGAACTTTCGGAAGAGGGTGTGCGTTGGCTGCGTTTTGAGGTGAATCGCAGCGTTGACGGTAACCACGCGGTGGTCAGCTTTATGGATGTCTCCGAGGAGAGGGAGACGAAAATCAAGTTGAAGCAGATGGACATCCTCAGGGCGCTCAGTCTCGATTATACGGAAATCAGTCAGGTCGATCTGGAGGAAAACACGTCCGTTGCCTTTAAGTCGCGTGGCGAGATGGTCGATGATGACAGCAGGAAATCCAATCCATATGATCAGACGTGGGCATGGATTATTGAAAAGTATGTGTATCCGACGGAACGGGAGGCGTTTCAGGAGAAGGTGTCCGCAGCGGCACTTAAATGTGCGCTGAAAGATGCGGATGCACTGGTGCTTCCCTTTCGGGCGACGCTGGAGGGCGAAGTCCATCACTATCAGGTGAAGTTCGTCACGGCGGGCGACGACAGGCGGCATCTGATTATGGGTATCCGCAATGCCGATGCGGAAGTCAGGGAGGAGGAGGAGAGGAGAAAAATTCTTCAGGACGCACTGGCTGCAGCGGAACATGCGAACAAGGCCAAGACCACCTTCCTCAACAACATGTCCCACGACATCAGGACCCCGATGAATGCTATCATCGGTTTTACCGCCCTCGCAGCAGCACATATTGACAACAAAAAGCAGGTTGCGGACTATCTCGGGAAGATATCCGTCTCCAGTGAACACTTGCTTTCCCTGATAAACGATGTTCTGGATATGAGCCGGATTGAGAGTGGTAAGGTCAAGATCGAGGAAAAGGAAGTGCATCTGCCGGATGTGCTGCATGATTTCAGAACCATCATCCAGTCCAACGTACACGCAAAGCAGCTTGAACTGTTCATAGACACCGTTGACGTGGTTCATGAGGATATCATCTGCGATAAGCTGCGACTGAACCAGATTCTGCTGAATCTTATCAGCAACGCCGTGAAGTTCACAGAGCCGGGCGGTATGATCAGTATTCGCGTGATCGAGAAGGACGACGCACCTAACGGGTACGCCAGCTACATGTTCCGGGTGAAGGATTCCGGTGTCGGTATGAGCATGGAGTTCCAGAAGCACATCTTTGAGGCATTTACGCGGGAGCAGACCTCCACCGTCAGCGGCATTCAAGGCACCGGTCTTGGCATGGCGATCACAAAGAATATTGTGGACATGATGGGCGGGACCATCTCCGTGGAGAGCGAGGTCGGCAAGGGATCGGAGTTTACGGTCTGCCTGCAGTTTCGCATTAGTGAAACTCCCCTGCACTGTGAGTGCATACCAAAGCTTGCCGGGCTGCACGCACTGGTTGCCGATGATGATTTCAACACCTGTGCGAGCATTACTCGGATGCTTGGAAAAATCGGTATGCGGGCGGATTGGACCACGTCTGGGAAGGAGGCCGTCCTTCGTACAAAACTTGCCATAGAGAATGACGACGAATTCAGCGCCTACATCATTGACTGGATAATGCCCGACATGAACGGGATCGAGACCGTCCGGCGTATCCGTGCGATCATCGGTGACAGCAAGCCTATCATTATCCTGACAGCCTACGACTGGACGGAGATTGAAGAGGAGGCACGGGAAGCGGGCGTCACGGCTTTCTGCTCGAAGCCGTTGTTCATGTCGGAACTCCGGGAGGCCCTTTTGAAGCCTATCGAGGAGGAAGAAGTGGCGGAGAAGGCAGAGGAATCGCCTGACGAGGCTTTCGCAGGCAAAAATATCCTTCTGGTGGAGGACAACGAGTTGAATCAGGAGATTGCGGCGACTATTTTAGAGGAGCAGGGTTTCTCGGTTGATCTAGCCGGAGACGGGACCGTGGCCGTTGAGAAGATGGAGACCGTGGACGCAGGGCATTACGATATAATCCTTATGGACATACAGATGCCGCACATGGACGGCTACGAGGCAACGCGCCGCATTCGTGCACTGGAGGACAGGGACAAGGCAAATATACCGATTTATGCGATGACTGCGAATGCCTTTGAAGAAGACAGGCAGAAGGCACTGGATGCCGGACTGAACGGTCATATCGCAAAACCGATCGATATTGCAAAACTTATGGCGGTTTTAAAAGAAACATTACAGGAACGAACAATTTTGGAGGGGAAACGGAAAGATGAAGGATAAGATTAAACATTTCCTGACCGGCAGTCTGGCAGCAGTGTGTTTTGTGTGCGTCGCAGCGTTTGCGGCACTGGCACTTTACCTGAACTGGCAGAATGATCAGGCTGTCACTCAGCTGGGTAACATATACATGTCTAATATCAATGAACGTATCTCCAAGCATTTCGATGCCATCAGTGAACAATGCCTGATTCCGATGACAACATTTGCCGAAAACATTCCTCCTATGTGTGAGAGCAGCAAGGAGGAATATCTCAAGTGGATGACTTACTATGGGAAAAGCCGGAGCTACGAGTCAGTAAGCTGGTGTGACGACGAGGGGAATTTCGAGACAATCTACGGAGATTCGATTCAGACCTCCGAGAGCACATCACTTGTGGAGACGTTTAAAAATGGGGAGGGCCGGGTTGCCGTCGGCCGCAATGGCTCCGGGGAACAGGTGGTGCTGATGTGTGCACCTGTCAGACTCAACATTCCGGGCATGGAGAACTGCATTGCCATGGTGGGTGAGCTGCCTATCAGCTATTTGTCCGAGATTCTTTCCTTAGAGCAGGAGGACGCCCTCGTCTATTCCTTTGTCATCCGCAAGGATGGCACTTTCGTGGTACGCAATTCCGCCGCAGTGCGGAACAACTATTTTGACCGGGTCCGCGCCGTATACGAGGAGACGAACGGACAGACCCCGGAGGAATACATTACCGAGTTTGAGACAGCCATGAAAGCCGGCAGTGATTATTCCACCATGGTTCAGGTCAACGGAGAGCTGAACCATATGTATGCGTCCAGCCTGCCCAACAGTGTGTGGTATCTGGTGACGCTGATGCCCTACGGTTCACTGAATGAATCGGTGGAGAGTCTGGGAACGCGCTCCATTGTCGCCTCCGCGACAGTCTGTGCAGTCATTCTTCTGTCCCTGATTGCTGTATTCGTGTGGTATTTCATCCTGAACCGGGCGCAGGTGAGGGAGCTGGAGAAAGCAAAGCAACTGGCGGAGGAGGCCAGACAGGAGGCCGAAATTGCCAGCAGATCCAAGGGAGAGTTCCTCTCGAACATGAGCCACGACATCCGCACGCCTATGAATGCCATTGTGGGCATGACGGCCATCGCCACGGCGCACATGGATGACCCGCAGCAGGTGCAGAACTGTCTGAAGAAGATCACCATGTCCAGCCGGCATTTGCTGGGGCTGATCAACGACGTGCTCGATATGTCCAAGATTGAGAGCGGCAGGATGACACTCAATGAGGAGTTTGTATCCCTGCGGGAGATTATGGAGAGCATCATGAGTATCGTGCAGCCACAGGTAAAGGCGAAGCATCAGAGGTTCAACATCTCCATCTTCAACATCCTCTCGGAGAACGTGCATTGCGACAGCGTGCGTCTCAATCAGGTGCTGCTGAACCTGCTTTCCAACGCCATCAAGTTCACGCCGGAGAACGGCTTGATTGAGGTGTCCCTCCACGAGGAGGAGTCGCCCAAGGGGGAGAAGTATGTACGCGTCCACCTCTATGTGAAAGATAACGGCATCGGAATGTCGGAAGAATTCCGCCAGCATATCTTCGAATCTTTTGCCCGGGAGGACAATAAGCGCATCCACCGCACCGAGGGCACTGGTCAGGGAATGGCCATCACCAAGTATATCGTGGACGCCATGAAGGGCGAGATCATAGTAAAAAGCCAGCAGGGCGTGGGCACGGAGTTTCACGTGGTTTTGGATCTGATGCGTGCGGAAGAGCGGGTGGAGGACATGATTCTGCCCGACTGGGTCATGCTGGTGGTGGATGACGACCGCCAGCTGTGCGAGAGCACTGTCGATTCTCTGCGCTCCATCGGTATCCGGGCGGAGTGGGTGCTGGACGGCGAGGATGCCGTAGAGATGGCTATCCGGCATCACAGGGAACACAAGGATTATCACGTCATATTGTTGGATTGGAAGCTGCCAGACATGGACGGCATTGAGACCGCACGGGAGCTGCGCAGGCAGCTGGGCGACGATGTGCCTATCCTGTTGATGTCCGCCTACGACTGGAGTGAAATTGAAGAGGAGGCCCGGGCAGCGGGAATCAGCGGTTTCCTGATGAAACCACTGTTTCGCTCCACGCTGTTCTATGGTTTGAAGCCTTATGTGGATGACGAGGATGATCAGCCCGTGGAGGAGGAACACGCGCTCCTATTCTCCAACAGGCGCATTCTAGTTGCGGAGGACAACGAACTGAACTGGGAAATCGCAAATGAGTTGTTGAGTGATCTCGGTTTTGAGCTGGAGTGGGCGGAAAACGGCAAGGTCTGCACTGAGCTGTTCCAGAACTCCGAATCCGGATACTATGACGCCATTCTGATGGACATCCGAATGCCTATTATGAACGGCTATGAGGCGACCGATGCAATCCGTGCCATGAGCCGGCCAGACGCCGTGCTGCCGATTATCGCGATGACGGCGGACGCATACTCGGATGATATACAGAAATGTTTGGACCACGGCATGAATGCCCACGTAGCAAAGCCTGTCGACATTAACGAGATTGCCCGTGTCCTAAAAAAGTATCTGAATGATTGATTGCTGTTTTACCTTTTAAAACTGGATTCTCCTCAAAAAACTTGTGTATTTTTACCATATCTGATATAATGAAAAAATCTAAAAAAATTTGCGGAGGAAAGCATGAAGAAGAAAAGTGTTGCCAGTATTTTTTTTATTAATTTTTTTAAAACTATTGGTATTATTGCTTTATTGCTTGGTGTGGGAGTATTGAGCTATTATCTGACGATGCTTTATTACAAGCAGACTTCACGGATAGAGAGAAGTACTGCCTATACCCATGTGATTACAGTCAATACAGGAAATGAATCCAGCAATCTCATTTACAGCTATGATGAGAAGACAAAAAAAATCAAGGCTATGGTGTTAGAGCTATTTGATGAAAATACAAAGAATCTTTCCTATATAACAATACCAGTGAACAGCCAGATCTCAATTTCACAAAATACCTATGCAGAGTTTATTGAAGTGAGTCAGAAGGCACCGCAGTTAGCAACTTTGTCCGATATTAATGATTATTTTTCCGGTGATGTGGCTTATGAGTACGGAATTCTGATTCTTCAGGAAGTAATGGATGTAGACATCGGCTATTTTACGGCATTGCCATCGGGAAAGTTCGATGCGTATTTTCAAAAGAAATCGGAAAAGGAACCATTGTACATGCCGAGCCAGACTCTTTTGAATGAGGCGGCAAAATGTAAGTCTAAAGGGGATATGGAAGATTTTATGGAATCCAGATGGGATGAGTTAATCAGTGATGCAACCCTTTCCCAAAAGCAGAATTATGCGGAAAGCCTTCTTGGCGTGAAAAGAGAATACATTCGTGTGCACGGTATATACGGGGAGAAGAATGGTCAATCTTTTATAATTAATGGTAAGAAAACTGCTAAATTGGTCAATAATATATGGGAAGCAGATGCTTATACCTCAGAGCAGGCAATTGTGAAAGGCTCTCTGAGTACGGGAGGAAGCACGAGCAGTGTTTCTTCGGCAAACTGCAAGATTCAGGTAACCAATGCTACCGGAATTAACGGACTGGCATCTACTTATAAACAGAAATTACAGGCGGATGGGTACAGTGATATTGATGTTGGTAATTTTATGGGGAATAAACAGACCTCAACAACCATTTATGTGAAGAAGAAAAAATGGGGCAAGGATTTACTAAAGTATTTCAAAAATGCAGCAGTGAAAGTATCCTCCAATCTGACAAATGGTGCAGATATTGAAATTATACTGGGGACAGAGGATGCTCTGTAAGGAGGCATAAGAGAATTATGGGAACGAAAGTGCGGATTATGGGCTTGGAACTGGATCTTCTGACACAGGAAACTCTGGAAGCCGAAGTAGCAGGATACTTGTCCAATGATATCCTGAATGTTGTCCATATGATCTCTGTTGATTATATTGATACTTGTGAAAAAAATGAAATTGTACAAGAGGTCCTTGCTGAGGCAGACATGGTATTACCGGGCGAAAAAGCGATATTGTCAGCCCACCATGTAGAGGTTCTGGAAACCGGAGGAATGGTGGTAGATTATCGGAGCATGTTAGAACTCATGGAACCGCTCAAGGTGAAAGACAGAACCTTTTATTTAGTGCTTCGCAGCGAAAAAGAAGCAAAAGGGATATACCGGTATATGACCCGGCATTTTTCAAAGGAAAATGTTTTAGGTGTGTATGCAGCGGATGGTAATGTTGCAGAAGAAGCTCTGATAAATGATATTAATACAAAACTTCCCGATGTTATTATTTTGTCAATGGACAGCACAGAACAGGAAGAGTGGCTTGTAAACAACAAGGGCAAGATAAATGCTAAGCTCTGTTTGGTGGCAGGAAGTATAATTCCGCATATTATGCGGGATAATGTTCACGTGCCGGTATGGATACGAAAGATTCACTGTGCAGGACTATTTCAGTTCTTGGTGCAGATTCCGAATTCAAAATTTTTAAGGAAACGTATATTTAACCGCAAAATGGATGATTATATTACCAAAAAGAAATTGCGGGGTAATCAAAATGAAGGACAATAAAGCGAGTGCTTATGGTATGATTGCCATAGGCACTTTTTCTATGGCATTAGGAATTAACTTAATTTATCAGCCAATGTCCATGGTGACTGGCGGATTTACGGGAATTGGTATTTTGATACAGCATTTTCTGCCCATTCCATTATGGGTAGTGACTTTCGTATTGAATGTTCCTTTATTTTTACTGGCAGGAACGATGTTCGGCTGGCATTATGTGAGGAAAACCGTTTTTGCCTCCTTATGTCTGACCGCTTTTCTTGCTGTTATACCGCAGTATCCGATTCATCATCAGGATTATCTAATGGCGGCAGTGTCGGGGGGAGCACTGAACGGTGTCGGACTGGGCTTTGTATTTCGGCGGGGAGCTTCTACCGGCGGAACGGATTTGTTGAGCACAATACTGCAGAAATGGTTTCCGGCAATGAATAATGCTGCCTTACTCGGTGTGATTGATGGTGTCCTTGTTGTATTTGGTATGATTGTGTTCGGTATTCGCATCGGATTATATTCGATCGTAGCGGTGGCTGTTACGTCCAAACTAATGGACCGCATGATAGAGGGAATGAAGTTTGCAAAATTACTTTATATTGTATCCGATTATGCGGACGAGGTAGCGGAAGAAATCCTGCGGGAGATGAACCGGGGAGTGACCTCCCTGTCTGGCCGTGGTATGTATTCTTCTCATGAAAAGAATGTATTGATGTGTGCCGTATCCCGGAAGGAACTGGTGAAAATCAGGCGGTTGGTGAAAACCATTGACAAGCAGGCATTCATCATTATTTCGGATGTCAGGGAAATAATGGGGGAAGGCTTCGGGACAGACTTTATGCAAAATACACAAAAAAAATGAAATTATTTAGGGGATTTAGATATAGTGTTTTTGACTAAAATAGTGTATAGTAAAAACAGACAAAAAAACCCTAGGAGGATTTAAAATGGCAAGTTTATCATTAAAAAACATCAATAAAGTATATCCGAACGGCTTCCATGCTGTTAAGGACTTTAACTTAGAGATTGAAGACAAAGAGTTTATCATCTTTGTAGGCCCATCTGGATGTGGTAAATCTACTACACTTCGTATGATTGCTGGTCTTGAAGAAATTTCCAGTGGTGAGTTATGGATTGGTGACCGTCTTGTAAATGACGTAGAGCCAAAAGACAGAGATATTGCTATGGTATTCCAGAACTATGCTTTGTATCCACATATGTCAGTATATGACAATATGGCTTTCGGTTTGAAACTTCGTAAAACTCCGAAAGACCAGATTGACCGTTTAGTACATGAGGCAGCTAAAATCCTTGACATTGAGCATTTGTTAGACCGTAAACCGAAGGCTCTGTCCGGTGGTCAGCGTCAGCGTGTTGCGATGGGCCGTGCTATTGTGCGTAATCCTAAAGTATTCCTTATGGATGAGCCTCTTTCCAACTTGGACGCAAAACTTCGTGTACAGATGCGTATTGAGATTTCCAAACTTCATCAGAGATTGGAAACTACCATTATTTATGTAACCCATGACCAGACAGAGGCGTTGACATTGGGAACCCGTATTGTTGTAATGAAGGATGGTGTGACTCAGCAGGTAGATTCTCCATTGGATTTGTATATGAAACCAAAGAACTTGTTTGTTGCCGGATTCATTGGTTCTCCACAGATGAACTTTATCGATGCAAAGGTAGTTGAGACAGATGGTGACGTATTATTAATGTTCGGCTCTAATTCTGTTAAGCTTCCGGCTGATAAAGCGAAGAAGTTGTTAGATGCAGGATACAAAGACAAAGTTGTTACATTTGGTATTCGTCCTGAGGATATTAAGGATGAGGAAATGTTTATTAGCAATTCTCCGGAAACTACTTTAGAAGCAACTGTAAAAGTATACGAGATGCTTGGTGCAGAAGTATTCTTGTACTTTACAGTAGATGGATTTGATATTACAGTACGTGTAAATCCTCGTACAACAGCACGTCCGGGTGATACGATTAAGATTGCAATGGACGGTTCTAAGATTCATCTCTTTGATAAAGAGACACAGGAAACTATTACGAACTAAGAAGAACCTTTTGGAAGAAACAGCATATAATGTATAAAGTACCTTTGGAAGGTGACTGATATGAGGAAAACGGCTTACATTGTATGTATTTGTCTACTTAGTATATTGGTGTTTTATGAAATTGAACATAATCAGACGAGCAGTGAGGAATATGTCCCCACTGCTCGATTTGCGTCACAGATAAAAGAAGAGAATCAAAAAAATTTAAAAGAGAAGAAAAAATCGCAAGATGGGGAGAAAGAGAAAAAAATTGCATATCTGACTTTTGATGATGGTCCAAGTGATAATACCATAAAGATTCTGAAAACCTTGAAGGATAAAAAAGCAGTGGCAACCTTTTTTGTAATTGGCAATTCTATTACACCAGAAAGAGAAGAGCTGGTAAAACAGATGGTAAAACAGGGAAATGCTGTGGGTGTTCACACGTACTGCCATAAAAAAAATGTATTGTATTGCAATGAAGAATGCTTTTTGGAGGATTTTAATAAGGCAGCAGAAATTTTAGAGCGGATAACTGGTGAGACGCCTACCCTGCATCGTTTTCCATGGGGAAGCAATAATGGTTATGTCAGCTCGTTTGTAGATGAACTACATGAAAAATTAAAGAAAATGGGTGTTCACAGTTATGATTGGAATGTATCAGGAGAAGATTCGTTAGGAGGTACGGTTGCGAAAAGTACCATATACAACAATGTGAAAAAGGATGTTACCCGGTATGATCAGCCGATTATTCTGCTGCATGATTCAGCAACAATGGACAATACAGCAGATGTGCTGGGGGAAATTATTGATTATATTAGAAGTCAGGGATATGAGTTTGATACGCTGGAGCACCGGGAAGAGTATATGTTCCCAGCCAGTTGGAGATAAGTCGGCATCGAATCGCATACAGAACAGGAAAGAAAGGCAGGGGGAATAAGGAAACGATGAAAAGAGAGAAAAAATTTCAAAGGATGAAATTCTTTTTTATCCTTTGTTTCATGCTGTCCCTAACGGTACAATCGGAAAAGAATGGTTTGGCAGCTACTTACAAAAAGGGATTTACTTACAAGGAATTATCGGTCAGACAGAAGAAACAGATAACAGGTTGTTCCTATCCGAAAAGCGGGGCAAAGATAAAACTTTCCCAGCTTCGGGCTGTTAAAGTAAAATACTATAATATGAAGGGAAAGACTTGCCGGGGAACGTTGATTGTCAATAAGAAAATAGCAAAAAAGACAGCACAGATTTTCTATGATTTGTATCAAATCAAGTATCGGATTGAGAAAATTTCACTGATTGATGAATATGGGGCAAATGATATATCGTCTATGGAAGCGAATAATACGTCAGCTTTTAACTATCGGCTGATTTCCGGGAGCAGCAAATTATCAAAACATGGTATGGGGCTGGCAATTGACCTGAATCCGAGGATAAATCCCTGCGTGAAGAAGGGCAGGGTGGAGCCTGCGAACGGAAAGATTTATAAGGAACGTAGAGTAGGTAGGTGTAAGGGGAAATGTAAAAAATATATGATACACAAGAATGACCGGGTATATAAAATTTTTAAAAAATATGGTTTTACATGGGGCGGAGATTGGAAATCATTAAAGGATTATCAGCATTTTGAATACAAATAAACATTTTACGAGAATATTTGCTTTTTCTCCTTAACAGGTGTAAAATAAAGTCGGTTAGGAGGAGATTCTAAATGTTGGATAAACATTTTGTATTGGAAGCACTTTTGGATGATATAATGAAGGTTGCCAAGGTAAATATTCAGACGGGAGAATATGTCTTTATTAAAGAGATTGATACCGCAATCGAGAAGAAATGTTTGAAAGCTAAAAAAATAGATGAATATATCAGAAATATTGCACAGGAAGGAGTAATCCATCCACAGGACATTTCAGAATTTCTTCGCCATACCGATTTTGATAATATCTGTAGACAGATTCATAAAGGGAAGAGACATCTGGTTCATAGTTATCGGAGACGGTTTGGAGATATTTATACATGGATCACATTTGTAATTACAGTTCCGAAAACTTACGGCAAAGACAATCCATGGGTTATTTTTCGATGGGAAGAATCGGATGATGACCATCATATGCTGGAAGATTCCCTCCGTATACTCTCTACGATTTATCATAAAATTGTAAAGATCAATCTCACGACAGATAGTTATGAGATAATAAAAGTTTATGGGGATGAGATGAAACGGGAACAAGGCTTTGATGAGAAAGCATCGGTTTGGTTCAATCAATTTGCTATGTGTGGAAATGTGTGGGAAGAGGACAAGCAAGAATATCTGAATTTTACCAATATCGATTTTTTGAAAAAGCATTTTAAGAACAGTTCCCAGTATATCCGCTACCGTTATCGAAGAATGACAGGGGGAGAGTTCCGTTGGGTTTCAATGGAATTGATTCCCAGTATTGAATATTCGGAAGACAATCAGGTGATTATGTTATATATCCGGGATATTGATGATATCTACGTGTCAGAGCTTCATTATCAAAAGAAATTGGAATATTACTGTAATACGGATATTATGACAGGATTATGGAATCGTTATTATTATAACAACTATTGTGTTTCCCATTTTTCTCAGGAGAATCCGGTTCCGGTTGGAATCATTTTTGCCGATTTGAACGGATTAAAGCAGGTCAATGATGTAAAAGGCCATGCAGAGGGAGATAAATTTATTAAGGCATTTTCCCAAATGTTGGTTGAGACATTTGGACGAACCGTCTGCTGCCGGATTAGCGGGGATGAATTTTTAGTCTGGCAGGAAAATATACGTGAAGAGGATTTTCAAAATAAAGTGCATTTGTTCCATGAAAAATTGGAGCAACAGGAAAAGCCAATGGCATCCATTGGTGCTGCATGGTGTGAGGTAGTTCGTGATATTGATGATTTGGTGAAAGAGGCAGAAGCAGCCATGTACAAGGACAAGCAGAGATATTATGAAAGATTTCCGGAAGAACATAGATAGTTGAGGGAGAAAATGATAAAAGTAAGAAAAAAAGAAACCGCAGGATTTAGTACAACACGTATTATTGTGCTTGGATTCCTTGGGGCGATTATACTGGGAGCAATGTTATTAATGCTGCCATTTGCGACAGTACAAGGCGAGTATACTACACCAGTAGATGCATTGTTTACTGCCACAACATCCGTATGTGTAACGGGACTTGTGACGGTGCCGACCTTTTCTCATTGGACTTTGTTCGGTCAGGTTGTGATTGCTTTACTGGCACAGGTCGGTGGATTGGGAGTGATTACCTTTACTACCATTTTCTTACTTGTTCTTAGAAGAAAAATAGGTTTAAAGGAAAGGCTGTTAATTCAGGCAGCATATAATTTGGATACCATTCAGGGACTTGTTATTTTAATAAAGAAAATTATAAAGGGAACCTTTGTTGTGGAGGGGGCCGGTGCGCTTCTTTACATGACAGTTTTTATTCCGGAGTATGGTGCAATCGGAATATGGAAAAGTATCTTTAATGCAGTATCTGCTTTTTGCAATGCGGGTATGGATGTTCTGGGAGAGAACAGCCTTGCAAATTATGCGGCAAATCCGATTGTCAATTTTACGACTATGTTTTTAATTATACTTGGTGGTATTGGATTTCCGGTATGGTGGAATGTAATTGAGGTATTTCGTTATGACCGGAGTGAATATACCTGTCTGCGTGATTCACTGCATCATTTGAAACTGTATAGCAAACTGGTTCTTGCCATGACAGGTATTTTGATTGCGGGTGGAACTATTATTATTTTTGCTCTGGAGTATCATAATGATGCAACTCTTGGAACGCTGCCATTTTGGCAGAAGCTGCAAGCGGCATTATTTCAGTCAGTGACAACAAGAACAGCAGGTTTTTTTACCATATCCCAAACTGCACTTCGTACGCCGACGGCATTTATCTGTTGTCTGCTTATGTTTATTGGTGGTTCTCCCTCCGGTACGGCAGGTGGAATCAAGACTACAACGATTGCAATCTTGTTCATGACGGTGATTTCTATTATTCGGGGACGAAATGACACCGAAATGTTTGAACGGAAAGTAAGCGGGGCAGTCGTAAGGCGGGCATTATCTATCTTTATGGTCAGTCTCAGTGTGATGCTGTTGTCTGTTATTGCATTGGCAATCGTACAGCCGTCATCATTTTTGGATTGCCTGTATGAGGCAATATCTGCCATTGCAACGGTCGGATTATCCAGAGATCTGACATCGCACCTTACGCTGGCAGGAAAGATTGTTATTATTATTACGATGTATATCGGACGTATTGGACCGATTTCTTTGGCATTGTTTTTTAACTCAAAGCGGTTTATTAATTTAAAGACCTACAAGGAAGAAAATGTCAGTGTGGGATAATAGTGTAAAAATAAGCTCGATAAACATATTTTTACACGGCAGAATAAGTAAAAGATACTTCGGAATGGAGGTAGAAGGGAAAATGAAACGCAAAGAATTTGTTGTAATTGGTATGGGACAGTTCGGTTCTCATGTAGCGATGACACTGGCAAGTTCCGGAGCTACTGTTATGATCATTGACAAGAATGAGAACAATTTGGAAATGGTAGCAGATTATGTAACCCATGCAATCTGTCTGGATGCTACGAATGCCGAGGCAATGAAGCAGTTGGGAATAAAGAATTATGATGGTGCTATTATAGCCATTGGTCATGATCTGGAAAGCAATGTGCTGATCACAATACAATTAAAAGAGATGGGCGTACCGTTTATTATGACAAAAGCAGCAACGGATCTGGAGGGACGTATTCTCTGCAAAGTAGGGGCAGACAAGGTGATTGCCCCGGATAAGGAAATGGGTATTCGGGTAGGAAACCATCTGATGAACGGAAATTATTTTGAAGCGATTGAATTATCGGAAAAATATAGTATTGTCGATATTGGTGTGCCGACTTCATGGGTGGGAGATTCTTTGCGTTCTCTGAATATCCGGCATAAATATGGTGTTAGTATTATCGGAATCCGTATGAAGGACAGGCTCAGTGTGAATCCTGAACCGGATTATGAACTGCAGCCAGAGGATATCCTTATTGTTCTGGGACATAACAGTGAGCTGCAGAGACTTCATGAGATAAGATAAAGAAAACTGTAATGAGAAAGCTGGTTTGTGTCAAGTAACAAACCAGCCGTAACAAAACTATTGATTTTGTCCAAGGAAAATGATATTCTTATTGTATGTGAAAAACGGATTTATAGGAGGATTAAGAGATGAGTAAAGTTACAATTTCCGATGCTATTCGTTACATTGGAGTAGACGACAAAGACATTGATTTGTTTGAGAGCCAGTACATCGTACCGAACGGAGTTTCATATAACTCTTATGTAATATTAGATGAGAAAATTGCTGTTATGGATTCCGTAGATGCAAGAAAGACAGAGGAGTGGCTTGCTAATCTGGAGACGGAACTTGCTGGCAGGACACCGGATTATCTTGTTGTTTCCCATTTGGAGCCAGACCACAGCGGTAGTATTCAGGCGATGGTAGAGAAATATCCGGAGATGAAGCTGGTAAGTAATGCAAAGGTGTTTCAGATGCTGCCACAGTTTTTTGAACTGGATGTAGAAGGAAAAAAAGTAGTTGTAGCGGAGGGAGATACCTTAGAGCTCGGCAGTCATACTCTTACATTTGTAATGGCCCCTATGGTCCACTGGCCGGAAGTAATGGTCGAGTATGAGTCAACGGAAAAAGTTTTGTTCTCTGCAGATGCTTTTGGTAAGTTTGGTGCGTTAGATACGGATGAGGACTGGGCATGTGAAGCAAGAAGATATTATTTTAACATCGTTGGAAAATATGGTGCTCAGGCATCTGCTTTGCTGAAAAAGGCAGCAGGACTCGATATTGAGAAAATCTGTCCGCTTCACGGACCGATTTTACAAGAAAATTTAAGCTATTATATTGATAAATATGTGACTTGGAGCAGTTATGAGGCAGAAGATGATGGTGTGCTTATTGCTTACGGCTCCATTCATGGTAATACGGCGAAGGCCGCTAAAAAGCTTGGGGAGATTTTAGAAGCCAAAGGGGCAAAGAAAGTTGTTGTATGTGATTTGTCAAGAGAAGATATGGCAGAGTCTATTGAAGATGCATTCCGCTATGACAAGCTGGTTGTTGCGTGTGCTACTTATGATGCGGGATTATTCCCGGTCATGCAGGATTTTATTTATCACTTAGGACATAAGAACTTCCAAAATAAAAAAGTTGCATTTTTGGAAAATGGAAGCTGGGCACCAATGGCAAATAAGAAAATGCGGGAAGCTTTTGAGGGAATGAAGAATATGACCTTGTGTGATAATATGGTAACGATTAAATCTTCCATGAAAGAAACTGACGTTGCACAAATGGAAGCACTGGCAGAGGAATTGCTGCAGAAATAAGGTAATACCATTATATGTGAGAGCGAAAGCATTTGTTGCTTTCGCTCTCTTGTTTACTGTATAGGAAAGTCCGGCAATTTTGATTGAATTGTCGGGGAAATGTTATATGTTAACAGCGCGTGTGTATGAAGCAGTCAAATCTGATGTAGAATATACAAGAGATAAGACGGTACAATATATTAAAGCCAAAGGGATGATATTGGAGTATTTGAAAATAAATACGTCGATAAAAAATTCTGTCATTAGAGAGTTATGTGGATTTACAAAACAACAAGCCAGAACAACTATTGATAAGATGCTTGAAGAAAATCTGATTTTAAAAGTTGGAGCTGGCTCCGCAACCGAGTATAAATTGAAATGAATTGAGTGATTTATTTGTTTGCACTCGATTGAAAGACTGAAAGAAGATGTCGGTTCTGGTCTTATGTCAAGATTTAGTACAAAATAAAATGAGAGGTTCTGCTGGCTAGGCTGCCGGCAGATTCTCAACCTT
>CANRLR010000006.1 GCA_947631505.1 uncultured Lachnospiraceae bacterium | reverse complement strand
ATTCGTGCTTGTCGCGAATGCTTCTTTGTTTTCATTCAAGATTGCGAACGAGCTGAGCGAGTTTCGCAATTACCTAAGTAATGGAACAAGGTTTTTAAGTAGTTTAGAAACATATATACCTCCAAAACAAAAATAAGCATTCGTGTACACATCTTCAAAGACCTAACGATGTGTGACGAATGCTTTCGCATATTCTACCCGGTGGCAGTTACTGTTTAAAAATTATATCATGTGAATCATATAAAGTCAAGATAGCTGCCATTGGCTGAAAAGTAGTTAAAAAGCATTCTTGACAGTACAACGCAATCGGTGTAATATGTGTGCATAAGAAAAATGACGGGATGAAAGAGGATTGTAAAAATTGTTCTCGATATAAAATAGAACAAAGAGAGGGAAACTATGCCGAACATTATTCAAATTACTGATTTTCATGCACCAGAATTAAATTTATATGCCAGAACAAGTGAAAGACAGTTATTGAACCGCCACGAGCCGGAGAAGGGAATTTTTATAGCAGAAAGTCCTTTGGTGATTGAACGGGCATTGGATGCCGGGTGTCGTCCGGTTTCTGTCCTTATGGAACACAGACATGTAGATGGACGAGGGAAAGAAATATTGAAACGCTGTGGGGATGTTCCTGTATATACAGCAGAATTTAATGTACTGACACAATTAACTGGTTTTAAGCTTACCCGCGGAATGTTATGTGCCATGCAGCGTCCGGCATTAGCAGATGCGGAAGAAGTATGTGCTGCTGCAAAACGAATTGCGGTGATGGAAAATGTCATGAACCCTACGAATGTGGGAGCGATTTTCCGCTCTGCGGCGGCATTAAATATGGATGGTGTGCTGTTGACATCCGCCTGCAGTAATCCTCTTTACCGCCGGGCAATCCGGGTCAGCATGGGAACGGTATTTCAAATTCCATGGGCTTTTTTAAAGGGTGAAAGAACAGATGTGGACTATTTGCATGAATTGGGGTTTCAGACAGCTGCCATGGCATTAAATGAGAATTCCGTCAATATTAATAATGAAAAACTTTTATCGGAAGAGAAATTAGCTATTATTCTTGGAACAGAAGGAGATGGACTGGCTGCAGAAACAATGGATAAATCAGATTATACCGTTCGGATACCAATGTCCCACGGTGTGGATTCTCTCAATGTTGCCGCCGCCAGTGCCGTCGCTTTCTGGGAATTAGGAAAGCGATAGAATTGTTACTGTTTTTCAAATACCGGAATAATTTCCAGCGGACACGGAACTGTTATTTCCGTTTTTCCGCTATAGATTGTTCCGTTGTGAATATCTTTCCAGCTCCCCTTTGGCAAATATACGGTTCGTTCCGTCATGCCCTGATACAGAACAGGAGCAACTAAATATTTGTACCCGAACATATATTGTTCGTTCAGTTCCCAGCATCTTTTATCTTCTGGATATTCATAGAACATCGTTCGGATTACCGGAGAGCCGTTTTCGCTGGCTTCTTTCATAATTTCCTTGATATAGGATTTCATTCCTAAGCGGATATCTAAATATTTTTTCATAATTTGATATGCCTCTTCTCCATAGCTCCATAATTCGTTTGGCTGTCCGGTAGGAGAAAATCCTCCGCCGTAATCCAGATCGGACAAATTAGGAATATTGTGAGGCCCTCTGTCACCGTGCATACGAAGCACCGGACAGAATGTTGAGAACTGGAACCAGCGGATGAGCAATTCATTAAAGTGGTCTGCTGTTATGTCACCAAAGAAACCACCGGTATCCGATACCCACCATGGAATGCCTGCCATTCCGATATTCAGTCCTGCGGATAATTGGTCCCTCAATGCTTCAAAATTGGATAAAATATCGCCGGACCAAACAAGTGCAGCGTATTTTTGACTGCCAACCCATGCACTTCGGAGCAGATTGACAATATCGGTTTGCCCTTCCTCTCTCAGACCGTCAAAAAAGGCTTTTGCGTGGTCTCTTGGATATTGGTTTCCCACCTTTAATGCCGGTCCTGCGTAATGGCGGAAATGGTCATAATCATAGGCAGCATATTCTGGTTCTGCCTCATCTAACCAGAACATATCAATTCCATATTTAAAATAATTTTCTTTAGCCTTTTTCCATATAAATTTTCTTGCTTCCGGATTTGTAGCATCATAAATAACAGTATCACCCTGAAAATCGAAGCACTGTATTGAGCCCCGTTCGGTTCTTATGCACAAACCGTTATCCATGATTTCTCTGAAATTTACACTTTTTCTGTCTACAGTCGGCCAGATTGAAACCATACAGCGGACACCCATTTCTTTTAACTCATCTAACATTGCCTGTGGATCCGGCCAGTATTCTGGATCAAAACTCCAGTCTCCCTGCCGAATCCAGTGGAAGAAATCAATGACAATTACATCTAAGGGGATACCTCTTTTTTTATACTCCCGAGCCACTTCTAAAACTTCCTCCTGAGTCCGGTATCTCAGTTTACACTGCCACAATCCTAAGGCATTGTCAGGAAATTCCGGTGCACGGCCGGTTACTTCAGTAAAATTTTTCATAATCTCTTTTGGTGTGTCATCGGCGGTTATCCAATAGTCAATTTCTTCGGAGCATTCGGATATCCATTGGGTGTAGTTGGCTCCGAATGTGGCCTCTCCGATCCCCGGATTATTCCAAAGGAAACCATATCCTAAGCTGGAAATATAAAAAGGGATACTGATTTGTGAATTCCTTTGTGCCAGTTCCAGAATGCAGCCTTTCAAGTTTAAATGTGGCTGCTGGTATTGCCCCATACCATATATTCTTTCTTTTTCATTGGCATCAAAGCGGACGGTAATTTTATAATCGCCACCGGTAATCGATTTGAAATCTCTTGCTACCAGTTTCAAGCTTGGACTATGGGCATTGGCTCCGCTAAAGGAACGGTAATATTCTTTTAAAATAAGTGTTTCTCTGGAATAAAATTCCATAAAACCCCGTTCATCGATAACGCACCGTAATTTTCCATTGTGTATCTGTGCCCTATGTTCATCCAGTTCAATGTCCGTCTCATTGGAATCTACATAATCAAGTGCATGATCGTTTCCTGTAAATTTTGGATATTTTGTTGCTCTTACGCGAAGGGCATTGTGTCCCCAGGGTTCTACCTGAATGAATTCATTTCCCTCGCGGCCGATAAGGGCTTTTGCTTCTTTGATAAATTTCATATGCTGCCTCCTTCCATAATTGAACTATTTTGTCTTTTCTGATATGATTATATCAATAGGATACATGAAATTACTATAATAATATTATTCAAAAATAAAACGATTTTGACTTTAACGAGTGGAATGGAGGAGTATGCAAAAAACCGATTATATTGAGCCGGCTATTCATGGAACTTGGGATTTTCCCATTGCTGTTTATCACAATACGTTTCCGGCTCATGCAAAAACACTGGCACCACTGCACTATCATGAAGAATTTGAATTTTTATTTGTCGCAGAGGGGACAATGACAGTTCAGACAGAATATGAAACGATTACGCTGGCTGCGAAAGAGGGGATTTTTATTAATTCCAATACATTACATAAGATTACAGCGGTTGACTCAAATACCGGGTGCAGTTTTCTGGCAATTGTTTTTCATTATCATTTATTATGTTTTACAAAAGATATAATTTACCAGAAATACATAACACCGATTTTGTCAAAGGAACTTTATATACCGCCGTTACTGCCATCAGATTTTTATAATATTATGCTGGATATGTATGATTCTTTTATGAGGAAAGAGTTCGGAATGGAACTTCATGTAAAGCAGCAGCTTCTTCTTTGTATGGAACGGCTGATAGAAAATGGGGTTTCTATGGAAACTCATTTATATAATCCCAAAGGGAAGCTTGTTAGAACTATGATAAAATATATAGAGACACACTATGCGGAACCGGTCACGCTCAATGATCTATGCGATGAAATCCACATGAGTAAAGAATACTCGTGCAGGGTGTTTAAAGAGATGTCCGGTACTTCTCCTATTGTGTACCTGAATCAATACCGGATACAGCGAAGCAAAGAGTTACTTATCCGTACACAGCTATCCGTAACGGAAATCGCATCAAGGTGTGGGTTCAATTCCACTAGTTACTTTAATAAGCTATTTCTCCGTTACTCAAATTGTACACCGAAAAAATATCGGACAAATAGCGGGAGGGAATAGCTGGTACAGGAATGGGAAAAAGGGATTTACCATCCACAACGGCCACAGTTTTCACATTTTTTACAGTCCACTTTATGGATTTCCCCTTTCCAATCAGATACTTCTACACGTTTTCCAGAAAGGTTTACCGTCCATTTTCCATAGTGGGTTTGAATCTGTAATTCTGTATCGGATATAATTTGTAACGTCATTTCATAGATCCGTATCGTTTCCGGGTGCATACAGCTTTGGTAAACGCTGGGAGAAAAGACTTGATTTTCTCCCGTAACTTCATCTGTGATACGAAGCTGTTCCGTGGTAGTGGAAAGCACTGTATGTTTGGCCGTGGTGCGGTGTCCCTTGAATTGGTCTAGTAGCTCTTTCGTGTTCATTTTATCTCTCTTTTCTCTTGGAAACATCTTTCGTCTGGTCAAAATCTTTAGTATTTGTCATATTATCCCGCAGAATTTCTTTTCTTAATCCTTTGAGTTTTTTGTATGCCCCACATTGGCAGCCTGTGTTTTTCTCATTTTTCCATCAGGAGCAAGCATCTGAAGTGGGGTACAAATTGTACCCTACTTGGAGGAAAGCTCTTCGTCACGCATTTTTTATAGTCCTGCATTTCCATATTTGTCTGAGTTATTACACAATTTGTGTGCCAAATTCAACCACACAATATAAAAACTCAAATATAACGATTTTAACGGTTATATCTCCATTTTCATTATGTGATACCTGATAGCGGTATATGTTTTCCTGCACCTCATTCCATGCCGAGAATCTCATTGCATCACCTGTTGCTATATTTTGTAATATGAATGGAGTTGTAATACTTCTTGAACCAACCTCTGGTGCTATATCGGTTTCTGGAATTGCCTCGAAATTCATTAAAACATTTTCGGGCAAATTAAACATAAAATCATACCATATCTTTATTTTGGTGTTATCAAAATCTACATAATCATACTCAAAACCAGCATGTCCTCTTGCTAATTTAAGTAATATTCGATCAAATCTTTGTTCATCTAGTTGATAAAGTATTTTTCCATCTGTTGATTTTATTTGTTCTTGTAAATTTTTTTGAAGTTTTTTGTCTTTTGCTATTCTACAATCCGTTTGCTCTTGCTCGGAATAATCATAATATACCTGACTTTTTAAAACATCCAGAAAGCAGGCAACATAGTTTTCATCTTCTGAATATCCATTATTACATGCAAAGCAGGCAGGAATGGTAGGCAGATTGTCCGGATATGGTTCTTGCAAAAATGCTTTTGAGGGAACATGTTCCCGTGTTGTAGCAGGATTGCCGCAATAAATACAACCATTATTCTTCGATTTTTCCCATGATGTATAATACCCCAATCCGCTGTTCCCGCCAAATCGTTTCCGTTGTTCCATAAAACTGTCACCCCATTTTCTTTCAATTGATTTGTCTTTTTCCCTCTGTTTGAACTTGTAAGAATTTCTTACAAGTTCAAAATACCATATAATGTCATGTTTGCATAAATGTTGCAGATATGCATTTTTCTTTCTGGTAGATAACGATATTTTCCAGATCTATAATTCTCCATCTGAAAAATTCTCCTTCCTGTCTTTCCCTCTGCTCTTGTAAATATTATATTGGTTCTTACACTGACCACTGCAAAAGCCTGTATTTGGTCTAGAGACAAGGAACACTTTGCCATAGTGTTTACAGACTTTCAAGGAAGATTTTTCCACAAATTACAAAAATCAGAAAGGGGAATTGGGATATGGCATATATGAAATCTCAAACTGGTATTTATTGCTTTTGTTACAGACCGCCACCATATAGATATTATACAAAACAAATGTTCTGATATCAACAAAAACTTGATGCAGATACAAATTTTTGTATGGCGAATTTGTGCAAACCCCATGCACAAGACGGGAGGTTTTATGGGAGATAGCAAAGAGAAAGCAAAGAATAACCGTTTTACAAAACGCATTGGAGCAACCACCTATGTGGTTAATGTGCATTTTGCAGAAATGGATTCTGCCACAGTGAGGGCAGCTTGTTACACCTTATCAGAAATGATATCCGTGACAATGGTCTGCCTGCATTGGCAGAAGAATGATTTTGAGAAAGTTCTATTGTAGAAATACAGTAGGAGTTTTTTGAACCGTTGTTTTTCCACAACATTTTTTAAGGAGGAACTCAAAATGGGTAATGTGTATGGATATGTGCGTGTATCAAGCATAGAACAAAATGAAGACCGTCAGATGATTGCGTTAAAAAAGGCAGGAGTATCTATCAGTCATATCTTTATGGATAAACAATCTGGTAAGGATTTTCACAGAGCAAATTATGAGAAATTAATATCACAGCTACAAAAGGGAGATTTGCTCTATATCATGAGCATTGACCGTCTAGGACGCAACTATGTGGAGATACAAAACCAGTGGCGTATGCTTACAAAGGAAGTCGGTATTGATATTTGTGTGATAGATATGCCGCTTTTAGATACGAGGAACGGAAAAGACCTTATGGGAACATTTATTGCGGATTTGGTGTTGCAGATACTCTCTTTTGTCGCAGAGAACGAAAGGGAAAATATCCGAAAAAGACAGGAACAGGGGATTGCAGCAGCGAAAAAACGTGGTGTCCGATTTGGCAGACCGGAATCTAAAGTGCCGGATAACTTTAAAAGCATTGTGAAAGCGTGGGAACGGGGCAATATTAA
This sequence comes from uncultured Lachnospiraceae bacterium, assembly GCA_947631505.1. Classification (GTDB taxonomy): domain Bacteria; phylum Bacillota; class Clostridia; order Lachnospirales; family Lachnospiraceae; genus Eubacterium_F. The sequence continues at coordinate 122,993 of CANRLR010000006.1, read as the reverse complement.
AATAGATAAAGTGCTGGAAAAGTGTCAAATGAGTAAATCAACTTTTTATCGGAGACTGCGTGAAATGCGGTTCAAGCAGGGGGGATAAATCCATGTAAAATATAGGGTTTGGAGTGGTTTTGGAGTGTCAAAAGGTGTACCTTTTGACACTCCAATTACATGGAATATTTTACTATATTTACGTGGCTTATGCAATGAATTTTCTTACTTTAAGGCGGATTTTTGGTGTACATAGTCTGATTTTGATATTTTTATGTTCCGATTTGAGCATATGGGGATATTTTCAAAACGTACACTTTTTTGATAATGGCATGTCAGTGAAAAAAACGGAAAAGATTTTCTGACGAGCCTATTGTACAATTAGAAATAAAGTCAATTTTACAATCAAAAGCAACAATATTTAAGGAAAGTGAGTGGAAGAATATGAAAAAAGCAAAAAGATGTTTGGGTATCATTTTAGCAATGGTTATTGTACTAACAGAAATAGTGCCAATCAATGCTAAGGCAGTGGAGGAGCAAAATGAGGCATTACCATTTTCGTTAGAAGTGACGGATGAGGGCGTGGAGGATGCAGAAGTTATAGCAAAAAAACTGGTGATTACAAATGAGAATGCTAGTATTGTCGACACGGGGATAACAGATTTGGTTGTTGTGAAAGAAATTGTTCATAGTGTACAAGCTAAGGTTTATTTGGTTAGTTCTCAGGGAGTATTGCATACATTTTTGGTAGATGCTGACGATCCATGGTTGGAGAAAATTGAGGGAAGAGATTTATCTGGAAACTCCTTTAGGCATACCAATGATGTTTTCCAAAGATTGAGGTATCGCCGCAAGAAAGAAGATGCTTTTGATAATTATCAACATATTGGTTCCGGCTGTTATGAAGATACCTTGATTCAAGTATTAAATCCAAAAGGAAAATATGATTTACTAAATTTGTCTACAGGGAAGTATTTCTCATATAATTGTGATAAATTTGAATATTCTGTTGCTGATAATATTAATATTAATAGTTCAAATTTTATTATATACTATCAAGATGGAAAATCTGGTCTTTTAAATAGGAAAGGAGATAAAATATGGTTTGGTGGCCGGCTAGGCGAACAGATATCTAAGCATGTGATTATTGCGTCATATTATGATGAAGAAAAGGATGACACCATATATACCTTGATTTCGGATGACGGTGTTTTTGAAGCAACGGGTCGATATAAGGGAATTTATGGATATAACGGGGATTGGGATAGACCATATGATTATACTGATGTGGACCACTGCTATAAAAAAGGAGCAATCCGAGAAGAAAATGTGGGGGTAATTGCGGAGGATTTTGAAGGTAAGTATGTTTACATAGATTTGAAAACAGGAGAAGAGACATCTTTATATGGTAAAAATAATGACGTGGTAGGACGAATGAAGAATAATGTTATCGCTTATAAGGATAACAATATAAAAGATGCAGCTTCTGGTGAGTATGCTGACAAAGCATATCTAGTATCCGGTCAAAAACACATTGATTTAAATGACAAATTAGGTGGTAATTATTGTTATATAAAAAAATTAGGTAATGCTGAGGAAGAGGTAGAAGAATATATGTGGGCGTCGGCATATTCTTTTGCAAAAGATAGTGAGGGCAATTGGACAAAAGAATATTATTACCAAGGTATAATTGATTCAAATGGTAAAAAAATATACGGTAGTACCATGCCGGAATCTTGGCATACTAACGTGTTGGATTTTAAAGGTGATTATGGAATAACAAGCCAGAAAAATCAAGACAATTGGTGTTATAAAATAATAAAGAGGGGCGAAACGGATCCGGTATATGTTTTTGAATCAGATTATAAGCTTGCTTCTAAAGGTTATATATATGATGTGGTGGGAGATTATATAGCACTGTCAACAGATGACATAATTGATGTTAAAAATGCTACAATAATAAATGGCGGTTACTCTGTCAAGTTTGATTCAGGTCTGCTTTTAAATGGGGAGCAATATGCTGCTTTTTTAACTAGCGGAATAAATTATAATAATGGTGTTATGATACAAAATTTAGCGACAGGGGATAAGTTTGAGCGAAAAGCAGATGATGATGCTTCATGGTCAAATTTAGATTTTCGTGCAATGGTGAAAGAAGGAGAAGATGATGCCAAAAAGGAAAGAGCTCTTTTCTGGATTAGTGGGGGAGGTTCTGATGAACCGGATACTATTTTGAATGAAAAACTTAAACCGGTGGAACATGGTAATGGAGAGGTTATTTATATATCGGAAGACATGAATATTGTAACGGATGCGGGGATTTATAATTATAATGGAGAGTGTATTTTGGAGACACCTATACAAGATGCGAATAGAGTGGAAAGTGATGAAAAAAGGAATGGATTGCTGCCGGTTTATTATATGAAAGATGATGATAAGTACCACGCACGATATACCTTTTGTGATATTAAAGGTAGTTTGCTGAATAATTATAAATATGAGGTTATATCTCATTTTAGAAAAGGGATAGCTTGTGTTGTGTGTCCTGCAGATTATGAAAGTTATGATGATTATGAATGTGCCCTTATTGACAATAGTGGAAAAACATTGGTTACACTTGATGAGTATGATATAAATGGAAATATTTGTGACAAGCTTGGTTTGTCTCATTTGTGCGATAATCTTGAAGTAAATGGTAAAGAATTTGTGGTTTATAACAGTGAAAGTGCATATATATATGATTTGACCAATGTAGCAAACAGAACAGGGGATTTGGAAGATGCTTCTTATAATGCAAAAGAAGAGCAGGATTATTACGAGTTGTTAGAACAGGCAGAAGAGATGGATGATATTAAGTTGAGCGGAATGAAATCCACATTCAAGGTTCCGGATGAAGTTCCAGTAATAGGTGGAGAAGATTTTGACTTTGACTTCAGTGCGGTTCCCATTGTTGCGGAAAAGTCGGGGAATACATTTCGTATTGGGATTGGGATCGAAATGAAAAAAGGGAAACTTTTTTCGTTGAAACAAAATGCATGGAATAATTTGAAGAAGAACATAGAATCAAAGAACGCAGACCTCATTAATGGGGAGCTTGCTTACAAACTTGCAAATAAATATGGAACTTTGTCTACAGGGCTGAAACCGAATGTAAAAGGTTCTATCTATGGATATGCAGAGGGAACAATATCAAAAGGTCGGGTTCAATCGATACAGGGAATGGCAGTTTTCGACATTGGTTTTTCGGTAAAGAAGCAATGGCAGAAAGTGGTAGCATATGTGCCACTAATATTAACAGTAGAAGGTGGAGCTTCTGTTGATACAATGGCATCAATTGGCTTTGACTATTCAGAAAAGGCGGTGTACATGGACGGAACAGTAGAACTGGAGCTCCCGGGGATAAAAGTAGCCGGTGGTGTGGGTGTTATTTCCGTGGGAGATGTTTCTGCCTATGGGGGAATAAAAAATATTCTGTCAATAGACAAAGATCATGTTCAGGATTATGTGAAGGGCGACATGGGAGTATCCTTGAATTTCTTATGTTTTTCAAAAGAAAAGTCCCTATGGCCCTATAAGAGAAAGGTAATATATGATAGTTCAGGAGGGATTGTGACATCGGGTATTAAGAAACGTTCTTTGTTGGGAACGGAAGAAGAGTATGTTATAGACAGATCGAATCAGAATAATGTGTCGAATTGGAAATCGGATATAGAGAAGACAGGAACAGCGAGTGAGATGATGGTATTACAAGAAAATACATATACCCAGTCAAATCCACAGATAGTAGCTTTGGACGATGGAACGATATTGATGATTCATACGACAGATTTGAGCGAAAGAAAAACGGGTAATCACACGGCAGTAGTATATTCATTATATAACAGAGAAAGCGGAAAATGGTCGAAACCAGAAAAAGTGGAGGATAACGGAACCGCAGATTATTATCCGACACTAGCGACAGACGGAAAAACGGCTTATGTTGCATGGGTGGACTCCAATTCAGATTCTTTTTCTGCGGATGCCTCCATGGAAGCGATTGCCTCATCTTGTGAAATTAAGGTGGCAAAATTTGATGCAGACACAAAAACTTTTCTGGAAAGTCAGACACTTTCTGATAATGATTGTGCAGATATTATGCCATCCTTAGCAGTAAAGGATGGAGTAGCATACATAACATGGATATCAAACAGTGCAAATGATGTATTAACTTTATCCGAAAATAATTCTGTATACTGTGGGTATTGCAAAGATAGCAAGTGGAAGACGGAGAAACTTTTTTCACAGTCTTTGCCAATTGAAAAGGTTAAGATAGGTGTTTTGAATGACAAGATCCAGATTGCCTATCTGGCAGATAAGGATGGAAATGTAGAAACAACCGAGGATACAGAGGTAAATATACTAGATGTGTTATCACAGGAGAATAGGCATTCTTATTCGGGAAAAAGTATAACTGATCTAGAATTTTCATCACTGGGGGGAGAGAATGCGTTATTTGTAACAGAGGAAAAAGGCTTGAAATATACAAAAAATGCCGATGAATATTCAGTATTGCTAGATACAGAGAATAGTGGGTGTACACAGTATAATATCGTTCCCAGAGGTGACAGTACACTTATACTGGGAAGTAAGGTATCGGATAAAGGTAGCGATATTGTTGGATATATATATGAGGATGGAGTGATATCTTCGTCAATTCCCATAACTCAACAGAAAGAATATATTAATCATGTGAATGGTGCAAGTGTAGATGGTAATATCCATTTAATGTTTAAGAGGGATAGGGTGGAGTTTACAGATGATTCTTTTGGAATCAACAGTGATTTATGTACGATGACTTTTTCAAACTATGTAGATTTAGGATTAAGCAGTTTAACTGCGGATAAAAATGAGGTTGTTCCGGGAAAGAAAACTTCATTGAATGTGGTTTGCAAAAATGTGGGGATGCAGGATGTGGCTTCATATAATGTAGAGGTTAGGGCCGGGAATGAGGTGATTGGCACATATACGGCAGATGGAATCTTGAAAAGAGGAGAGGAAAAGGAACTAATAATTTCCTGTGATGTTCCAGAAAACTTTTCAGCAAACTCTCAATTGACAGCCAGTATTATATGTGAAGAGGATATCAATTCGAATAATAACAGTAAAAGCGTGACCGTGGGATATCCGGATCTGGAGCTGTCTGTTCATCAATTCAATTCAGAAGACCAATCTTTTGCAGAACTTTATGTGAAAAATGTGTCATGTTATGATGCAGAAAAAGTGCAAATTGTTCTACGAAAGTTGAATTCAACTGGTGATATTCTGAAAGCTTATGATTTGGACAATGTTGGGAAAGGGGAAAGAAAAAAAGTACATCTCACTTCGGCAGATATTCATAAGTTGACAGATATGGGAGATAGTCTGTATGTGGAGATTACCTCAGAATCAAAGGAAAATTATTATACGAATAACTATGGATTCCTTTTTCCTGATAAAACGGAAGTGCAAGAAATAAATCTAGAGACATCAAAATTATATTTTAATAAAATAGGGCAGAAGAAAAAAATTGCGTATACTGTATCTCCGAGAGGAGAGGGAGCCGAGGTGTTTTTTACTTCGAGCAATAAGAATGTTGTAGATGTTGCGGAGGATGGTACAGTTATGGCAATTGGAGATGGAACTGCTACAATTTATCTTTCGTTAAAAGATAATGAGGAGGTTAAAGAGAGTGTTTACTGTGAGGTAAATACTAAAATAGATTCAGATGATAAGACTGAAACAGTATTTAATCGGCCAACTACTTCATCTTCATTCCCCAAAACTGTGAAAAAGTCAGCTAAAGTAAGTAAACCGGGGAAAGTAACCGGTTTGAAGGTAAAAAATAAAAAGAAGAAAAAGATGATAGTTTCATGGAATTGGAAAGTTAATGTGTCTGGATTTCAGATACAATATGCATGGAACAAAAAATTCACAAAAAAGAAAAAAAGTAAGATGGTTGGCAAGTGGACTTCTAAAAAAACTATTACTAAACTAAAAAAAGGCAAAACATACTATGTGCGTGTCAGAGCTTATAAGAAATCATCAGGGAAAAAGATATATGGAAAATGGAGTAAAGTCAAAAAGATAAAAATTAGGAAATAACAACACTTTGGAGTTTTAGTCGAAAAATTAAATAGTGGCAATAGAGAGGACAATGCTGATTTTGTGCATTGTCCTCTCCATGATTTTATGTTTTCTATAGATGTGCCGATATTAATTGCTAAAATTAATAACAAAGGAGACTGTATGATGAATACTACGGATGGAATGATTTTAGCTTGTGTCTGGTAAAGCAGGCACATCTGTAATTGCACAGTATTTCACGCAGAAACAAAACAATGAGAACAGTATTTCAATTGCAGCACTAAGAGGTGCACGTGGTCGGTGCACCCTTAGTGCTACGTAATTGATTAAGCGGGAGCGGCTGTTCGAGTGTTTTGTTTCTGCGTGAAATACGGGAAATTAAAAAAAGTGCCAACATTCACTTGACACAAACAAGGTTCAAATAGTTCTTGAATTGAAACGAAATGTAAGGTATCATAAAAAGAGTGGGGAGAGTACCGGCAGCGCAAAATGGAAAATAGTAGGTGGTCATTATGGATTTTATGAAAGAAGCTTTGGAAGAGGCTTATGAGGGAATTGAAAAAGGAGAGGGCGGACCATTTGGTGCAATTGTTGTAAAAGACGGTAAAATAGTAGGCAGAGGACACAATCGTGTTCTGCTCAAAAAGGATTGTACCTGCCACGGAGAGATGGAGGCCATCCGGGATGCCTGCAAAAATCTTGATACTCATGATCTCACGGGGTGCGAACTCTATACGACAGCAGAACCATGTCCGATGTGTCTTGGAGGAATTCTCTGGGCGAATATAAAGACGGTTTATTATGGTTGTAATCGTGAAGATACGGACAGCATTGGATTTCGGGATGATGTGTTTTATGAATATTTGGATGGAAAGGCAGATTTGCTCATGATGACAGAGCAGCAGAGAGAGGAATGTTTGAAATTATTTGAGACATATAAAAAGGATGAGGGGAATCAGAGATACTAAGACGGTGATGCCGTGTTAAAAGGATGCCATATAACTGCAAGTTTCTTATTGCTATATTTTTGACATAGAAATGAACTTATTTTGTCAATAATAAGCGATATTATATCTTCAATAATAAATTTATACTATTTTTGGAGGTATAAGATTATGGGACGGAACGAAGGAAAAAAAACAATGAAAATTGCTGCACTGACAGCAGTATTTTTAATGGCAGTAATTGCTACATCACTTAGTATTTATCACAAGGTGTGGGCAAATGATGTTCGGGAAGAGGTCAATAAGGATGTCAGAACCGAGAAGAAGACAGAAGTTGTCTGTCAGGAAATTCGTGCCGATGTACAGAAAATTTCTCATCAGGAAAAAGATATTTACACAGACAAATATCAATTGGAAACGGATGAACAGATTTTAAAATTAAAAAATAAAAAAGAATATTCGTTTTCTAAACCATTGCTTGTAGAAAATGCATATGGTACATTTACGACGGCACTTTATTATTATGCAAGAACAGACACACCATCTTATGCAAAATGTAAAATTGTGTCAGAGGATGCGGTCACAATTGAGAATACGTTACAGACAGTGGATAAGAAAGCACTTGTAACGGAACATGAATATAATATTATTGGTTTGGTGCCGGGAAAAAGAAATGACATTTTTATGGAATTTTATAATGAACAAAATGAAGTCATTCATAAAACCAGTTTTTCCTATAAACCGGCTGCAGACAATCAGATTCCTGAAGTGCTGGAGGTTAAGAACGGAGACAGCAGAGCAGCAATGAGTGATGGATTTTATACCTTGCTTGGACATGACAAATCGACAGCGACCAATGTGTATTTCTTTGATAATGAGGGAAAGGCGAGAGGACGTATTCCTTTGAACCATTACCGGACAGACCGTATTCTGTTTATCGGTGATGAAATGGTGTATTCCTATGATATCAATAAAATTGCTTTTGTAAATCGTTTAGGAAGAGTGGAAAAGACCATAGATATTGGTGATTACGAATTTCACCATGATTTTATATATGATGAAAGACAAGATACCATTGTGATTTTAGCGAATAAAAAGGGTGCTGACACAATTGAAGACCGTGTGCTGGGACTTGATTGTAAGACCGGAGAAGTAAAGGAATTAATAGATTTTGAAAAGCTTATGCCGGAATTTCGTAAGAGTGCCATTCAGAGAAAAGATGGTAAGAATACCTATGGTGGAACAGAGCTGGATTGGATTCATTTTAATTCTTTGGATATGATTGAGGATGGAGAAGTGATTTTAAGCAGCCGCGAACACAGTTCCCTGATTAAAGTATCGAATCTTTATCAGACACCGGAAATTGATTATATTATCCATGCCGGTTCCCTGTATAAGGGGACAAAATATGAACAATATCAGCTTGAGAAAAAGGGTGATTTTGTAGGGCAGGCAGGACAGCATACGATTACAGTGGAGAAAGACGCCGCACTGCCGGAGAATCAATATTATTTATATATGTTCAATAATAATTTTGGTAATGCAGCAACAATTCCATCGTTTGATTGGAGTCTGTATCCTGGCGTGGGTGCATTTGCGAAAGGAGACCATTCATGTTATTATAAATATTTAGTAGATGAGGAAAAGGGAACCTATGAATTAGTAAGTGATTTTGCACTGCCTTATTCAAGCATTGTCAGTAGTGTTGAGCATATCGGTGAAAATATTGCTTTCAGCAGTGGTATGAGCAAATGTTTTGGAGAATATGATAAGGCAGGAAACATGATCCGTACTTTCTACTATGATGCAGATAAATATTCTTATCGTATTTTGAAGTATGATTTCAATCAATTTTATTATCGATAATGGCTGGAGAAAACCGATGAAAAAGAAAGTAATCCTGAGTATTGTAACAATTATATTAGCTGGAGCTGCTGTATTCGGAGCAGTTCAATGGAAAAAATCGCATAGAACAGCGAAGGAGCAGCAGACAGCTGGTATTTTGGAGTCCGATTGTACAGTCGAAGAGGTTGTACATGAAACGAAAAACATTTATTCCGATGAATATCAGGCAGAAGCAGACAGGCAGATTGCAGAATGGAAACAGGAAAATGTATATTCTGTGGAAAGTCCGTTGTTAATTTGGAATCCATATGGGACAAATACAGGGGGATTTTATTATTATGCCAGAACAGAGTCAGACAGCTATGTGATTTGCGAAATTACACCGGAGCGCGGCAGTGTCCTAAAAAACCGTCTGAAAAATGATAGCGAAAATGGTCTGACAAAAGAACAGGAATATTTGATAACCGGCTTGGCAGCAGGACAGTCGAATCAGATCAAACTATCCTTTTATGATGGTTCGGACCGGCTGCTTCAGGAAAAGAGCTATACGGTCAGATTAAATACGGATAAAGAAATACCGGCGATTACCAAGGTGGAGAAGGGTGAGAGTAAAGCGGCACTGACAGACGGATTGTTTGCCATTTTGGGACATGATAAATCCAAAGCAAAAAATATATATTATTTTGACAATGACGGGGTGAGCCGGGGAAAAACACCATTGAATAAGTACCGGACAGACCGTATTTTAACGATTGATGGAAATATGGTGTATTCCTATAGTCTTTCGGATATTGCGGTAGTAAACCGTTTGGGGAAGGTAATAAAGAAAGTAAATTTAGGTAAATATAAGCTGCATCATGATTTTATGTATGATGCAAAGAAAAAGTTAATTCTTTGTCTTGTGAATGACGGTGATAAGGATACGATTGAAGATGTGCTGGTTTCTGTTAGTTTAGAGACTGGAGAGGTTACACATTTAGTTGATTTTGAAGTGCTGTTACAGGACATGAGAGATTGTTCTGTCCAGCGTAAGGGGGGAAAGAACACATATGGAGGAACAGAGCTTGACTGGCTCCATCTGAATTCTTTCGACATGTTAAATGATAAGGATGCTGTTTTCAGCAGCAGAGAAGAGAGTGTTCTGATCAAAATCAATGATATTTATGAGAATCCTTCCATTGATTATTTGATTCATAAGGGTTCTTTGTATGAAGGAACTAAGTATGAAAAGCTGCTTTTAAAATCAAAAGGAAAAATTGTCGGACCGGCCGGACAGCATACGGTAACGGTGGAACACGATAAGAATTTAAAAGAGAATCAGTATTATTTGTTTTTCTATGACAACAATTTCGGCAGTGCAAAAACACTTCCTGATTTTGACTGGAGTTTATATCCAGGAGTGGGAACTTACCGGGAAGGAACAGCATCTTATTTTACAAAATTTTTAGTGGATGAAAATAAGAGAACGTATAAAATGGTCCAGCAGTTTGAGGTTCCGTACTCCAGTGTCGTAAGCGGGGTAAATTACTTTGGTGATAATATAACGTTCAGTAGTGGTATGGACCACACCTATGGCGAGTATGACAAGGATGGAAACATGATCTGTACCTATACTTACCAAGCAGAACGATATGCCTATCGTGTCATTAAGTATAATTTTGAGGATATATTTTATGTTGGATAAAGGAACTTCCTTTGCTTAAACGCTATGGAATGGAGGTCAGTGTGAAAAATAAGAAAATTTTGATTATTGTATTCGGTTTATTGCTTGGAGGTTCTCTTTTTTATACAATAAATTCACATGCAGCAGTAAAGACAGTGAAGCATTCTTATAAAAATGTTTATACGCAGAAATACCAGAAACAGGCATTGAATCAGATAAACAAATGGAAAAAGACAAAAAGAACCATTACGAATCCGTTACTTGTAAAAAATCCATTTGGAACAATGAGCACTTCGATTTATTTTTATGGGATTTCCGAAGAACCTTATTATGTAAATTGTACGATAACAGCAAGCGGTGCTGAGACAATCTCCCATCGGTTAGTCAATAATGGAAAGAATCAGCTGACGACAGAGCATGAGTATCTGATTACCGGTTTGGTGGCAGGCAAAAAAAATACGATACGGTTACAATTTTATGATGAAAATCAGGTCCTTAAAAAAGAGATGAAATATTCCATAACAATGAAAAAGGACAAGGTGATTCCAAAAATTACGAAGGTAAAAAAGGGAAAAAGCAAGGCAGCAGTCAGTGAGGGTATTTATGCCATGTTCGGACACGATAAATCGAAAGCGACCAACATTTATTATTATGATAATAAAGGGGTAAATCGTGGACGGACACCGTTAAATGGATATCGCACGGACCGGATCCTTACAGTTGACGGCAAATGGATTTTTTCTTATGACCTAAATAAGATTGCGATTATGAACCGTTTGGGGCGGGTAGTAAAAAAGATTACGCTGAAGGGCTACCAATTACATCACGATTTTATGTATGATGAATCACACAAAAAGCTGTTATGTCTTGTGAATGACAAAAAAAAGAATACGATTGAAGATGTTGTGATTTCGGTGGATCTGAACACGAAAAAGGTAAAAAAATTAGTTGATTTCTCCTCCTTGATGTCATCTATGCGAAAGAAGCATGTTCAGAGAAAGAGCGGTAAAAATACATATGGTGGTACGGAACTCGACTGGCTGCATTTGAATTCTCTGGATTTGGTAAATGACGGAGAGTTGATTGTAAGCAGCAGGGAGGAAAGCTCTCTGATAAAAGTGAAAAATATTTATTCCAAGCCGAAAATTGATTATATTATTCATAGTGGAACCCTTTATAACAAAACAAAATTTAAAAAATACTTGTTGAAACGGGTCGGTAAAAACTTCGTGGGACATGCCGGACAGCATACGATTACGGTTGAAAAGGACAGTACCCTGCCGTCAGGACAGTATTACCTTTATCTGTATAATAATAATTTTGGAAGTGCAAAAACGCTCCCTAAATTTAATTGGAAAAAATACAAGGGTGTCGGAAGCTATCGCAAAGGAAAAGCGTCGTATTATTATAAGTATCTTGTGGATGAAAAGAAAAAAACGTATAAACTCGTCAAGAAATTTTCCGTACCGTATTCCAGTGTGGTAAGCGGAGTTCAGCATTATTATGGAAATATAACATTCAACAGCGGTATGAATCATACGTATGGTGAGTATGACAGTGAAGGAAAAATGATTCGTAAGTTTACTTACAAATCAAAAAGATATGCTTATCGGGTGATAAAGTATGATTTTGGTATTTTTTACAATTTACCAACCGAGGTTCCTGCTCCCGTCAATACAGAAATTAAATAGGAAACAAAAAGGATGAGCAAATGAAAAAGAAACAGGGAATTGCAATTTTTCTTTGTCTTGCAATGTTATTGACAATATGTACAGATAGAGGAGAAATAAGTGCAAAAAAGAAAAAGGCCTTGAAAGACTATTCGACAACCTCATATAACTGGGGACTGAGTTTGAACAAAAATCATAAGAAATCAGGCGGTTCGGGGCCACGGGGCTGGAAATTGAAAAAGGATGATGCCTATTATGTAGGAAAACATTCCAAGAAAGACAAAGTAATCTATCTTACCTTTGATTGTGGATATGAGGCGGGATATACAAAAAAGATATTGAATACTTTGAAAAAGAATAAGGTGAAGGCGATATTTTTTGTGACAGAGCCTTATATAAAGAGTTCCACAAAACTTGTGAAGCGGATGAAAAAAGAGGGACATTTAGTTGGCTGCCATACCTGCACTCATGCGAGAATGGCAAAATTAAGTGTGAGCCGGATTAAAAAAGAAATCAACCAGTGTGCCAAGACAATGAAAAAGCTTACCGGATACGAAATGGATTCCTTTATCCGGCCGCCGGAAGGAAACTTCAGCAGGAGAAGTGTAAAGGTGGCACAGAGCCTTGGTTATGCTACTATTTTTTGGAGTCTTGCCTATTATGATTATGATACGGCGAACCAGCCGGGGAAAGATTATGTGATCCAGAGGTTTGAGACTTATCATCACAATGGTATGATACCACTTGTTCATGCCTGTTCAAAGTCCAATACGGAGGCATTGCCGCAGATTATAAAAAATATGAAAAAGAAAGGTTACCGGTTCGGTACATTGGATGAATTTTATTCCTAATAGCATTATTTAAGGGGCATGCCTTTGGCTGCCCCTTTATCGTCTGATTTATTCTGCTAATTTCATGTCACCATCTTTTACCCAGCCAATTTTCTTTAATATGGAATTAATGGCTAAGCTCAATATTGCCGGAAGGACAAAGGAAATAAGAATTAATCCGGCCCAATCCAGTGAGGTCACGCCACTTTTGGTACCGGATGCAAGATCATTCATCCAGCCGGTATATATACCGATCTGGCCGACTAATCCGCAGGTTCCCATACCGGAAGAAACCGGGGTACCGTTCATTTCCAAATGAAAGACGCAGGTGGCAAGGGGACCGGTAATTGCCGAAGCGGCAATAGGAGCTATCCATATTTTCGGATTTTTTACGATATTTCCCATTTGCAGCATGGAGGTTCCGATTCCCTGAGAAATCAGACCGCCCCATTTATTTTCTGGAAAGGAAATGACCGCAAATCCAACCATTTGGGCACAACAGCCTGCCACAGCGGCACCGCCGGCAAGTCCGGTAAGTCCCAGTGCTGCACAGATTGCCGCGGAGGAAATTGGCAGGGTAAGAGCAATACCCACAAATACCGAAACAAGAATTCCCATAAGAAATGGCTGTAAATTGGTTGACCACATAATCAGGCTTCCTACCTTGGAGGCAATAAATCCAAGTCCCGGAGCCCACCACACAGATAACGCTATCCCGGTTCCGATTGTAATAAGTGGTGTCAGTAATATATCGATTTTGGTTTCTTTCGATACGGCTTTTCCGATTTCTGCTGTTACAATGGCAATGAAAAGTACAGCCAAAGGTCCGCCGGCACCTCCCAGTGTATTCGCCGCAAAGCCGACCGTAATCAAAGAAAATAGTACAAGAGGCGGACAATGAAGAGCATAGCCGATAGCCACTGCCATGGCGGGACCGCTCATGGCAGTGGCTAAACCTCCTACGGTATATTCCGTATTCTGGATGGCTGCCACCGGCATCGTAAGAAATGAGATATGAAATTGTGTACCGATTGTATTAAGTATAGTACCGATCAGGAGGGAACAGAAAAGCCCTTGTGCCATCGCTCCCAGTGCATCAATACCATATCGTTTCAGAGATATTTCAATGTCTTTTCGCTTTAGGAACTGTCTTATTTTTTCCACATTTGTACTCCCTTCGTTTTTTGCAATTATATTTGTTTTATCGTACTTTGTCAAATTACTTTTTCTAGGATGGTGTTACTTCCTTCAGGACTAAAAGGATTTCACCCTCTTTTACCTGTTCTTTTTCCATTTCATTCATTTCCATAATGGCTTCTTTCGTTGTAAAGAATCGTTTGGCAATGTCCCAGAGCTCTTCACCGGCCTGCACGACGTAACCTACCATACCGGGCTCCCGGCTTCTTGCCTTCCAATCAATTGGTTCACATTCAAAATCAGCAATAATCGGTTCTTCAATCCGTTCAAAGGCAACGATTTCCAGAGCGGCAACCGCTTTTATTTCAATTTCCTTATCGTTCGTTATGTTGCCGTTAATCTGTTCCAGACTTGCCTGAAACCACACGTTGGAATTTTCGTCCATTCCCTCTGCCTCTACAAATTGGGAAAAGGGCAGGGTTCCCTTGGCGGATGCCAGAGGAATACGGCTGTCCTCTGTGCGGTACAGGATGCTGACATCTACAATACCTTCCACTTCCATACCATTTTCTTTTGGTTCTTTGCGGTCAATACGGACTTCACCGCTGACATCCCAAATCTGTAATGGTACCCGGTTATCCAAAGAGATTTTTCCACTGATACGAATGCGGTTTTTGTTCTGTACCAATAAATTTTCAAAATAAGAATCTTCATATACGGGTTTGCATATTTCTCTTGTGGAATAAAAGTCGGTAAGTAATTCCAGCTGTTCCTGTCCATATACCTTTATGTTAAAGTCTAGAACGAGCTCTACATCTAATACACGGCTTTCACCATCTTCATCCTCTTTAATCTCTAAGTCGCGGCTGTGGATTCCGGTAATTACCTGTGCTACCATGCTGCTGTCACAACCGCCGCAATCCAGATTTCCCTCTATCGGAATTATATTTTCATAATAATTCATTTCCGGTTCTTCACTGTCACTGAGATATATGATAAAGATTCTCGCCTGTCCATCCACCCGCAGTGAATTTTCTTCCATTCGGGTATTGATTTCGCCCAGTTGTATATTGGAGTAGAGAATCTGACCAATGGAATCCTTTGTACCGGGAATTTTCCATTCATCTCTTACGCGGAGAGTATCCTTTCGTGTAAAGGCAAGCCGGGAAATGTCTAATGTTTTCTTTTGAAAAAATACATTTTCCGAATCTTCTACATCAACCGCTCCTTCTCCATCACAAACGGTTTCTGCAGCCACCTCCAGATTTAGAATTGCCTTCAATCCTAATTTTCTTGAATTTATTAATTCACTTCGTAAATCCTCTATCGTGGCATTTACCGTTAATTCGTCATCTCTGTCTGCACAGGATAACGGAATCATTTCTTCAAAAGGAATGGCACCGTTCATTTCGCTCACTGGCATTTCACCATCCACGGCATATAGTATTTGAAAAGTAAGTTCTCCCTTCACACTGGCTTTGCCATCTGCCATGTGAACTTCCTCAATCTGTATATTCCCCTGTTCTTTCATGATGCTTAATGCATCCGGTTTGGCATCCGGTACATTAAAATCCCGATCCAGTGTTACTTGTCTGGAATCCCGGCAGTTGCAGCGGTTCATATAAACTCTCTGTGTTACCAGTCTCAATTTGCGTTGCCTCCTTGTTTATACAGTTATTTTATAAGAAGCTTTTCACACCACTTCTATTATAGGAAAGTATATTCAGAAAGAAGAAAAAAAAGAACCGGAAAATCCATACACTCATAAGATTCACCGATTCTTTTTGCTTTAAAATATTATGACGCTGTTAGCAAAGCGTTAATTGTACATCTCTTGTAATTACATCTGTATAACTGTAAGAAACGGTCTGCACCGTATCTTCCTCTTCATTTTTCACTTGTACCAAAAATATGCATGGATATGTTTCGGTAATAATACCTTCCGTCACATCATATTTATGTCGTCCGAGATTACTTTTAACAAGCACTTTGCTTCCAATGTGCTTGGATACTGCCCGGCGAACGTTGCCGACTGTGGCACTTACCATAATCACTACCTCCATTTCATGTAGTTTACTAAGATAAACTACGACATATTGTGTACGTGTCTTAGTTTATCACATAATGTATGAAATGTCAATTTTTGGTATAAATAGTAAGACACGCTACTTACATTATATGCAGATTGGGATAAATTATGCATGCATTTTTGGATGATAATAATACATTTTGGTAATGCAATTTGCGTGTATTATTTGCAAAAAATGCACTTAAAATGCAAAGATTGCACCTATACTTGAAATTGCTTTTAAAATGTGGTATGACAGTAATAAAAATGTATTTGGAAGCGGAGGATAAGAATGAAAAAGAGAATTACCGTTATGCTATTTTGTGTTGTATCAGTTATTATTTTCAGTGTTATTTTTTTGAATCATTTTGAGGAAGAAAAGCAGAAGGTTTATGCCGATACCGGTGCTGTACAGCCAGTGCTGAACAAAGCAGAGATTCAATCAGAACTAACAGGGAAACGAACGAAATTCACTAAGACATTTTCTATGTCGGATGGTACTTTTACCGCGGCAGTGTATTCCATGCCGGTAAATTACAAAAAGGGTGGACAGTGGAGCGAGATTGACACTACGCTTAAAAAATCGTCTTCAAAATCCTATTATAAAACAAAATCTACAAATCTGTCTATCATGGCGGGAAAAAATTATAAATCCCCCTTTCTTATTCGATTAAAAAGAAATAAGAATCAGTTATCATGGACGTTAGCCGGATTAAAAACCATGTCAAAAAAGGCGAAAAAGAAAACATCTACAATTGTAAAAAATCCCAAAAAAGTAAGTAAGACCGATTTATTAAACGAAAACCAGATTACATATAAAAATGTCAGGAAAAATACAACTGCCATTTATCAGATTTATCCGGAAAAAATCACAGAAATTCTTCAGGTAAATAAAAAAACAAAAAACAGAAGCATTCAGATCAAGTTAAATTCCGGAAAACTAAAGGTCAAAGTAAAAAAAGGAAGAGTGTATTTTAAAGATAAAAAGGGAAAAGCAAAGTATACCAGACTGGCGACCATCGTAACAGATAAAAAAGGAGTTTCTACATCAAAAGTTAAGGTTACGTATAATAAGAAAAAGAAAATTCTGACATTGAAGGTGAATAAAAAGTGGTGGAACAGCAGTAAGAGAAAATTCCCGGTACAGCTTCGTGCAGCCATTAAAACGGATGAGCATGAACGGGATGTCAGCATAGGCACTGCATACAGAGGAACACCAAAGGCAAACTATACGTATCAATCCGACATGATATTAAAGGCAGATACCTGTTATGGTTATGTAAAAATGAAAACGATAGATGAGCTTTTTTCTGAACATGTTTCCATTTTAAGTGCTGACCTTAAAATAGAGAATAAAACAACAATGGATATGGGGTCAGCCCATACATATGATGTGGATATTCACAAAGTAAATACAACATGGACTCCCAAGAAGACGACTTATAAAAAAAGACCTTCTTATGATAACAATAAAACAGCCTCCTTTCATCTGCAAAAAAAGGGAATCTATGAAGCGGATATTACAAATGCGGTCAAGGACTGGTACGGAAAAAATGAGGGCAGAATCAGGACCGCCAACAACGGTGTGGCATTGGTGGCAAATGGCAGCAATGGGTCCTACGAAACAAAGCTAAGCAAGTACCCGTATTTTACTATCCGCTATGACGTGACAGGCTTTGATGGGGCAGTCGAATTAAAAGAAAATATACCAATCAGAAGAGATGTTACAAAAGCGGGGCAGGAAAACTATTATTATTTTGAACCGGAAAAGGGAATTGCCTATGAGCTTTACACCAGTGATTCGGACAATCCGGCACAGATGGCAGACACGCAGGGCACCCTATATGATAAAGAAAAGAACAGGCTGGCATTTGATGAAAATTCCGGGCATGGAAATAACTTTATGTTTGTAAGAAGTTATGACGGAAGAACTTATGTAAGAGTGAAAGAAACAAACAACAAAATGGGAAATTACACGATAACATTAAAGAAACGGTTTGAGATTCCTGTCCTTACGGGAACAGAAGGAAATGATAGTTACATCATTCGCTGGAATCCGGTTGAAAAGGCAAAACAGTATCTGATAAAAATCTATGACAAAAACGGGTTATGGGAAGAGAAGGTTGTGACAGATACAGAATTTACCTATCAATATACAAATGACACAAGAGAAAAGACGCTTGCCTTTACCGTGACGCCAAGAGAAAGTGAAGCGGTACAGGGTGAGGCTTCAAGAAAAATATACAATACAGACCGGGAATCCGAGTGGAGTTACGTAACACCGATGAGGGAGTACAGGAAGAATTTTTCTGCCGTAACAGTACAGGGGAAAATCTATGTTCTTGGCGGGGAGAATGAACGTGGAGCAGTCAACACGTTTGAAGTATATGATACGAAAAAAGACAGCTGGTCGGAATTAAGAGCGTTCCCTTTAAAATCAATCTGTGGCGGTGCGGTTGCAGCTGCAGAAGACAGTATTTATGTATTCGGCGGGCGGGCAGATTCGACAGGAGCCGGTTATTCATCCATTTATAAATATGACCTGTCTGCGGATACGTGGATCAAAGTAAAAGATCTGCCGGCTTCCTCCTATGGAGCAAGGGCCGTCTTATATAACAAAAACATCTATCTCTTTTCCGGGACCGGTGAAACACTTACGGTTACGGAATTTGATACAGAAACAAATGAGGTGAAAGAAAATGTGTTTACCGATAAATCCGATATCATCAATGCTTTTGCACTGGATGGCAGAATTCTTTTGCTCTGTGAGAAGAATCATCGGCTGACAGTCTGTGAGTATGACGTGGACACATCCGGTTATGAAGAGATAAGTGCCGGGGAAGAGAGAACCGGCGTTGACTATTATCAGTCCGGCGCCGTAATCGATGGAAGAATTTATCTGAGTTCTGTTCAGGAGACAAATAAGGTAATATATTACGACGTTTATGCGGATGAATGGGGTGAACTTCCGGTTCTGAATTTGCAGAAAGAAAATTCTCTGCTGTGCTCTTGTGACCATACGTTGTATAGTATCGGAGGCTCTATGAATGGATTCGGAACACTCGATGCAGTGGAGAAATACGAAACAAATGTGGAAACAATACAGAAAAAGCTGGCAGCAGAGAAAGGGCAATTTTATGAACTGCAGTTGAATGGCGGGGGGCTCAAAAAAAAGAAGGATTATATTGTATCGCTTCGGATTGACAGTGATGTACTTTCCTTTTCTGACATCTGTTCCTATGCCACAGAGGAAGAATTGAAAGCGGGAATGGATGGTATAAAACTCTTGTACTGTAATAAGGAAAAGGGAGTTATGGTGCTTCGTGTCGATGGGACACTGGAAGCAGGAGATACGCTGGAGGCATATGAGTCGGTAACGGTGGAAGCTCTGCAATCAGGGGTAACAACAGTGAGTATGCAGGTTCAGACGAAGGAATAAAATGGGGGAGGAACAAAATGAATCTATTGAAAAAATGTGGAATTGCTATCTTGGGAACCATTGCCCTGTGTTCGTTAAATTTTATTTCGGTCAAGGCAGTAAATGTGGAGTATGATTCCGAGTTGACAGAAAGCTACGCGAATGTTTATCAAGGTATTACAATGCCGTTTTTATATGGCTCTCCGTTAGAAGAGCTGGGGGAGGATGGAGTAGACACAAGACTGGGAAGACTGGTGATTACACGGAATGATTTATCCCTGCAGGGAAATGCCGGTCTGGATTTTGAATTATCCCGTTATTACGACAGCAGTAATGCCGGAATCGGACTGGTAAAGGCGGCTGAAAAAGAGGTACTGGATATTAACACGTATTGGGTGAGCTTTCGGAATGATAAGAAAGAAACAAAATCTGTCATTGTGGACAAGGATATTTTTAAGTCCTACAAATCAGCACTGAAGGGAACCTTTCGGAAATATAAAAAGAAATCCGTTGCAAGAAGCAATGAAACATCACGGAATACAGAAACAACAATCATAGCGGATAAGATTTCTGTGTCACCTTATTATATTGCAGCGGGGTGGAGCTATGATTTTCCATGGATAGAAACGGAGAGCATAAAAGGAAATAGCAAGGGACAACGGCCGACGTATCTGCATTTTGGCAGCAGCGGAACAAGGAAAATTGCTGCATCAGAGGATACTACGAAAAGCCAGTACATCATTACAGGACTGGAAGGATATCAATATAAAGATGTAAAGCTGGAAAACTATGTGAAAACAGTAGACGGTATTGCGGTGGCATATCTGCTGAGAGATAAGCTGGGAAACCGGACATACTTTAACCGGAACGGGGTGATTGTGTTAAAAAAAGATGCTCATGGAAATACAATCCGGTTCACCTATCGAAGTGATGGGCTGCGGTTTAATAAAATTACAGACTCTGTGGGAAGAGAGATTGTATTTAACTATGAAGCAGATGCCAATGGAGTGCCGATGCTTTCTTCTGTTACGGTAAACGGTACGAAAGTTTCCGGTGGTGTATCTTCCAGAACCGTTCAATATGATACTAAGGCAGTATCGTATAAACCAAAAGGCGGTTCCACCGTTCATGGTGCAAAGCTGGCCGGTGTAACAGTAGATGGCAGTAAGGAAATTTACAAATATCGAATCGCCGACAGTTTAACAAGCAGTACAGGTGCCGGAATTGCTTCCCAGCGGGCGGTTACAAACCGGACGTTCCTGTTAAAGTCTGTCACAGAAGGGCGAAGCAGGAGCTGTTATGAATACCGGGGCGGTGTTGTACGGGGGAGCAAAGAAGGCAGCATGACAAGAGATGTGGCGACTATCCGGTGGTACGTCACGCGCGAATATGAGCAGGATACGAAAACAAAGAAAAAAGCAAACGGAACTAAGTATGATTACTTTCAGAAGCAGAAAAGCGGTCTTGTTTCCTATGCTGATTTTAAAGAAAAAGAGGAAGACGAAAAAAGGGCGGAAGCGGCAGACAGACATATTGATGTATCCGAAGTGGATAATGAGGAATTCCGGGTATATGGCAGTTCCGATCTGGTTCATACGGTAACGTTAGAAACAAGATACAACCCCCAAAAACATAAGGATAATAAAAAGGTATCCGATTATGTGTACAAAAAGTCCATGCTGGACTCTGCTGCGTTACAGTTAAAGAACAGGCCAAAGAAGAGTACGGAGGTCTATATCTATAATAAAAACGGAATGTTGGAAAACTCCGTGTCGGATGGCAATAGCAAAAGTGAGAACATTCTGACCTATGATAAGAATGGAGAGGGCTCTCTTGTCCTTTATCATACAACAAAAACATATGGCAGGAACCGAAATGGAAAAGCCAGTATATCCAAGGAAGGTTACCAATATGATTCTTACCGGAATATCATAGAATCAAAGTTAAATAATGCCTTTTTGGAAAAGAATAAGAATCAGCAGGAGAAATTTACGACCCATGTGAATTATTTTCATATATCTTCCGGTTATCCTGCCGGAGATAGTCCCGCGATACTTGCTGCGGTAAGTGGATATGAGGGGTATATGTCATCTGGTGCAAAATCGAAACAGACGAACCAACTGGCGGACAATGGCATTGATATAAGCAGCACGGTGACCTCCGTGAACCAGCAGGGAAGCAGTTATACGGATATGACAAGGGAAGAGTACACCTATGATGGAAATGGAAATCAGCTGATGGGAAAAAGATTTCCTGACCTGATATCGGATCCGGAATCCTTTATAAAAAACAACTTTTCTTACAATGCCCTCGGTCAGATGATAAAAGAAGTGGTGGAAATCAAGTCGGCGAAGGATAGTTCCTGCAATCGAACGTATACCAATGAAGAAATCACTTATGACAGCTTTGGGAATGAGCTTTCTTATACCGATGAAAAAGGAAATGTCACAAAGACAATTTATAATGAAGAGAAAAACGAAGAAGAAAGTGTGACAGAAAATGCCGGTACAGAATCGGAAACAACCGACAAGTCCTATACATCGGAGGATGGTTTAAAGTCTGCTGAGATAGACGAGTATGGCAGATGCCTTATTGAAATCAGGGATTCCTATGGGAATACGATTATTCGAAAGGATGAAACAAACGGTACATGGACCGAGTATGATTATGTCTATCGGGAAGTGAATGGGGAACCGGACAGCGAAGATGACACCCTTATTTTGGACGAAGAAGATATGGGGGAAGACAGTATGGATGAGGAGCTGGAAGACGGTGAGGTAGACGATTTGGAAAAAGCATATACCGAAGAGGAATCTGCGGAAGAGGCAGAGGATGAAATCGGGCAGAGTGAATCGACGGCTCTGCTGGTGGAGGAGCGGACTTATGTTTTTGAGCCAGAAGAAAAGGCATATACGGTGAATCAGGATGGCAAAGTATCCATTCAGTATGAAATTGGGGGCCGTGGAAATGAAATTCTTTCCGGTTCCCGTCATGTGTATGATGATTATGGTGTGGAAGTGGAAACCGCGGAATTTAGCGGCGGCAGTATCGATTGTGACCATTGTGCCTCCTGGCAGGTTCAAAAGCAGGAAGAGACAATCGATGAGAATGGGGCAGTGACCGTTCAAAGTGATATCAAGGAACTGAAACCGACCGGTTATGTGAAAAAAGCCTATGCAGCGGATTATTACACGAGAAATGATGATAAAAAGATAAGAGAGACAAAAACAACGACAGTAACCGGAACAGATGGAACCGTGCAGTCCGAACAAACAACCATTCTTTGTGGAGCGGATAAAAAGATTTCAAAAATCAATCATGAGTATGATGAGTTTGGAAAAGCAACAAAAGATAGCTGCCGTGAGACGAAAACAATCCATGGCAGGGATTTGAATACCAAGGAAACTATTGTCTCGTACACCTATGATACCATGGGAAATCTGGTGGAAACGACGACAAAAAGCAGAAATTCCGCAAATGGTGAATGGGTCAGCCAGACAACGAAATCTACTTATGACACCAAAGGACAGCTGGTGGAAAGTTACACACCAAGAGGAATCAAAGAAGGTTATGCGACCAGATATGAGTATGATATTCAGGGGAGACAGATAAAACAGTGGAATCCGATAACAAAAGAAGGGGATAAAATAAACACCCAGTGTGTCTCCGGCAGTTACGACACGAGCGATAATCTGATATCAGAAGAGGTCCAGCTGGATGAAAATAAGAACGCAAGAACAGAGTATACGTATAATGACAAAAACGAGCTTGTTATGGTGACAAACACAGTGACGGAGAAAGAAAACCAGTATGTCCAGTATATTTATGATAAAGAGGGGAATAAGGTAAGGCAGTTTGTGGGAATGACAGCACCGCTTACTTTTCGTGTAACAGAAGTGACAGAACCATCTTCTGACAAGCAGTCTGATATTTTTACTTATATGGGAGTTACCTATGAGATAACGATAACGGGAGAAAATAAAAAGGATCATGTCAGTGAGACAAAATATGCTTATGATAAGAAAAACCAGCTGATCTCTATGACAGATCCGGAAGGCAGAACGGAGACCTACGCCTACGACATCTATGGCAATATGGTAAAAAAGACAGAAAAGAACGGCGACATAATAAACTACCGTTATGATTATCAAAACCGTCCGGTAAAGGAAACAGCCATATCAAAGAAGACGGGAAAGAAAACAGCACATACCTTTGAATATGATGATTTTGGAAATATTTCGAAGCAGGATGAGAAAGAATTTACATACGATAACGTATCGGATATTATGATAGAGGAGACCTCATTGGCCGGAGATACCAAGGTGAAGAAAGAATATACTTACGACAGCGGGGATAACTGTCTTTCTTTTGATGTGTCAGTGAATGGTACAGAACAGCTCTCGATGAATTATGAATATGATGGAGCAGACCGGCTCTACAGGGTAAAGGCAGATAATCAGGAGGCGGCAGAATATACTTATAATGAAGACGGTGCACTGGCGTCGTCGACAGCAGCCGGAATTTCCCTTACCACAACCTATGGATATAATTGTGCAGGCGATAATACCGGTCTATCCAATCAATTAACAGAAAACGGTTCTGTGATTTCATCTTATCGGAGCAGTTATAATTTCAATTCGCAGAAAATAAAAGAGACCTCCGAGGTTTTGAATGAGGAAAAGAATCAAAAGAAAAACACCGATGCTTATATGTATGACCGGATCGGCAGGCTGACGGAAGAAACTCATACAGACAAAGCCATAAAAAATGTTTCCTACACATATGATTCCCATAACAATCGGAAAGAGGCAGTGTACGAAAACACAAAAACCGGTTACAAATACAACAAAAACGATGAACTGTACCGGACAGACCGTGTCAATACCAAGACAAAGAAAGATACGGTAACGCTTTATAAAAATGATAAAAACGGCAGCCAGCTGGCAACGGTAAAAAGACTGGATTTGCGGGAGGATAGAACGACCTTCTCACTGGATATCAGCCTTGGTGACAACCAGCTGCACGAAAACGTGGTAAACAAGTATAATGCCAGAAATGAGCTGGTTTCTTCCTTTGCCGGAAAGAATAAGATGACCTATGAGTATGATGCGGATGGGCTGCGGACCGTTAAGAAAAATAAGAAAGAAGCTACTTATTTTATTTGGGACGGAGACCAGATTGTCATGGAATTAGACAAGGATGGGAAGGTACAGAAACGGTATATCCGGGGAAATAACCTGATTTATTCCGACACGGGAAAAGGAACGGAACCGGTAACCTTTGCATACAATCCGCATGGGGATGTGGTACAGCTGCTGAATGAAAAAGGAACTGTCACGAAACTGTATACATATGATGCGTTCGGAAGTGAAGTGAAACCGCAAAAGAAAGATGACAACCCATACCGTTATAGCGGGGAATACTATGATAAGGAGACGGATATGCTCTATCTGCGGGCAAGATACTATGACGCCGGAGTGGGAAGATTCCTGACCGCGGACAGCTATACGGGAGAAGAGGATGACCCGCTTAGTCTGAATCTGTATACTTATTGTAATAATGATTCGGTGAATATGACCGATCCGAGCGGACACTGGGGAAGGGACCTTACTAAATATGATAAGGAAAGTACAAATCTTAACAGTTATGTTCATATGTCACTGACGAATGAGGCGATGAATAAGATAAGTATGGTAAATGTTGCCGCAACGTTTGAATTCAATCAATCGTTGTTTATGGGAATAAAAGCATATCATAATAAGGTTTTACTCTATGGTTCGGTATTACCGGATTACCGTGAATCAAAGGAAAAGAGAAATACGGTTTTAAAAGAGGTTCTTAAGTTAAAAATACCGGTTTCTTCGAGCATTTATCAAGTGTGCCATGGTAAAAAAAGTAAACTGGGAAAATATAAGATAAAGAAAGATAGTGATGCATTACATGGAAAGAGTGCAAAAAAGACGAGAAAACTAGTTAAATATGCGTGCGAAATGTATAAAAAAATTTCTGTTAATAAAGATAAGAAGATGTTGATGTTAGGAGTGACACTGCATTCTATACAGGATTTTTATGCTCATAGTTATGTTTCTGATTTGGCGGATTTTAAAGATAACAAAAAGACGTTTAAAAAACGAAGTAATAAAATTCAAGCATATCACCATGATTGGGTGGCAGATTGGGGGATAATTGTGGTAAATAAAGGAACAAAAGATAAAAGAAAACTAAACAAAAAACAGGAACATGATAATTATAAGGATAATCCATATAGAGAATTTATAGAGGCAAAAGGGATGGATATTGGTCATTGGGAGAGTAAAGTCTTATTATCATCTAAATATAAAAATAAAAGGTATACAGATGCATTAAGTGATACTACTTATTTCCTTCGGACGCGAAAGTTAAATCCAAAGCTTAGACTTAAAAAGAGAAAATAATCGTAATTTTTTATTATGAAATTAAAAGTAGGAGAAATATTATGAGGTTATTTAAAGTTGTAGTAACATTAAATTTGACTTTTCTTGTTTCAATCGTCTGCTTAACTGCCTGTGGCATCAAAAGTGAACTAGAAAAATCCCCTGCTCCCAGCAGTATCAGTGGGAGTGCGGTAAGCGAGAATGCAACAAGTGAAAACATATTTGGGGAAGAGGACATAACCAAACAGGATGGTGGAAAGACAGATTCTGAAGATACTGCCAAAGGAGCAAAAAGTAAGCCGCCTACCATAATTGATGAAAGAGGAGAAAAGTGTACCTTAAAACTGGATAGAAGCAGTATAGATGCGGATGATGTTGGTACAATTCCTAGTTCTTGCTGGTTCGGAGATGTGATTTGGAATCAGGTGTATAAAAACCATTTCTATTATGTTTGTTACGAATGGGCAGATGATGGCTACGAGTATATCTTATATAAAGACAGGGGGGAGAAGCTAGTTACGTTTAGGTTCCCATATTATAGCAGTGATGATATCGATATATGTATTTATAATAACAGATTTTATCTAGTATTGCCTGGGGTTGATGGTCAACATATACGAGAGAGGATTGGAACATTAAATTTGAACACAGGCGAGGTAAGTATGGTACATAATGTAACTGATTTTGAGAAATCTTATCCACTTTGGTCTAGAGGAAATTTTAATTATTATGATTCTTATATATTTTATGGCGACAAAATATATTTTGTGGGAAATGATAAAAATTTTAAACGGTCATTAATTACATGGAACATAGCGGAGAATTTTGAAAGGCAAACAGTATGTAACTATGATAAAATCAGAAAAGATCAAGATAGCACCGGAAATTTATTTTTTATGAATCACAAAATTTACTATGGAGTACAAAAGGGACAGGAGATGAAATTATACTGTTTCGATTTGGAAAATTGTAAAAAAGAGTTGATTCTATCCTTTCATTGCAAAAAAGAGAGGAACGTATCCATTGATGTTCAGATGGATGAAAGTTATCTATATTGTGAAGACTATATTATACCAATTAATGGTGGAAAAATAGTAAACAAACCGCTGCAATATTTGTCGGGGGATTCCTTTGTACACAACAGTAAGTATATTTTCTATCTTGATACGAAATACAAATTACACAGAGTAGATAAGAAAGATTTACAGAAAGATAAAGTGATAAGTAACAAAAAGTTTTTTAGTGTAAATTGTACCGAAAATGATTTGTATCTAAAAAAGTATGATAAAAAATGGTTTGAAGCTGATTTTTACAAATCCCTTATGGGGGACTATGCGGAAGGTGAAAAGGAATTTAACTACGATATAGATGATTGTACAGCGGATGAAGTGGATAATGAAGAAATGGACCTGTATACAATGGATTTTGATGGTACGAATCTAGAGAAAATAGAGAACGAAGAATAATTATATATGCATTATATTCTGCAACATTTTCCTCTTCTGAATCGTATTATAAGTGACACTACCTATAATTTATGGAGGAAGTATTGTAAAAAATAAGCTCGATAGCTTATTTTTTACAAGGCTATTTGTGCCGAAGCACCACAAATAGCAATGATGCACAGGGCAAAAACAACAACGTTGATTTTTGCCCGTGCTTCGGAAAGACTAACTATTAAAAAAAGTCAAGTAAAAGTTGAAAACAGAAATGTTTTTTAAATAAAGTGGCAATGACTTTTTCATTGCAATCAGAACCTTGAAAACTGCATGACAAATAGAGCATCATTAATGGTGCTCGAAAGAAGAATTATGGTATTAGAAATAATTAGACAGACTTTATATAGGCTTGTCTGGTTTTTTCGAGTTGATAAATGACTCTGACCAGCTTTTTAGCAGCATGAGATATTGCAACGTTATAATGTTTGCCTTCGGCTCGTTTTTTGGCGAGATAAGCATTGAATGTTGGATCCCAATGACAAACATATTTGGTGGCATTGAATAAAGCATATCTTAAATATCTCGATCCACGTTTTTCCATACGGGAATGAGGATTATCTAATTGTCCAGATTGGTATGTGGAAGGTGATAAACCTGCATAGGCAAGGATTTTATCAGGAGAATCAAACCTATTAAAATCACCGATTTCAGCAATAATCATAGCGCCCATACGATAACTGATTCCGGGAATGCTTAGGATGGGGGAGGAGATTTCATCCATTATACGGTTGATTTGACTTTCAATCTCTTCGATTTCAGAATCAAGTTCCTGAATCAGTTTAATAGTATGTTTGAGTTCGAGTGATTTTGCTGGCATATTGGAACCAACAGAGTTTCTTGCCGCATCTCTGAATGTAATGGCAGTCTCTTTGTGATAATGCCCTTTGGAGACTTTTTCAAGAAGATTAGAAAGTCTGGTTAGATGTGCGGAAGCTATATGTTTAGCACTCGGGAATTCATACAACAAGGCATAAACAGACGCCATATGAAGAGTGGGAACCATCTTTTCTAATTCAGGGAAAAGAATACAAACCAATCTAGATATAGAAACTTTCAAAGCAGAACGTTCCTTTACCTTAACAAAACGATAACGAGTTAGTGATTTTAACTCTTCGTTGTGATATGATGTGTCTGAGTAGGACTTTAAGTTCACATCAGACATAAGCATAGAAGCAATTGTACGGGCATCTACTTTATCCGTTTTGGTCTGTCTAAGGCTTAGACTTTTTCTGTACAGATTGGTATGTAACGGATTGATAACGTAGGTCGGGAAACCTTTATCAATGAGATATCCAAGAAGATTGTAGCTATAGTGTCCAGTGGCTTCTAGCCCTACTTTTACTTTGTGAACATCTTCCATAACGGATTCTATCCTTTGATAAAGATTAATAAATCCTTCCAGATTATTTGCGATAGTGAAGGCTTTATATAACACTTCTCCATCAGAGTTTGTGATAAAACAATCGTGCTTATCTTTAGCAACATCGATTCCTACAAAAATCATATAGGACCTCCTTGAAATGGTATTGATACTGTTTTAAGATTCACAGGGCTCCTTGCGATTGTAACCTACTTTTTGATAAACCGTCATGCGGTAACTAACTGATTAACAAATAAACAAAGAGACTGTGGTTGGAGCCTCGTTTAAACCATCAAGTGGTAGGAGGAATGAACCAATCCACAGTATCTTAAAATAGCATAGTCCAACCTGATGAAAAGGTAAAGAATGACTATGACAATATAATAGTAGGAGATAATCTTGAAAAAAATAATAAGCTGCGTTTTCATTCTCATTGCAGGTCTGCAATTCAATGTGAACTGTTCTCTGGCAAGAACAGCTAATCAGGTAACAGTAACGGATGTTTGCGGAAATAAAACATCGATGAAAAAGTTAAATTTAAACCTGAAAAAGAAGTATGCAAATTTCAGTTATGATGATATTGCAAGAGGAGCCGTTGCATCGGATGGAAACTTCTATTTTTTAAGGAAAGAAAAAAAAGGTATATATAAGATTTATAAAAATGGTAAAGTGTGCAAGACTTTTAAAAATAAAGAGGCGGATATTTACAACATGATTCGTATGGATAACAGATACTATGCCCTGGGTTATTTCTACGACGGTTGTCTTCAAATAGTAAAATTGGAAGATGAAAAAAATAAATTTGAAACACTAAAAACAGATTTTGCGGTAAAAAGAGTGTATTGGGAATCATACTGGAAAAATGGGTGTCCAGAGATTTATGTATGGAATCAAAAGTTCATGAGCATACAAACAGATGCCAAACGGGCTATGTATTGGGCGATTATGGCAAAAAATGGCAAATCGCTTTATTCTGGTGAGCATGTAAACTTTACAGTACAAATGTCGAGAAATAAGGTTTTTGTTACCAGGGTGAATAATACAATGTATTATGGCATTACTCATGGGAAGACGGTTAAGATATACAAGTTTAATATTAAAAGCAGAAAAGAAAGCCTGATTGTTAAATATAAGAGAAAAAAGAACTCTTATGATGATACTATCATCAATTTTGACAAAAACTATATGTATTATCAGGGGGATATCATTCCATTGAAAGGCGGAAAATTATTTCTGTTTCCAAAAAAAATTACACTGCTTTTTCATCCAATAAAAAGAATATTTATTATATAGATAAAAAGCGCAGACTGCATAAAATAAATAAAAAAACTTTAAAAGATACAATTGTGATAAAGATAATAATCTGCACAGGTATTTTCCCCGCCATATTTATAAGTTGACAAAGAATGGGAAGGCAAAAGTGATTTTGAAATAACCGGAAATTTATTTGAAAATGCAACATTTTCCTCTTCTGAATCGTATTATAAGTGACACTACTTTTAATTTGTGAAGGAAGTATTGTAAATAATAAGCTGCATTTTCATTCTCGTTGCAGGTCTGCAATTCAATGTGAATTGTTCTCTGGCAAAAACTGCTAATCAGGTTATATTGCCATGTGTGACTTATTCAGGAGTGTGCACAGCGTGCTGGAGAGTAGCTTGGCTATTGGTATAACGAAAGGAAAGTGCTGCAAAACAAGGGGGAAGGATATTGAGAATGTCAAAAAAGATAAAAAAGTATATATTATTTATTTTAATTCTTGCTTTCATAGCTTTGGGAGTAAGGTTGTTGGTTTTCATAAATACTCCTAATAGTTATGAAGTACGGAATATGTTACTGGAAAGAAGTGAAAATCAACAACTAAATACAACATATGAAAAAAACAATGAGATTCCTTATCAGATTTTGGATGGTTTTTTATATTATTATGGTGAGGAAGATGGTCTTTATCAATATGACTATAGGAAAAAGGAAAAAAAGAAATTGCTTGGAGGCGAAATTTGTGATTTCCAAGTAGTGGATAAAAAAATTTATTATAGTAAAATTAATGACAATTGTAATGGCAATGATTTTGACTTATTTTATCGGGATATGGATAATTTGAACGAAAAGAAAGTGGTAATACGGGGAATTATGAATTGGATTTTTTATCATGATGAAATTATGTTTTGTCGTTATGTACAAGATGATCTGACCGTATTTCGATATAAAAATGACTCCTCTTATGAAGAAGTTGTTACCGTTCATAAAGAAAATTATGATAGTAATCACCCGGAAGACTTACTGTTCCGATTGGGAGATTACCTGATTTTTCAAAGGGGATATAAGGGTGGATATTTGTCTTCTTATAATCTAAAAACAAAGGAGTGGAGAGATTTTTTCAATATGGATCTGAATAGTGACCACCTCTATTTTAGAAAACTGGATACACAAGGTGTCGGAAATTATGTATTTATACAAGGCAGAGTCTGCGACAGTGAAAAATCAGCTATAGCAGGGCCGTATGAGGTTCGGAATGCGAAGCAGAATGGTATTTGGCAATTTAATCTTATAACAGGGGAAGAGAAACAATTATTGAGGACAAATGATAATCAGGGAATATGTGTTCTTGATAATAAATTATATGCCATACAAGATGGGAAGTATGAAGTAGTGTTTACTGCTCCGTAGTAAAAGGAGAATGCGTATGAGAAAAAGAGCAAGAATTGTAATTTTAAGTTTATCCGTTTTTATTTCAGTAAGCTGCCTGTATGCCTGCAATACCAAAAATGAAATAGGGGAATTGCCATCTCCCAGCATCGGCAATAAAAGTACGGCAAGCGGGAGTGCGGCAAATGGTGCAGTTATGGGCGAAAATAATAATGTAGAACGACAGCAAGCGAAAAATCAGGCAAGTATAGTAGAAAAGGACATAGTTGAATTCGGTAATGCTGTAGATGATTTGGTTTTGGATGATGATACCTATTATCAAAATACAAAATACCGCTATCAGGTGTCTTGGAAACATGTTTACCATGCTCATATTTATCAGAGTACATTGGATGGCAAAAAGACTACGGATACAGGGATTCAAAGCAAATATCTTGATGTTTTATTTGTAAATGACAAGTGGTTGTATTATCAGAAAGATGAAACAGAGGTTTATCGGGTGCCTATTGTGAAAAAAAAGAATGGCGAAAAGCTGGATGAGAAGAATCAGCAGTGTATGGTGAAAGAAGATTTCGACGGCTCTATTGTGGATAATAAGAAGCTTTATTATTTTACTTTTGAAAATGTCCATAAGGCCAAATCAAAGAAAAAGGGTGAATTGGTAATTCATTTATTAGATTTTAAAACAGGGGAGAAGAAATCCAGTAAACAACCTATAAAATATGTACAGGATTATGATATTGGCAATTATGAATTTATGGAGCAGGACTGTCGTTTTTTTGTCACACAAAAGTATATATTTTTCTACTGTTTATTTCCGAGATACATATATCAGGTCAATAAAGAAAATTTAGAAGTGAAACAGATTGATAGTTTGAACTGTTCAGAGGAAGATGATGAAGTGGAACTGCAGGTTTCTAAGGATGGAAATTATATATGTTATGAAAAGACGATAGTAGAAGGAGAGAATTGTGACGTTCAAATTTGGTGTTATAATGTGAGAAAGCAGAAAAAGAAATGTCTGTGTAACCGGAAAAAGTTATTGGATTATATTTGTCGAACAGAAAACAAAAAGTCGCAAGATATTGCGAGTGTAAGTTTTGGAGATCTGGTGGCGGTAGACAGCAATAAGGTCTATGTGGAGTATTACATGGACAAATTAGATGATTTAGCTTCGGGACTTATTGAGTGTTCAATAAAAGAGGATAAAATGCAGATACTGACAGAACTTCTTGAGCTTTATCAAACTGATTTTTATCTATTTGCCTATTTGAGAAAAGACGGCAAAATTTTGTATGAATCAATGGAAGACGAGGAATGGGCTACTTTCGATTTACAAAGCAAAATGCTCGAGATGATTTCGGAAGGAAGAGCGGAGACGCTAAAAGATAAAAACGATATTTGGGATGATGTTGATTGTTGACCTAAAATAGGGGGAGAAATTACTCCCCCAAAATAAAGTCGAAAATCTTCTCTGCTACCTCCTCCTTGCTCATAAGAGGAAGTTCTTTGACCTGTTCTTTTGTGATAAGGGTGACGACATTGGTATCCGTTCCAAATCCGGCGCCCTCAACTTTCACATTGTTTGCTACGATGAGGTCGGCATTTTTGGTCTCCAGTTTTCGGCGGGAATTTTCCAGCATGTTTTCTGTTTCCATAGAGAAACCACAGATATACTGTCCGGGTTTCTTATGTTCTCCCAGCCATTTCAAAATATCGGTAGTACGCTTTAATTCAATGCAGAAATTGCCCTCCGTCTTCTTGATTTTTTCTGTAGCAGTGATAACAGGAGTATAATCAGCGACCGCTGCAGATTTAATAATAATATCCTGTTCGTCTGCTTCTTCTTTTAAGGCATAAAACATGTCGGCAGCACTTTCAACAGTAATAACGTTTACACCCAGCGGTGCATTTAAATCAGTCATACCACTGATAAGTGTAACGTCTGCTCCGCGTCTTACCGCAATGGTTGCCAGAGAATATCCCATTTTTCCGGTGGAATGGTTCGTGATATACCGAACCGGATCAATGGCTTCTCTTGTTGCCCCTGCAGTAATGAGGACTTTCTTTCCCTCCATGTCATGAGGATACTGAATATCATGTAAAATATGTTCCAATAAAACTTCCTCTGATGGCATTTTCCCTTTGCCAACGGTACTGCAGGCAAGCCTTCCGCAATCCGGGTCAATGACTTCCATGCCAAATTCCCTCAGTCGCTCCAGATTGGCCTGTGTTATTGGATTTTCATACATATTTGTGTTCATTGCGGGAGCAATAATTTTCTTGCAGCGACAAGCGAGAACAGTAGTGCTCAACATATCATCGGCAATTCCGTGTGCCATTTTAGCAATGATGTTGGCAGATGCCGGAGCTACCAGAACAACGTCAGCACGTTCTCCCAATGCTACATGTTCAATATTGTAATTAAAATTCCGGTCAAACGTATCTACCAGACATTTGTGATTTGTCAATGTTTCAAAAGTTATGGGATGAATAAAATTCGCAGCATTTTTTGTCATGAGAACGTAAACATCCGCATGGAGTTTCACAAGCATACTGGCCAAATTGGCAATTTTGTATGCTGCAATACTTCCGGTAACACCAAGAACCACTGTTTTTCCTTTTAACATAAAACTTATCCTCTCTTTCAGAAATATTTCCGGTATCAGTTGGACAACTGACCGTGTTTTTCATAATTTGATATGCGTTTAATCTGATTTTTATCGTCTACAAAAACAACCTTTGGTTTATGGGTAAATGCCTCTTCTGGAGACATATCACAATAGCTCATGATGATAATATGGTCACCGGTCTGTACCATGCGGGCAGCAGCCCCATTCAGACAAATCATACCACTTCCCGGTTCTCCGGCAATTGTATATGTCTCGAAACGGTTTCCGTTTTCCACATCAACAATTTGAACCTTTTCATATTCAAAAATACCGGCTGCTTCCATCAGTACCGGATCTACAGTAATGCTTCCCACATAATTTAACTCTGCCTGTAAAACGACGGCCCGATGAATTTTTCCTTTTAACATTTGAATTGTCATAGTAACCTCCATTGCGGCACAATTTTCAGCCGCTGCTTTTTTACACAATAAAATTGTCGATTAATCTTGTCTTTCCGATATATACGGCAACAGCAGTTAATACAGAGCCCTCAATCGTATCAATTGGCTGAATGTTATCAAAGTCTACCATTTCTACATAGTCGATCCGGGCCAGTGGCTCAGATTCAATAATTTCACGAATTGCATTCACGACGGTCGTTACGTTTTTCTCACCACTGCGAACCAGTTCTTCTCCTTTTAACAATCCCTTGTGGAGAATGGTCGCTGCCTTTCGTTCCTCGGAAGAGAGATACGTATTCCGGGAACTCTTTGCAAGTCCGTCTTTCTCACGGATAATCGGACATCCTACAATTTCAAGATTAAAGTTCAAATCTCTTACCATACGGCGGACAACGGCAAGTTGTTGTGCGTCCTTCTGACCAAAGTATGCCCGGTCCGGTTGTACAATGTTGAATAATTTTCCTACTACGGTACACACACCGCGAAAATGAGTAGGGCGTGTTTTTCCGCACAGTCCCTTTGTAAGATTTTCCATATCAATATAAGTGCAGAAATCATCAAAATACATATCTTCCTTTTCCGGATGAAAAATAAGGGCGGCTCCTGCATTTTCACAGAGAGCAGAATCCCGTTTTAAATCTCTCGGATAAGTGGCAAGGTCTTCCGTTGGCCCAAATTGAATCGGATTGACAAAAACACTTACTACAACTTTGTCATTTTCCTCTACTGCCTTGTCAATCAGGCTCTTGTGTCCTTCATGGAGATATCCCATTGTTGGCACCAGTCCAACGCTAAGACCGTCTGCTCTCCATTTTTTTACTTCTGCTCTTACTTCTTCTACCGTTGATACAATTTTCATACATTATTCCCTTTCTGATAAAATGAAACATCATTTGATGCGGAGCAAAATTTTTTACACCGCTTTTTAATATAATTTTTCAATTATATCATCATCCATGCTATATTCATGTTCCCTTGCCGGAAAAGCACCTGACTGGATTTCTTCCATATATTGCCGGAAAGCATTCTTCATGACTTCCCCTACCTCTGCGTATCGTTTGACAAATTTTGGCGTAAAATCAGAAAACATACCGAGTAAATCCTGATAAACAAGAACCTGTCCGTCGCAGCCATTGCCTGCACCGATTCCGATGGTTGGAATGTGTAATTTTTCTGTAATCAAATCTGCCAGCTTTTTTGGGATTCCCTCTAATACAACAGCGAAAGCACCAGCCTTTTCCACTGCTTTGGCATCCTCCAGAATTTTCCTTGCAGCATCTTCCGATTTTCCCTGTACTTTAAATCCGCCAAAAGCATGAATGGATTGTGGTGTCAGTCCTAAATGGGCACAAACGGGGATTCCTGCATCCACAATTGCTTGAATCTGTGGACAGACTTCCAATCCGCCCTCTAATTTTACTGCTCCGGCACGGCCTTCTTTCATTAACCGTCCGGCATTGACAACAGCATCATAAACTGAAGTCTGATAAGACATAAATGGCATATCAAGAATTACAAGAGCATTTTTCGCCCCTCTTGCTACTGCCGCCCCATGGTGAATCATATCTTCCATTGTGACGGAAATCGTATCTTCATATCCTAAAATAACATTTCCGAGAGAATCTCCTACCAAAATACTGTTGACTCCGGCTTCATCCTCCAGCTTTGCCGTAGAATAATCATAGGCAGTGAGCATGGAGATTTTTTCTCCTTTTTCTTTCATTTGTTGAAATGTAACAACTGAATTCTTCATTTTTTCCTCCATTCTGAAACGTTACACTGTTCGTTCTCAAATAACCTTGTCATTTCTTCATAATCCCGTTCAGGATTTTTTCTTTTTGCGAGCTCTGCCAGTGTTCCTCCCAAATTCACGTATAGCTGCCGTTCTTTACCGGACAATGCCGTTAAATGCTTCTCTACGGTATCAATGTCATTTCTTTCAATAGGCCCGGTCAGTGCTTCTTCCGGTGTGTGTTCAAGAAAATTTTTGACATTACCCATTACTAACGGCTTTACCATTGTCCTTGCGAGATCCCGGTCAAAACCGCAGTCCTCAAAAATTCGGATGCTCTGCTCATACAATCCAATCATCATATTGCTGACCATGGAGGCAGCAGCATGATAGGCTGTTTTTTTGTCAGATGAGATAATACAGACAGTATTCCCCATTGTTTCAAAAAGGGTATTCATCGTACGGAGAGCCCTTGTATCCCCTTCCATTGTAAAACGAACGTTATTTAATTGTTTATAAGATGTGAATTTGTTGCTGAACGCATACATAGGATGAATGGAGCAGGCAGATATGTCAAATTCTTCCCTGCCGGAAAATAAATCGGATGACAATGAGCCACTGAAATGGCAAACAATTTTTCCTTGAATTGAATCATTTTTTATTTTTTCCCATACCGTATGAATGGCATCATCCGGTGTGGTAATAAATATAATATCACTTTTTTGAATGAGGTCCTGCATGGAGTCAAAAGCCTTTGTTTCGGTAAAAGTCGCAGCAGTTTCCACGCTTTCTTTTGAACGTCCCGCAAAGCCGGATATACGAATGTCCACATTCTTGCACGCTGAACTTTCCATGATATATTTACCAAGAGAACAGCCTGTCCTTCCGGCACCTACGATTCCTATTTTCATGTTATCACCTCCGCAGTCAGCGACAACACATTATCATCTGATGCAGTTTCCTATGAATACCGCTCAAGATACAAGATACCATAGATTACATTTTTTTTCAAGAGAAGGATTGATTCAGTTTGTCTCAAGTAATTTTTGATATAAATGATCAATACAGATTGCTCCTAATGGTGCAGTAATGAGAATTGATAATACGGCAACCGTTAAAACAACCTGTCCGCAGGCAAGTCCCATTGAGAGAGGAAGTGCACCGATTGCGGCTTGTACGGTTGCTTTCGGCAGATAAGCAAGCATACAGAAGAATCGTTCTTTTCGGTTCAAATCTGTTTTAATTAAAGATAACATTACTCCGAGCATTCGGAATAATAAGACTCCCATTACAAGCAGTATAGCACTTATTCCTGCAGATACGGCATAGTGCAGATCTACCGTCGCACCGACAAGAACAAATAGAAATACCTCGGCTGCGACCCAAAGTTTGTTATATTTTGCCGAAAGCCTTTGGGCTAGAATATTATAGTTCTGCTTCAAGAGGATTCCTAAACTCATAATGGCTAAAAGCCCTGAAACCGGTACAATGTCCCCGAAATGGTTCTGCAGTTCAAGGAACAAAAAGGAAATGCTAAGGATAATCAGTAATTTTACGGAATCTCTCATATGAAATTTTTGAAAGAATTTAACAAGCAGGATACCTGTAATTACTCCTAACAGACTTCCCAGAACAATGGAAACCGGTATTTGTAAAAAGCTGCCTGCAGATATTGTTCCGGTCGAAGCAAAAGAAGTAAGGGCAGTAAAAATGACAATCACAAAGACATCATCTACCGAGGCACCGGCTAGAATTAATTGGGGGATTCCGTGGTCTGTTCCGTACCCCTCGTCAATCAGACGAATCATTCTCGGTACAATTACGGCAGGAGACACTGCTGCAATAACACTTCCCATAATTGCTGCTTCCAAATACGTTACGTCCAATAATAGGGGTGCCAGTAAAATAGTTCCTGCTATTTCAATCGTGGCGGGAACAAAGCACATAAGGACTGCCGGACGTCCCACTTTTTTTAAATCCGTTAAATTCAAGGATAGTCCGGCTCTGGTCAGAATAATTACCAATGCGATTTGTCTTAAATCAGCGGAGATGTTCAAAATAGATTCGTCAATCAGGTTAAGGGCATGGGGACTCAATACAATTCCAACTATAATCATACCCAGTAAGCTTGGGAGCTTCATTTTATGAAAAAGGCTTCCCAAGAGCAAGCCGGATAACAAAATCAAAGCAATACTCAGTAACATATCCTTTTCTCCCTGTTATAACGAATTAAAAAACTCCAGTTTCTGTTTCAGCTTCCTCATCCGGGTACCCACTAAATTTTCTAATTCCCGGCTGGTCTGCTCCAGACGTTTTTGAACATTCGACAGTGTTTCCTCAAACCGTGCTGCCTCCTCCTGTGCACCGGATAAAGCATCCCGGATTTCTCCCGTTCTTTCTTCCAGTGCTACCGAGCGGAACCCTACCTGAAGACTGTTCAGGATCGCGGCAAGAGTGCTTGGGCCTGCAATCGTAATATGATATTTCTGCATTAGTTCTTCCAGCAATCCCATTTGTAATACCTGCGTATAGATTCCCTCGAATGGGAAAAAGAGAATTCCGAAATCCGTCGTAAAGGGCGGCATAATATATTTGTCATGGACTTCCTTGGCAAAGCGTTTTACCCGTGACTTAAAAAGGTCTGTGGCATCTTTTGCCGCTTCCGGATCCCCCTCTTCTAATACTTCCTGTAATTGTAAATAGGCATCCAGTGGAAATTTGGAGTCAATGGGAAGATATACGGTATTCCCTGAAACGCCCGGCATTTTTACTGCGTATTCCACTCGTTTTTGACTGCCCGGTATAACCATACACTCCGTTTCATATTGTTTTGGTGTGAGAATTTCTTCCAAAATAGCACCGAGCTGCCACTCCCCATAAATTCCTCTTGTCTTTACATTGGTCAGTGCCTTTTGTAAATGTTCTACACCACTTCCAACGGTCTCTACCTTGCCCATCAGTCCGGCGAGTTGCTGAATCTGATTATTTCCTATGGACTGCTCATACTTTAACATGGCTTCCATATAGCGGTGCAATTTTTTTTCCATGAATCTTGACAGCATAAGATATAAGAAAATTCCAAGAATTACTGCCACGGCAGCTCCGGATATTATTCCGGCGATGATTCCCTGCATGTATTGATTTCCCCCTTTTGTGTGCTAAAGCATTTTTTCTATCCGTTCCAGTCCGTAGGCCTCACACAATTTCTCTGCCTCTGATATTGCTGTATGATTGAGAAGCTGTTCCGGTGAATGGGCATCTATGCCGAGAATGACGGAATTTCCGGCTTCCCTTGCAAGTTCTAAAAATCTGGGATTCGGATAGTGACGCTTGTCTGCTACACCAAGAACATTCAATTCAATCGGAATATTTTTCTCTTTCAGAAAATGGCATAGGGGAAGCATATGTTTTCGATATACTTCATCACTTCCGAGAAAGTACGGCAGGTCAGGATGTGCAAAATACAAATATTTTCCGGTAGAAATTCCTGCCATGGCAAGCGCGGCATACTTTTCCAAATAGGACTCCTCCTGAAAAGGAGCACCAACATAAATCTGTTCTTGATCCGGCCCGAGAAAATGCTGTCCGAGAATCCTGTAATCCAGTGGATAATCCGCCAGCAGCTTCTCTTGTTCCGGAATTAAGGCTGGCAGATATTCGGACTCAAATCCAATATAAATACAGATATCATCTCGATATTCTTTTCGCAGATCTTCTAAAGAAGAAAAATATCCATCCACCTCGGAAGGTGACAGCCGGATACTGGAACGGTATCCGTTCTCATAGACCCATGGGCAGTGGTCGGCAAAGCCAAGAATTTCAAGCCCGGACTGAATCGCTGCTTCTACATATTCGCGATCCTCTCCAGTGGCATGTCCACAGCGCTTGGTGTGTGTATGATAATTGGCTTTCATTTGCAATCACTCCTTGTTGTTGATTTATTCTTTCCTATTTTAACTCATTACTAAAAAACTGGCAAGTAAGCTCTTCTGCTCTTGACATAGAAGGAAAAAGGGAATAAAATTAGAATTAAATTAGAACTCGAATTTATATGCATAGTTAATAAAAGGGGAGAATATGAATCGTAAAATTTTTTTAACGTTAATGGCGGCATATGCCGCTCATGCAAAGAGAAGCAATGATTATTACCAGACATTGGATCTGACAACAGGCCAGCCAAAGGTCTTATATGTCCTTCATAAGGAAGAAGGATTTTTACAAAAGGATTTGGCAAAGGTGTGTAAAGTAGAGCCGCCGTCTATGACCGTGCTGTTAAAAAATATGGAGAAGAAGGAGCTTATCCGGCGTGAAAAAGTGCTGGTATCCGGCGGCAAACGTGCTTACCGTATTTATCTTACTGAGAAAGGACGGGAATTGGCAGAAAAAGTCGATACCAATGTAGAAGAGCTGGAAGATATCAGTTTTCAGGGGTTTACAGAAGAAGAGCGCTTAGTATTACTGGATCTATTGGAGCGTGTCACCGATAATCTCACGGATCATTAGACAGGACTGCATACCGTGTCCGGCTAGCAGTCCTCGAACTTCGGCCATGGAGTACCGTCTTCCATAGCAGTTTTAATCCGGTTATAGAAGCGGACTTTTTGTTGAATGTGTTCCAAATCCTGCTGCATTTTTTCCATTTGGCAGATGATGTCTTTCTCATGGTTCTCCATCATAAGAATGATATCATCAATATGACCATGCAGATCCTTGGCATATTCAAAAAAATCATGAATCTGTGCCATGGGAAGTCCGGTTCGTTTGAAACAGTGGATGGCATTCAGGCGGTCAATATGCTCGTCTGTGTAAATCCGCTGATTGGTCTTGGTGCGTTTTACTTCAGGGAAAAGTCCCAGATCTTCATAATAGCGGAGCGTAGAGGAGGGAATGTTAAATTTTTCCCGGATTTGTTTGATTGTGTAGGTGCACATGGTAACCGGTCCTTTCCGAATAATGATTTGAATGGTTTTTTTATAAATAAGTAATTATATGTATTGACTTCAAGTATACTTGAAGTGTTAGCATTTGTAAATAGAGAAATATATCTATAAAAGGAGGAATTTAGTGTGAATTACCGCAGTGTAGGAAAATCAGGGCTAAAGGTGAGTGAAATCGCGGTAGGAAGCTGGATGACAGACCTTGCCGGAAGTGAAAAGGCCAAAATTGCAGAGGATACGATACGTCTTGCTTATGATAAAGGAGTCAATTTCTTTGACTGTGCCGATGCATACAGCGGCGGAGAGGCAGAGCGTTTTCTGGGACGGGTGTTAAAAGATTACCGCAGGAGCTCTTATGTGGTATCCAGTAAAGTGTTTTTCCCAACAGGACCTGCTGCTACGGAGTGGGGCTTGTCGAGAAAACATATTTTTGAAAATATTGACCGCACGTTGACAAATATGCAGCTGGATTATATTGACTTGTATTATTGTCACCGTTTCGATCCAACAACGCCGATGGAGGAGACACTCCGTGCATTGAGTGCTTTGGTGGATCAGGGAAAAATTCTATATTACGGTGTCAGTGAAGAGTGGGGTGGTTCCCGTTTAGTGGAAGCACAGAACATTATCGAGAAATACCATCTTCATCCAATGACCAGCCTTCAGCCACAGTATAATATGATGGACCGTTATATTGAGCATGAGATTATGGGGCTTTGTGAAAAATACGGAATCGGTATCACACCGTTTTCTCCGCTGGCACAAGGTCTTCTTACCGGTAAGTACAAAAAGGGACAGCCGTATCCAGAGGGCTCCCGGGCTACTCATCAGGCAGACAGACAAGTAAATAATCTATTGACCGATGAGAATTTGGATAAGGTGGAGGCACTGGAAAAAATTGCGGCGCAACTTGGCACTACGATGTCCGTTTTAGCATTGGCATGGATTCTCCGCAAGGGAGTTATCAGCAGTGTGATCACAGGAGCAAGTAAGCCATCCCAGCTGGAAAGCAATTTGGCGGCTGCCGGATTTGAAATTCCGGATGATGCACAGGAAGAGATAGAAAAGATTTTAGATTTTACACCGTTTGAAAGACATGTAGGATAGTGCGATAAAGGATTTTTAGTACAAAAAGAAAACGGCATAAACAATTTGCTGTTTGAAATAAAAAAATCGTGTCAAGGCACAGAAATGAGGGAATCATGGAGAAGGTTAGAATTGAACTTCAGAATATCAGTAAAAGTTACTATTCTGAAACAGCTGTTACACAGGCTCTCCGCAAGGTGAATCTGACATTTTCAATGGGAGAATTTGTCGCGATTACCGGTGAGAGCGGTAGTGGTAAATCCACGCTGCTGAATATTATCGGTGGTATGGATACTTTTGATGAAGGTGAAATGTTTGTGGATGGCGAACCGACCTTTCAGTATGATGACGAGGATTGGGAGAATTATCGTCGTACCAAAATCGGATATGTTTTTCAGGATTACAGCCTGATAGGACATTATACCGTACTCGACAATATCAAAAGTGCCCTGCTGATCATGGGGGCAGAATCTGTCACGGCAGAACAGACTGCTATGGTCTATTTGGAACAGGTCGGTTTAAAGGGATACGAGACCCATCGTGCGAATGAGCTTTCCAGTGGTCAGAAACAGAGGCTTTCCATTGCCCGTGCTTTGGCAAAAAATACGGATATTATTGTAGCGGATGAACCGACAGGAAATTTGGACAGTGAAACAGGAAATCAGATCATTAAACTGTTGCAGGAACTCTCCAAAGACCATCTGGTTATTATGGTTACCCATAACTATGATCAGGCAGAACCTTATGTTACAAGAAAAGTCCGCATACATGACGGTCAGGTCGTATCCGATGTTCAGGTAAATAGTGAAGAAGAACTTGAACATGCAGCCACGGCTTCTTTAGAATCGGCAGAACGTCCGAAAAAACCGGATATGGTTCCGACGATGAACCGCCGCTGGCAGAACAAGACAGCTTTCTTTTTTGCAAAACGTAACTTCCAGACACAGATTGGCCGGACAGTTCTGTTCACGGCATTTCTGCTTATTATCGCAGTAGCATCGTTCTTGTTTATCGGTGAGCTTTTCCTTCATAAAGATGATTATCCGACGAGAAGTTATTCACAGGCAACCTTTCGGAAAGAAGACGATACCCGTCTTATTGTAAAACGGAATGACGGAAAGGATATCTTACAGGAGGATATGGATAAAATTGCTTCTGTCCGTAATGTTGAGGTTGTAGATTCCTGCGATATTGCGAATGATATTAACTTCTACATGGAAGAGGACAAGGATTATAAATACATATATGGACGCAGCCGTGATAGCACGGAAGGTGTGAAAACGGTTAAATTTCTGAATGAGAAGCGGTTCATGATGTCAACCGACTGCATTACGGCAGACGATCTATCTGCCGGCAGACTTCCGAAAGAGCGGAATGAGATTGTATTGTATTCCAAAGACAGCAAGGCTCTGAACAGCCAGATCTTATGCTATTTTATGGCATACAATATTTGGCAGTCGGGAGAATATTATCAGACAAATCTGAAGGTTGTCGGCATTTTGAAGGAAAAGACCAATCAGGTGTATTTTTCCAAGGAGCTCTGTTCGATGCTCTCCATGCATATCAACTCAGGCTTTTACCGTCTTCATTATGTGTGGGATAAATTACTAGAGGATTATCGGAAAAATCCTGAGGTGGTTCCGGTCATCAATGATGCCCTCAGAGGGACAGATGTGATGATTTCCGAAGAAATGGAAGATGCACCGCCAGAGGGATTCTGCGAATATTCCTGGCAGGCGAAGGATGAGGATGACAATCCGGTGGGAGATGAAATAGGCGGTTCCTATGTCAATATATTAAGGCAGAAAAATCCGTCAACAAGGTCATTCATCGAAGTGAGCAAATCATTTTTTGACCAGTATTATCAGGAAAACAGTACGCAGGTGTCGGTTTACATAAGCAATTATGCCAAGACCGATTCGGTCATCAAAAAATTGAATAAACTGGGTTATACGGCAATCAGTTCTTACCGTGTCAGTATGACAGAATATCAAGAGGACCTTGTCAATCAGAGGCTTTTGATTATCGGTATTTCGGTATTCGGACTGCTGGCAATCCTGATTGCAGAAATCCTGATTTTGCGTTCGTTGATGAAAAT
This sequence comes from uncultured Lachnospiraceae bacterium, assembly GCA_947631505.1. Lineage (GTDB taxonomy): Bacteria > Bacillota > Clostridia > Lachnospirales > Lachnospiraceae > Eubacterium_F. Next base: position 78,490 of record CANRLR010000006.1, on the reverse strand, counting down.
CCGCATCAAAGACTACTTTGTTCTTAAATTTATCGGAATGAAGGTGCACAGTATTAATCGAATCAGCTATTTTGAGATGACCGTTTACACGGCAGCAGCAGTGGCTGTCACGATAATACTGATGTGGATTCTCCGTTTGACAGGTGTCGGAATTGTACAGGATATTATGTGGTACTACAATGGGGCAGCATATCTTTTGTTTATCGGATACAATTTCCTGTTAATTATTTTAACAGTGGCATCCTTTAATCGCATTTTGAAAGGACGGTTGAACGCATGATTACAATAAAAAATCTGAATAAATACTATAATAAGGGAAAAAGGAATGAACAGCATGTACTGAATGACATTAATTTAGAGTTTGGTGAAACCGGACTTGTCTGTATTCTTGGTGAAAGCGGTTCCGGAAAGACAACACTTTTGAATACGATGGGAGGTATTGACACATTCTCTGCCGGAAGCATTTCTCTTGATGACACGGTAATTGAAAAGTATGAGCCAAAAGTGATAGAGCCGATTCGTAACGACCATTTTGATTATGTGTTCCAAAATTATTATTTGCTGCAGGACTATTCGGTTGCCTACAATATTAAAATTGCCCTTAACCGTTACGAGCTGAGCGAGGAAGAGAAAGAAGCCCGTGTTGACTATGTGTTGGAAATGCTGGGAATTGCGAAATATAAGAAAAAACAGGTATCCAAGCTTTCCGGTGGTCAGCAGCAGCGTGTTTCGATTGCCCGTGCCCTTGTTAAATCACCGGATGTAATATTTGCCGATGAGCCGACAGGAAACTTGGATGAAGAGAATACTCTTCGCACGATGAGTATTTTGAAAAATATTTCAAAAGAGTGCTTGGTGCTGCTTGTATCACATGAAAAACGAATTGCAAACTTTTTTGCAGACCGCATTATTGAGATCTGTGATGGAAAGGTTGTTCGGGATGAGCCGAATACCCCTTTGGAATCTTATGAGCGAAGTGATGATGCCAACATTTATCTGAAAGAAATGGAACAGTCCAAGCTTTCGGATGAGCTGGCAGAGTTTAAAATATATACCGGCAAAAAATCGGAACCCAAAAAAATTGAGTTGACACTTGCATGGAAGGATGATAAGCTTTATATCCAAAATAATATGCCATATGATATTCTCATTGAGGGGGTAGAAAATGGTGTAGAGATCAAGGATGAAGAACGTCCTAAAATTGAAATGGAAGATATTGATAACTTTACATATGAGCTTCCAAAGATGAAAAGTAAGGGAAAGTCCCAACTGCCGGGCAGGGAGATATTTCATATGGCACTGGAAAATATTCAGATGATGGGAAAGAAACAGGCCTTTGTTATCGGTATTCTTCTAGTGACAGCGATTCTGCTCTCCATTTCCATGGCACAATTTATCAGCAGCGTGTCGGTGGATGAAGCGTCGATCCGGGCCACGGATTCCCATTATACTTCCTTGACCTTTGCAAAATCCTCTCTTCGTATGTCTTACGATGATCAGGAAAAGATTCAGGATTATATTGAAAATCATCTGGCAAATTCAAAAAATGGTTCCTTATTCTATGTACCGTCTTCCAGTATTTACCTTGTTGGCAGCGGCTATGAGCAGTTAGACCATCTGACGCAGATGATTGAAAATTATTCCTATGTTTCCAAGGATCATCTGTCCAAGGATAAAATCATATATGGTGAAATGCCAAAGAAGAGAAACGATATTGTAATGGATCTGGTGTTAGTGGAGCGAATCCTCCAATCCAAGGGGGCAGTGTCTTCCCTTCGCAGCGGACCGGAATCTTATGTCGGCACAAAAATAGCAGTTGGCTCAACGGATGTTGTTATGAATGTTGTGGGAATTTGTGATACGAATGAACCAAGCATTTACTGCGGCCAGAATATGCTTCTTGGCATAAATGGATTAGAGATTGCGAGTACAGAGGAGCTGAAAGCTGCAGATCTGGATGGTTATACAGATGTTGAGCTGAAAGAGAATGAAATTCTTGTCCGAAAAGGTCTTTATGACGCACTGGAAGATGGGGAGACGGTAATTCAGTTTGGAAATGAAGTAGCTAGTCCGATTTATGATATTGTCGGAACTTTTCCGGATGAGATGAATGCGGATTATGTTCTGTCCGATAAAAGCTGTGATGATATTCGTAACATGACCATTTTGGAAAATAAGACCTGCCTTATTTATAGTAATAATGTCAATGAAACAAAAAAATATTATGAGAAATTAGGAAAAGGAAAGATACAGGGATTTTCGTTGGAATTGAAAATTCCGTCAAAGGAGGAAGTTGCTGCATACAAAGAAGAGTATATGGTAGATATGGATGCCAAGCAGCTTATTACTTTTGCGATTGTCATTATTTCCATGATTATGGTTTACTTTACAATCAAGTCCAATGCAATGTCCCGAAGTGAAGAATTAACAGTATACCGTCTGATTGGAATTTCTAAAGGAAGTATTTTAAAAGCTTATATGCTGGAAATGATTCTGATGACCTGTTATACATCACTGCCGGCGGTGCTGGTCACTAGTGGTGTAATTAAGTTCATCAGTTCGATTCCATCCCTGCAGATAATTATGATTCTTCCATGGTGGTCAATTTTATTACTGTTGGCTGCGATCTATGCCGTACATGTGATAATCAGTATAATGCCGGTATATGGAATTCTTTCAAAGCCTCCGGCAGCTTTGGCGGTAAAAGAATAAAATTCCTCAATTTTCAGAAAGGAAGTTGAATATTTTATGGAAGTCTTAAAATTTGGATTTCGCTATTGGAAGAGAAATCTTGGTTGGTCAATTCTCGGCAAAATCATGAGTGCAGCTGCGATGACAGCAGATTTGCTTCTGCCGATGATTACAGCACTTTTTGTAGATTATATAATTAAGGAAAGTACCATTCAGGATGATAACATCTTTTCCTTTATGCTGCATGGCAGATACGGAGAAATACATACGATGGAATTATTTTTCCATCTGGCAATCATTTTTGGCATTCTCCTTGCCGTGAAATTAATTTTAATTTATAGCAGAAATATATTAAATCAAAAGCTGGGGCTTCGCTTGGAAACGGATCTGCGTGTAGCTGCTTTTCACAAATTAATGACGTTGGACAGTGCTACCATTTCCGAGTATAATACGGGTGAACTTCTGACCATATTAAGTTCGGATACGATTATGTTCAAAGATATGTTCTGTCGTATTATTCCGAATATTTTTGACAGTATTTTTGTCCTTGTTATTGCCACTATTTTGTTAGCGACAATTAACGTATATCTGCTCATAATACCGATTATCATGATACCGGTATTTTTGATGGCACTGATTCGTTTTAAGAAACTTGCCATTGTGAATTTCCGTGAAATCCGTGCAAGGAACAGTGAAATGAATCTTGCGGTACAGGAAAATATTGAGGCAGTCCGTCTTGTCCGTTCTTTTACCAACGAAGAGCGGGAAAAGGAGAAATTTGATGAATCCAATGAATGCCTGAAACGTTCTTACATCAAGCAGGTAAAACTATCGGCTACTTTTGAAGCGGTGTTTAATGCGATTAAACAATTTGCCTATATCGGAAGTATCGGTGTCAGTGCTGTTTTAGTTATGACTGGCCATGTCCGCGTGGGATTTTTGGTAGCATGTGCAGATTACATTTTGAAAATCATGAATTATATCACGATGATTAATAACATGATGTTCCAGATGCAGCAGCAAATTGTATCCGGACATAAGATGATGAACTTCATGGCTTGTGAAACGAAAATCCCGGATGGGGATAAAACGGTCCGAAGTCACCCGTCCCCTCATATTCAGTTCGAGAATGCTTCTATGGTCTTAGATGGACAGACAATACTTGAGGATATATCCATTGATATTCCGGTCGGTAAAAAGGTTGGTATTGTCGGCGGAACCGGAAGTGGGAAAAGTGTGCTTTTGGAATCCCTGATACGTGTCCATGATATGACAGACGGCAAAATTATGATCAATGGGACAGATATTAAGGAATATACCTTGGAATCGCTCCGTGACCAGTTCGCCTACGTATTTCAGGATGTATTTCTCTTCAGCAATACCATTGATTCCAACATTTCCTATGCGGATCCGGAAGTCGATGAAGATTATGTTCTTCGTGCTGCTCTGCATGCTCAGGCAGACGGCTTTATTCAGAAATTAGAGGATGGCTATGAAACGATTGTCGGAGAACGTGGTCTTGGTATTTCCGGCGGACAGAAGCAGCGTGTTTCGATTGCCAGAGCTTTGTTAAAGGACTCTCCGGTACTCATTTTGGATGACTCCACGTCTGCACTGGATGTGGATACAGAGAAGCGGTTATTGGAGGATATAAAGAAATACTATGCCAATAAAACACTTCTTATTTCTGCCCACCGTCTTTCTTCTGTGGTGGATTGTGATGAGATTCTTTATCTTCTGGATGGAAAAATTGTGGAGAGGGGAACTTTTGATGAGCTAATGGCTCTTGGCGGACATTTTGCTTCTGTTTATAACATTCAGGAAGCACAAAAAGCTTCGGTTGTTGATTTTGACAGTCTGCAGGCAGAGGAGGTGTAGAAAGTGGCAAAAAGAAATACTTATTTTCAAGATGAAGAAATTCAACGCAAAATTGATATCCGCCAGTTTGGGCGTGTACTGCGTTATATATTCCCTTATACGAAAACATTTGTAGTTGTGTTTATCCTGATGTCCCTTTCTTCCGTTGTGGCAATGATTACGCCATTACTCTTGAAAAAGGTAATTGATGAAGTGGTTATGACAGAAGAATATAAGATACTTGCACTGTTGATTGGCAGCATGCTTGCCCTTGCGGTTCTGGAAATTGGAATTACCTTTGTTCATCAACGGCTCATGGGTACTTTAGGGCATAATGTCATTGCAAAAGTCAGGCAGGATGTCTTTTATAAATTACAGGAACTTTCCTTTGATTATTTTGACTCAAAACCGGACGGTAAGATCGTAGTACGGGTTACGGATTACGTCAATGATCTGGCGAACTTTTTTACCAATTATGTTTTGTTACTGCTTACCTATCTTTTGAAAATTATAATTGTAACATTTTTTATGCTTGGTCTGAGTCCGCAGCTCACGCTCGTTGTATTTGCTGCTGTTATCCCGATGATGGCACTCGTGTTCATTCTGCGTTTTGCTATCCGCAAATTATTTGCGGGGCATCGTGCAAAGCTGTCGAACCGCTCCGCTTTTTTGATTGAGACAATTATGGGAGAAAAAATTGTAAAGAGCTATAATCATTCTGAGCTGAGCGAGGAAATTTATGCCAAGGTGCATGATGCCAGTGTAAAACAGTGGATGAAGATTGTATACCGGAATGAGTTAAATACTCCGATTGTCGAGATTTTTTGGAATGCAGGCACTCTTTGTCTCTACGGACTCAGTCTGTATCTGATGCTTTCCGGGAACAATACACTGGATGCGGGAATTGTTGTAGCATTTACTACTTATATGACACAGTTCAGCGGCCCGCTGACACAAATTGCGATTATTATTCAGCAGTTGGCACAGGTCAGCTCCAATTTAGAGCAGGTCTTTGACACCATTGACCATCCGGTGGATATTAAGGACAAGAAAGATGCGGTGGAATTAAAAAATGTACGAGGAAAAGTAGATTTCAAAGATGTTACGTTCGCCTATGATGAGGGAAATCCGATTTTAGAGCATTTTGACCTTCATGTGAATCCGGGGGAAACGATTGCATTGGTCGGACCTACGGGGGCAGGAAAGACAACCGTGATTAATATGCTGACACGTTTTTATGATGTGATATCGGGAAGTGTAGAGATTGATGGTATTGATGTGCGGGATGTCTCCCTTCATTCTCTTCGCAGGGAAGTCGGCGTTCTTATGCAGGATCCGTTTATTTTCCATGGAACGATTATGGAAAATATACGTTACGGACGGCTGGATGCCACGGATGAGGAATGTATTGAGGCGGCAAAGAAAATATTTGCTCACCCGTTTATTTCCAAGCTCCCGGACGGGTATTATCATATGCTGGAGGAACGCGGTGCAGGGCTTTCCGCAGGAGAAAAACAGCTGATTTCTTTTGCCCGGATCGTTCTGAAAAATCCGTCTATTGTAATTTTGGACGAGGCAACCAGCTCCATTGACACAGAAACAGAAAACCTGATAAAACAGGCATTAGATGTGATGCTGCAAAATAAAACGGCGTTCATGGTTGCGCACCGGTTGTCTACAATTCGGAATTCAGACCGTATTTTGTACATTGCCAATAAGGGAATCGCCGAGAGCGGTACCCATGAGGAATTGATGGCAAAGAAAGGGCTGTATTATGAACTGAACTAGTTGATTACGTTTTATAAAAGCATAACAAAAAAATAAGGTCAAACATTGCTTTCGTGCAAGCACGTGCAATGTTGACCTTTTGACTTTGACATCATAAAAATTACTGCTCAATTACTTCACTTGAATTTAAACTTGCTTTCCATTTATTGAGCTTTTCAGTTGCTGCATCTACTGTTTGGCGGCAAATGTCCGGAAGGTCATCTCCCCATGCCTGAGTAGCCTGTTTAAATCCTTTTTCAATTGCTGCAATCATTTCATCTGCTTTGGAAGCATCTCCACCGCTTAAAGCCTGTGCCATAGATACAAGACGGTCACTTGTCTGTTCTACACCCCAATAGCCATCTTCACCAATGTCCTTTTGAGCCTGTGCAATCGTGGCTGGATCAGCAGTAACATTTTTAAACAAATCAGCAAGAGATGTATATTTAGTAGCCTGTTTGCCGAGCAACTCATTGACTAAGTTCTGTAACTGGGTATTCTTGCTGGAAAGTTCCTGCTTCATATTTGCCACGATGGAAGAATAGTCTGTAATCTTTTTGCTGTCCTTAGCATCGGTAGATGGTTCATAAACAACACCAGTATCTTCTGCTTTGGCTGTTGTTTTTTCTGCTGCTGTTTCCGCTTGTTTTGGAGCGGTCGTTGCTGTTGTATAAGCAGTTGCACCTACACCTGTAACTCCATTTACACTCATTGTAATTCCTCCTTTAATGGTATTTTCATGAATCAATAAATGATACTCTAACAGTTATATCGGTCAGTTGTAGAAAAAACTTTACCTTTGTACCAAATTTTTCTAAGAAGCTTTGTTACCGGTACAGATCTGTTACAAAAACAAAGCAGTGATAAGGAAGTGCCCGGCATTTTTCTTTTGCCGCTTTTGCTTTATCCAGATCATCATAGATTCCGAATACAGTCGGACCGCTTCCGCTCATAAGAGAGCCGAGGGCACCATTTTCCATCATACATTTCTTAATGACATCAATTTCCGGATGGGCAGGAATCGTTACCGTTTCCAGTACATTGCCGAGCCGGCTGCACAATCCATGCAGATCTTTTTTTCTCATGGCATCAATCATGGAATCAATGTCAGGATGAGGGGTATTTTCATCCAGAACTAAGTTTGTATATACAAATTTGGTCGATACGTGGATTCCCGGTTTGCAAATGAGAATATGACAGTCCGGCATTTTGGGAATCGTGGATAAGAGTTCTCCGATTCCCTCGGATAAAACTGTTCCCTTCAGAACACAATAGGGAATGTCGGCACCTAATTTTACCCCTCGTTTCATGAGCTGACGTTTGGTAAGACCCAGTTCGAACAGGTTATTGAGAGCCAGCATACAGGAAGCGGCATCGGTACTTCCTCCTGCCATTCCGGCGGCAACCGGGATACGTTTCTCTAACTGAATGTCCACTCCCTCTTTAATTCCGAATTCGTCCATCAGCATTTTGGCACTGCGGTATACAAGGTTGTCCTCATTCACGGGCAGGAAATGCAGATTGGTTTGCAGACGGATTCCCGGTTCTGCAGATTTTGTCAAGGTAAGCCGGTCAAAAAGCCGGATGCTCTGCATAATCATTTTTACTTCGTGATAGCCATCCTCTCTGCGGCGAAGTACATCCAGTCCGATATTTATTTTTGCCGGTGCGTTAATCCAAATTGAGTCCATAGAAATCCCTCCTAATTTATTAAAAAGTATAACACAGAATGAAAAAGAAATGAATAAAATTTTAGAAACCTGTCCATGATTACATTAGGAAATCAATTTGAGAAAAATGGGAGGTCAAAAAAGTGAAAAGAAAAATAATAACAACGGGACTGATCGTACTGGGATTGGCAGTGACCGGTGTGTTAATGCATTTATATGGAGAAACGGCGGCAGAGAAAAAACGTCAGCAAGCGGTGGCAGATGAGATAATAAGGCTTCATGTCATTGCGAACAGTGATTCCGAAGAAGACCAGCAGTTAAAAATGAAGGTAAAAGAAACGATTGTTACGTATTTGCGGGGAGAGATGAGCCGTGCTGATTCCGTTGGGGATGCACGTCAGGTAATAAGAGAGCATATACCGGATATTGAAGAAATTGCGAAAGAAAAAATGCAGATGGAAGGGTATTCCTATGAGGTGGAAGCTTCTTTAGGAGAAAGTTATTTTCCGATTAAGGAATACGGGGATTTAACATTTCCTGCCGGAGACTATGAGGCACTGCGTGTAAAAATTGGAAAAAGCAATGGACGGAACTGGTGGTGTGTCATGTATCCTACCCTTTGCTTTGTAGATTCCACGTATCAGATCGTACCGGATGAATCGAAAGAAAAGCTGAAAGAAACTTTGACAAATGAAGAATATGAAATGCTGCTTGCCGGCGGTGAAAATGTAACTTATTCTTCTAAAATCTGGGAATGGCTGCATAATACCTTTTGACCCTGACATGATAGTATGACAGAGATAGACATTCCGGGCGAAAAGTTCTGAATAAAAACGAGGAAGCTACTTGAATTTGTTATCTTGCCATGGTAAAGTAAAAGTGATACTTATCGCGGGAGGTCTTACAGTATGAAAAAGCAAATTGCTGTTATTTTTGGCGGACAGTCTTCGGAACATGACGTTTCTTGTGTTTCTGCGGCCAATGTAATGGACGGATTGGATACAGAAAAATATGATATACATATGATTGGTATTACGAAACAAGGACAGTGGCTTCTTGCCGACACGATTGAGAGCATTCGTGACGGAAGCTGGAGAGAGAGCAGACAGACCGCTGTGATTTCGCCGGATCATAGTCACCATGGTCTGTTAAAAATAATGGATGGGACGATTAAGATCCAGCATATTGATGTGGTGTTTCCTGTTCTCCACGGATTGTATGGAGAGGACGGAACGATTCAGGGATTACTGGAATTGTCCCGGATTCCATATGTAGGCTGCGGTGTACTGGCATCGGCGGCAGGCATGGATAAAATATCTACTAAAATTTTTGCTGACCGTGTTGGTGTACGTCAGGCAGATTATGTGACGGATACAGCCAGAGATAATTCCCAGATCGAAGCTACAATAGCAGAAGTGGAGGAAAAACTTGGTTATCCGGTGTTTGTAAAACCATCAAATGCCGGTTCTTCACAGGGTGTCAGTAAAGCACATAATCAGGAGGAATTAAAAGAAGCGATTCAAATAGCCAAGCAGCATGACTACCGGGTATTAATTGAGGAGAGCATTACCGGACGTGAGATTGAGTGTGCCGTGCTTGGTGGAGAAAAGGTAAAGGCATCGATGGTGGGTGAGATTTTGGCGGCAGCAGAGTTTTATGACTTTGATGCCAAATACAACAATGCGGAATCCGAAACAGTCATTGATCCGGACCTGCCGGAAGAGGTAAAGGAAAAAGTAAGGAACAATGCCATTGCCATTTTTAAAGCAGTCGGCGGTTACGGCTTATCCCGTGTAGATTTTTTTGTGGAACAGGATACGAATGAAGTAATTTTTAATGAGATTAATACAATGCCGGGATTCACTGATATTAGTATGTACCCAATGCTCTGGAAAGCAATGGGAATGGAAAAGGCGGAATTATTGAATCAGTTGATTGAACTGGCATATGAGAGGTAAAATACATGACAGAAGAAATTAAACTAAAGATAAGAGGTCTTCATAGTCAGGGGGAACAAAATGAAGATACGATAGAGGTTGTTTCCATAGGGAAAATGTATGAGACAGAGGGAACGCTCTGTATTGATTATGAGGAAGTGGCAGAGGAGACCGATGAAGGCGTTGTCCAAACGGCCAAATGCCTGATGAAGATCGGAAAGGAAAGTGTAGAAGTCATAAAAAAAGGCGGCAACGAAAGCCAAATGCTGTTTATGCCGGGACAGACTACCTACACATACTATTCTACCCCTTTTGGTGAAATTGAAATTGGTCTTCACACAGAATATATAAAACGGACAGAGAAAGATAGAGGCTTTCAATTAAATATGGGATATAATATGGAGATGAACCAGAGCTTTGTATCCCACTGTAATGTGGAAATAGAAGTTGAAAAATGAGGGGGATTTTTTGTGAAATTTCATTTTACTAAAATGCATGGAACAGGAAATGATTATGTCTATGTAAATGTATTTGAAGAGCAAATACCGAATCCGGAAAAGCTGTCGGTTCAAATCAGTGACAGACATTTTGGAATTGGCTCTGACGGATTAATTCTGATAGCACCTTCCGAGGTGGCGGACTGCCGAATGAGAATGTACAATGCAGATGGCTCGGAGGGAGCGATGTGCGGAAACGGAATCCGCTGTGTGGCAAAGTATGCTTATGAACATGGAATTGTAACAGACACGCATATTACTGTGGAGACAAAGAGCGGAATTAAAACATTGGAGCTTACGGTGGAAGATGGCTTCGTTACTTATGTTCAGGTCAATATGGGTGAGGCAATTTTGAAACCGTCCGATATTCCGGTAGCAGCAGGGGGAGAAAATTTTATTGCCAGACCGCTTGTTGTGGATGGCAGGGAGTATAAGGCAACCTGTGTGTCTATGGGGAATCCTCATTGTGTAATTTTTACGGAAGGAATTGATGATTTGGATTTAGAGAAAATCGGACCAAAGTTTGAGAACCATGAATTATTTCCGGACCGTATCAATACGGAGTTTGTTGAAGTAATAGATGAACATACGATTCGTATGCGTGTTTGGGAAAGAGGGTCCGGTGAAACGATTTCTTGTGGAACAGGAACTTGTGCGGCAACCGTGGCCTCTGTTCTGAATGGATATTGCAAACGGGGAGAAGAAGTGGAGGTGCAAATTCGCGGAGGCAGATTGTACGACACTTATTTGGAAAGCGGAGAGGTTCTTATGAAAGGTCCTGCGACAACTGTTTTTGAAGGAGATATGACTTTATGACACGCTCCCACAATGAGCATGAAGTGGTGGGAAAACCACGAAAATGCTCATTGTGGGGCAGGTGCTGGATGTCCAGTGGACATCCGTTTAGCACGGACCGAAGTGGAACGGAGATGTGGGAGTTGCGAAGCAACGAAACAATCTGTAATCTGTTTTGATACCTTAATCCAGTATAAAAAAGTTCTTCTTTTGCAGAGTTAGAGCGTCGGTTTTTCACGACGCTCTTTTTACTGTTTTTTCAGTGCTTTCATTTTTGCACGCTGCCACATACTCATCTTTTCCGGTGGAGCTTCCAGAACACCACGTCCTTTTACACCCATAATGTAAATACCGCTGATGACGACCTTCAATTCTTTCTTGATAGGAAGCTGTGGGTAAATTTTTTCATCACACATTAATGACATTACTTTTGGCCCAACCTTTGCTTTGACAATCGGAACTTTGGAACCGCGAAGATATTTTGGCGTATTATCTACGACAATTTTAGGAAGACCGGCATCTTTTAGTTTCATTTTTTTCTTATCAATGACCAATATGGATGCGACCTGAGAAGCAGCTTCCATTTGTGCCTGTGATTCATCTTGTTTTTTCTGCATTTTCTTTCCGACGAAATACAGAACGACCATTAATACAACCAATACGAGGGCAATAATACCAAGTACAATTAATACGGTTTTCATTTATTTAACGTTACCTCCATTTTTTTTCATTCACAAAGTATATGATACCATTATTTAGGAAAAAAGAAAACCCCTTTTTCGGTTTAAAAATCCGTGAGTCCCTTCTCATACATATCAGAAATAATATCGCGAACATAGGCACCAAGATGTTTCTGTGTCTCTTTATCTAATTTTTCCGGATAAATCGGCTCACCATATTCGATACGGATTTTTCCTTTATGTATCCAAGGAAGCTGGTTTTCAAATATTTCCTCCGTTCCGTGAACACAGACAGGAATAATAGGACATTTGCCCTTTGTGGCAATTTTCATACTGCCTTCCTTAAATTTTAAAAGTGTATCCGTTGCATTTCTCGTGCCTTCTGGTGCAATATAGATCGAATAGCCGTTCTTGACAAGGTCGACTGCCTGAAGAATAATATTGAGGTTCTGTTTTACATCACTCCGGTCCATGAATAAACAATTGAGGAAATACATCCACTGTGCCACACAAGGCATTTTCTTTATCTCCATTTTGGAAATAAAGGCGGTCTGGTTTGGCACGGTGGCATAAGCTAAAATAATATCATAGAAACTCCGGTGATTCGCAGCATACATAACCGGAGTGCCGGCAGGAATATTTTCAACACCTTTAATGGTTTTGCGGCAACCGGATACGAACATGACAATGCGAAAAACAACCCGTACAATAACCTGAGCAATTTTTGCTGCTGTTTTTGGATGAATGAGGCGAATAACACCTTCAACTAAATAAGCCGGAATACTTAAAATGGCTATTATGACATACAAAATTAAAATAATGATTGTTCTCATTGATTTCTCCTTTTCTCCGAAATAGCAGAACCGGACGCAGCTTTCGATTTCCTTTTTGGCTTAATGGAATCATATTTTACCTTTTCAGAGTCTTCTACATCGATTCCCATATCCTTTTCGTCTTTATTACAGCTGACACCATAATATTCTTCTAATGTCAGTTTGTGTTTATAGAGATATGTTGCCATATCCTTCCCTACATAGCGAATGTGCCATGGTTCATAGCGGTATCCGGTAATTTTGCTTTTGCCTTCGGGATACCGGACAATATAGCCATATTTGTGGGCGTTCTTGGCAACCCATTTTCCTTCCTTGGTTTTGCCGAAATTCTTATCTAATAAGAAACTGACACTACGGGAAGAAATATCTATCGTAAGTCCTGTCTGGTGTTCACTGCTTCCCGGCATAGCAGAAACGGTATCGGTCGACTTTTTTCCGTAAAGGGAAACATTGCGATTGTAAATTTGTTTCTGTCTTGCATAGGAGCGGTAGCCGGAAACACCATAAAGAATGATTTTCTTTTTTTCTGCCGCCTGAAACATTTTTTCCAAGGCATGAGCAGCTTCTTTTCGCAGCTTTCTTTTGTCGCTTTTATAGTTGAAACTAAAACGTACTTTCGGTTCCTTCAAGTCAGAAGGAATATAATTTGAAGGCAGAAGATAATTGCGGTTTACCAAAGCGGTAATGCTCTTAGGAATTGTATCTACTGGTACTGTATTGGTAGGATCCTGTATGGAGGACAGATCTTCTGGCAATAAATAAGGGGTAGGTGTCGGTGTGGGTTCCAGAACGGTTCCACTGACAGCACCCGGACTGGCTGTAGAAGAGGGAGAAGCCGTGCTTTTATTATTATGACGATAGACAAAGACTCCACCCAAAATCAAAAGAACAACCGCCAATAAAAGTATAATACGCTTATTCATGTATATGACCTCAATGTTTTATCTAAATTCGTAATTTGATATAATATGAACCTATTATACCCTTATTGGCGGGAAAAATCAATTCTGATTGTGGAACAATGCCTTTCCAGACTTTTCCAGAGCCAATAATAGTATCATCCCAAGTACATAACAGGAGATAATTTCCCCGGCTCCGACGGTCAGCATCATAAATGGAATTGGCAGTGACATGCCATATCCCAGACGGAGTACCCATGGTACAATAATTGCATTGGCAAGAATCGGCGGCAGAGGTACCAACCATTTATAACGACGCAGTGCGTAAGAACCAAGAGCACCGATTAAAGTGGCAATGGTTCCAAATAAAATATCCAGTGGAACACAGCCGGTAATCAGGTTGCTGATCAGACATCCGATGGCAAGTCCCGGAATTGCTGCCGGTGTAAAAAAAGGTAAAATAGTAAGTGCTTCCGAAAAGCGGACTTGAATGTTGCCACTTGCCAAATCAATGGAACTGGCAACAAGAGTAAGTACGACATAAAGAGCAGCGATCATTGCTGCATGACAGATAAATAATACTTTTTTGTTCATTTTCAAATCTCCTTAGTTTTTTTTAATGAGTGGATGGTTTCGAACACTCCGTTTTTTTGTTCTGATAGAATGCTGATAACAGGGCGGTCATGTCTTTGCTGTTTCATAAGCTTCTTTTACCGCAATGGAAAGCTGGTCAGCACAGGAAGTTCCCTTAAAACCACATTGGATACCGGAAACTTTTTTTTCGATATCTTCAATGGTCATTCCCTCCACTAATGCAGAAATTGCTTTCAAATTACCATTGCAGCCGCCTAAAAATGAGACGTTGGTAACAACATTTCCATCTATGTCAAATTCAATTTGTTGGGAACAGGTTCCCTTTGTACGATAGACATAGTGCATTTTTGTATCTCCTTTCTTCCTTTTATTCTTCATTCCGAAGCACGGGCAAAAATCAACGTTGTTGTTTTTGCCCTGTGCATCATTACTATTTGTGGTGCTTCGACACAAATAGTGGTGTGAAAAATATGCTATCGAGCATATTTTTCACGCTATCCTCTTGCCAGTATAGGTGATTTCAAGGGCAAAGTCAAGCTATTCATAGAGATATGAACAGCTTTCCCGTTCGATCAGCCGGCAGGGAAGTTCCAACCGGATATTTTCCTCATGATGTTTGTTTTTCCGGTCTAATAGAAGAGTCAGGGCGAGATGGCTCATCTCCCTTTTGGGAATATGAATGGTAGTGAGCATGGGTGAGGTGTGTTGTGAAGCATGAATATTGTCAATGGAAATGATGGATGGCAGATAGCCTTTTTTCTTATGTTTTTTCCATGCCTGCAAGACACCCAGTGCAGTGCTGTCATTTGCACAGAAAATAGCCGTTGGCAGATGAGTACCGCTCAGAATGGAAAGCATGGTGTGGAAGCCTTCCTCCTGTGTCTGATTGGTGGGATGTATATTGGCATGGTTCAATGGCAGCTTATGATTTAAAAGTGCCTGATAATATCCGATATACCGTGCTTCATAGGTACAGTCACCAATATAGGCAATATTTTTGTGGCCGAGAGAAATAAGATATTCCATTGCCTTTTCTGCAGCAGTTGTTCCATTGCAGATAACTTCATCATATTGATAATTTGTTGGATTTCGGTCAATGCCGGCAATACAGGAATATCGTCTTCTTAAAATGGGAATCATATTGGACTGGCACTTACCTAAAATAATTAATCCCGTATTTTTTTTAATGGTAATCTTCGCCAGATTATTGACGGGGGATTGCTGGGGAAGATTTCCGCCTTTTCCAAGAGGATGCATTAAATTTAATACATCCACAGAGCGAATAATATCACCTAACAGGCATCCTTCAGAAATCAGTTCTTCCTTTATGTGCTGGAACAGTTCAAGAAAAAAAGCATCCTTATCTAAAGAATCAAAACGGGTCAGGAGGATATCGACTATATATGGTTCTGTGCTGCGAGAGAGGCCCAGCCGAAGATTTCGCGCTGTGGAGTTCGGGATATAGTGATGTTCGGCAGCTGTTTCCCAGATTTTTTGCGCAAGCTCAGAATTGTTGCAGCGGTGTTCCGGATGGTTCAAGACTCTGGATACGGTGGAGACAGAGGTTCCAGTTAATTTTGCAATTTCTTTCAATGTCATAGGACCAAATTCCTTTCTGAAAAAAGTGATAACGTTTGCATTTATTCTTAGTTGAAATAAAAAGACAAGTAAATTTTGAAAATTCTAACTAATTGAAATGCTTCAAATTTACCTTAAATATAACATAAAAAGGTAAATTTTTTCAAGAGAAAACGTTTTCAAATATGGATGTTTTTTTGTAAAAATGTGAAATAGTATAATAATAAAAAACGGTATGGAAAGGAAGATTTAAAATGAAAATATGGAAAAAATGCGTGATGTCAGTAATTTTTATTCTTACGATAGCGGGATTGTCAGGCTGTGGGAAGGAGGAAAAGACAACACAGATGAATATCGGATATTTTAATAATGTTACACATCCTCAGGCATTATTAATGAAATCCGAGGGGACTTTGCAGAAAAGTGCAGGGGAGAATATAAAGGTAAACTGGACGGCATTCAATGCCGGTCCGGCAGAAGTGGAAGCACTGTTTGCAGGAGATATTGATATTGGATATATTGGTCCGGTTCCGGCTATTAGTGCAAATGTAAAGTCTCAAGGGGACGTAGTTGTACTGTCCGGTGCAACAAAAGGCGGGGCCGTTCTGGTTACAAGAGCGGGTTCCAATATCAATAGCGTGAAAGAATTGTCAAATAAGACCGTTGCCATTCCACAGATCGGAAATACACAGCATTTATGCCTGTTGGAGCTTTTGAAAGAAAATGGTTTGAAGCCTGTTACCGCAGGCGGTGATGTAACCGTTAGTGCTGTTGCCAATGCGGATGTTGCCAATATGATGGAGCGTGGGGATATTGATGCTGCTTTAGTGCCGGAGCCTTGGGGAGCAACCTTACAGGAAAAGGGAGCCAAGCTTCTGCTTGATTATAATCAAATCTACATGAATGGGACCTATGATGTAGCGGTGGTAGTCGTACGTAAAGAGTTTATGGAGGCCAATCCGGAGCTGGTGGAAGCATTTTTGAAGGAACATGAGGCTGCTACAAAGAAGATAAATGACAATAAGGAAACGGCATTGAAAACAATCAATGAAGAATTGAAAAATGCCACCGGAAAAGCTTTAAGTGATTCGATTATAACACAGGCGTTTGAGCGTATTCAGGTATCGACGGAGTTAAATAAAGATTCTATAACGGGCTTTGCTTCCATCAGTAAGGAAGAGAAGTTCATCAGTCAAGTACCAAAAGAAGAAAGTTTGTTTGTTTCAAAATAGAAGGGGGAAATATATGGCATTAGAAATAAAGGACGTTTGTATGCATTTCAGCAATAGTGAAAATGCAACGCTGAATGAAATAAGTCTCTGTGTGGAGCCGGGAGAATTTGTCTGTGTTGTCGGGGCCTCTGGATGCGGGAAAAGTACGCTTCTCAATTTAATTGCGGGTTTAATACCGCCTACCAGCGGTAAGATTCTGTTGGATGGAAAAGAAATAACCGGTCCCGGTGCAGAACGGACGGTGATGTTTCAGGAACATGGTTTGTATCCGTGGTTGAATGTTATTGAAAATGTTAAATTTGGTATGAAACTGGCAGGAGTTCCAAAAGAAGAGCAGGATGAAAGGGCAGTACATTATTTAAAAATGGTCAATCTGCTGGAATACCGGGATTATCCGATTCATCAGATATCGGGTGGAATGCGTCAGCGTACGGCTCTTGCCCGGGCGTTGACGATGGATTCAAAGGTCCTCCTTATGGATGAGCCGTTTTCGGCACTGGATAAGCAGACATCCAACAAACTGCGGGAGGAGCTGCAGAGAATTTGGATGCAGACGAAACGAACGATTATATTTATTACGCACAGTGTGGAAGAAGCACTATATCTCGGCGACCGTGTTGTGATACTTTCTGCAGACACAGGAAAACTGGCCCATATTATGGAAGTTGGCTTAGAACGTCCAAGACATGTGTACTCACCGGAATTTGTGGAGATGCGGCATCAAATACTGGAAGAAATCAGAGGGGAGGCGATTTAATTGAGCTTGATTATATTTTTATGTCTTTTGATAATTGTCTGGCAGGTGTTTTACTGGATTGGCGTGGATGTTCTCATGTTGTTTAAACCTTATTCAGTTCCCTCACCACTCGGAGTGGGAGAACGATTTGTGGAACTCTGCCGTGATGGAACTTTGTGGGAGGCCATTGGTAATTCCCTTCTAAGAGGGGTGGCAGGTTTTGCCATTGCCGTTGTTATTGGCATAATAATCGGTCTTTTGATCAACCACTTTCGGTATCTGCAAAAAAATCTAAAACCCTTTGTGCTGGGGATACAGACACTTCCCAGTGTCTGCTGGGTTCCTTTCTCTATTTTGTGGTTTGGCCTTTCTACTCAGGCGATTTTATTTGTTGTCGTAATGGGCTCAGCATTCAGCATTGCGATTTCGGTAGACAATGCCATTAAAAATGTACAGCCTATTTATATAAAGGCGGCACTTACAATGGGAGCGGGAAAGCGTCAGATGTACTGGCATGTCATTTTCCCGGCAAGTCTTCCGGAACTGATATCCGGTTTGAAGCAGGGGTGGTCTTTTGCGTGGAGAGCTTTGATGGCAGGAGAGGTCATGACAACGTCAATCGGTCTTGGGCAGACCTTGATTATGGGACGGGATTTGGCGGATATTAATCAGGTTATGTTAGTTATGTTAGTCATTATTATAGTAGGAATCATAATTGATAAATGTATTTTCTCTGTGATTGAAAAACGACTGCTGACAAAGAGAGGATTGTATTAAATAGGCTTCCTTCTGTTCCTGACTTCTTTACCGTATCAATGATTTGTGTTATAATATGAATGTTTGCAGGATTGTGGAAATTGCGAAGCAATGGAGCAATCCGTGGACATTAGTTGGGGGCAAAATACCTTTTGTCCCCAACATCTTGGTATGGAACGGGAGAAGAGGTGATTGCGTGAAAATAGAGATTCCGTGTGATGTAGCACTAATTTTGGATACTCTTGAGGAAAATGGTCATGAGGGATATGCGGTCGGTGGCTGTGTACGGGATGCTATTTTGGGCAGGGAGCCGGAAGACTGGGATATTACAACTTCTGCAAAACCGGAAGAAGTGAAAGCTCTTTTCCGGCGGACGATTGATACGGGAATTCAGCATGGAACGGTTACGGTAATGCTTGGAAATGAGGGATATGAGGTCACAACATATCGAATGGATGGGGAATATGAAGACCATCGTCATCCAAAAGAGGTTTTGTTTACACCAAATCTTGTAGAAGATTTGAAACGACGGGATTTTACAATTAACGCGATGGCATATAATCCTCGAATTGGTATTGTAGATGAATTTGATGGTATCGGAGATATAAAAAGGCGTTGTATTCGCTGTGTGGGAAAGGCGGAGGAACGTTTTGAAGAGGATGCACTGCGTATGCTTCGTGGTATCCGCTTTGCCGGACAGCTTCAATTTGAAATGGAAGAAGCTACGAAACAGGCAATTCGGAAACAGGCATCAACACTGGTAAATGTAAGTGCGGAGCGTATTCGGACGGAACTGACTAAGCTTCTTATATCGGACGGGGCGGACCGTCTTATGCTGGCAGTAGAGACCGGTTTAATTTCCTATTTTTTACCGGAATTTGAAAATATGCTGCAAACACCGCAGAACAATCCGCATCATCAGTATGACGTGGGACATCACTCCATGGAAGCAGTACGGCATGTGAATCGGCAGTGGAAGGGGTTTTGTGCAGAAAACGGTATGAGTAAAAAGCATCATGTGGCACTCTGTTATGCTGCTCTGCTTCATGATGTGGCAAAGCCGGATTGTAAAATGACGGATAAAGAGGGCATTGACCATTTTCACAGTCATCCTGAATTAGGAGCAGAAAAGGCAAAGAAGATTCTTCGCCGGCTGAAGTTTGATAATGATACGATATCAATAGTATCCCGCCTGATTCAGTTCCATGACAGACGGCATGAGAACTGTTATATAGATGGGGGGTATTCCCCAAAAGGGAAGCGGACGATGCGGCGGTTAATGAATCAAATCGGTCTGGATGCCATGCCCCTTCTTTTTGTGCTGCAGCGAGCGGATCTGCTTTCGCAAAGTAATTATAAACAAGAAGAAAAGCTGAGCAAATTGGAGGCGGGAATCCGTTGTTATCATGAGATTATAGAGGCAGAGGATGCGGTTACATTGAAAGATCTGGCGATTGGCGGAAGAGAACTGATGGAACTGGGAATAAAACCGGGGCCGCAGATTGGTAAAATACTACAGCGATTATTGGAAGTGGTATTGGATGAACCGGAAAAAAATACGGTGGAAATTTTGACTGAATTGGTTCAAGAGATGAAATAGAAAAGAAATTAACTTAACAACATAAGAATTAAGATTTTTTTAAAAAACATTCCCTAAAATGCAACATTTTTCCTTTTTCAATCGTATTATTAATAGTACTGCATTTGAAATAAAAAGCTTTTACGGCATAAAGAAGGGAGATTTATTCAGCAGTAGAAAAACATATGATAGAAGAAGGAGAAGGTAGAATGAAGAGGTTTTACAAAAATTTAGTAGTATTTTATATTGTGTGTTCGCTTGTGGCCAGTTTTGTCCCGACAAATATGATACATGCGGCAATACAAGGTGAGGGTGAAAAACAGCAGACAAAGAAAACATTTCTTGTTCAAATGCAATCCGAGAGGCAGGCAGTTCAACTGGAAAAGAGTTATGAAGCAGCGGATACTGTTTCTTCTTTGGGAGAAGAAAGTATGCAGAAACATGCTTTTACGGCGTTGGAACTGACCGAGGCAGAGGCAGAAAAATTGGGAAAACGGAATTCGGTAGAACTGGTAGAGCCAGATGTGCAGGTACAAGGTTCTGCGATTCACTACAAAGACAAAAAAGTGAAAAAAATAAAATCCCGGAAGGCAGATAAAAACAGGGAGTGGAATTTGCAGGCAATACATACGAAGCAGGAAAAGAAGAAAGGAAACAGAAAAAACAAGGTCAAAGTAGCCCTTTTGGACTCAGGAGTAGATTTGTTCAATGATATTGAAGTAAAAGAATCCATTAATTTAATACCGGGAGAGGAAGAGGTGCTTCCTCTGTTTTGGGATACCAGTGGTCATGGGACCAGCATTGCCGGAGTGCTGGCGGCACAGGATAACAAAGAGGGAATTACCGGTATTAATCCGAATGTCGAGTTATATTCAGCAAGGGTATTAGATGCAGAAAAGGCAGCACCGGTCAGTCGTATTGTAGAGGCAATATACTGGGCAATTGAGGAGAACGTTGACATTATCAGTATCAGTTTTGGAACAACCCAGTATTCTGAAGCGTTGGAAATTGCAATAAAAGAAGCATACAATAAGGGGATCCTTATTGTAGCAGCAGCAGGAAACCATGGAGAAGTGGAATATCCGGCGGCACTGGAAGAAGTGGTAGCCGTAGGGGGAACCGATACTTCGGGAAACGTGTGTGCTTACAGTGGCAAGGGTGAAGAAGTAGAATTGGTAGCACCGGCAGAGCAAATCTGTTCCACGGGTTCCTTTGATGGAACGGTAATTTGCAACGGCACCAGTATGGCAGTACCTCACGTAGTAGGGGTGGCAACAAAATTGTGGGAAAAAGACCGGACGGTTTCGGCAGACTTTATCCGGCAGTTAATGAATGTTAGTGCTAATTCATATGGAGATGCCAAGGAGTATGGGAATGGCTTGGTGGACTATGAGCAGGCAGTGGAAGTATATGATGAATTTGCAAAGAACTATAAGCCGGAAAATACGGTAGAGGAAAATAGGGAAGCCGTGGGAGAGAATGATGCTCCAGTAGAACAGTTTACCGATGTGGATTATGTAACTGGTTCATGGACATTGGCAGACCACCAGTCCTGTGTGACGGAGGCGACAAAAGGAAAAGGCATCGCACAGGCAACAGTGGAAGCGATGAAAAAGGGAGCAATTTATCCGGATAAAGCAGAAAGCACTGTTAAGGGAATGGGAGATTACCCGTATATGCACGGTTACTTTAAATATGATACGAAGAAAGCCAATAATTACATTCTTTCTTATGTGGATTTGACTAAAGAGGCAGATAAAATTCGACGGGGCAAGGAAAATTATAAGAGTATTTCCCTTCCCAATATTCCCAAGGCAGATACTTTTTATAAAACATTAAATAAGAAATGGTCCAAGTATTCCTGTAAAAATAATGCTCAAAAGGGGGCGTTTGCTTGGGGGGTTGCGATTCATTCGGCTACGGATGTGTTTGCACATTCTGTGTATGGGTTCTGGGATGGGAAATGGCAGAGATTTTTTCATGATGCAGTGAAATATGGTAATAAATATGCAGACGATTCTAAAAAAGCACCCCAACGGATAAAAGTAGCAAAAGCCGTATCAAAAAAAATCATTGCACGGTATATTAAGGGGGAGCAGGGAAAGCCGAGTGATTTTTATTGTAATCAGTATAATCAAGGATGTTTTAAAGTGTATTATTTTAAAACGTATATGGAAAAGGCGGGAGATAAGGCAACGGCAAAAAAAATTCAAATATATTCATGGGGGGACTAAGTTTGAAAAAAATAATAAGGACTTTATTCTTGTTGACGGCTGTGAGTAGTATATTATTGACGGTAAACACTGCCAAAGCCGCCAAGTCAGAGGAGACAGGCAGTGTAACTATAAAGGGGACCACTTTTACCTATACATTCCACGACAAGAAAAAAAGCAAAGTCGATATTAAAAAAATAGAAAATGCGAAAAAAAAGCTAGTGATTCCTGCTAAGTTAAATGGTTATCCGGTTTATCGGATTGGCGGTACTCGTCCGGGTAAGTTATTAACATTTCAACCTGATGTTAAATTGCAGAACAGTTTGGTTAAAGAACTCATCATTGAGAATGGAATAAAAGAAATAGGAATGATTTCTTTTTCACGTTTTGAAAAATTATCCTCTGTTACGATTCCCAAGTCTGTGAAAAAAATTTATTCAGAGGCATTTGCAAATGATGTTGAATTAAAAAAAGTAAAAATAAGAAATCAAGGAGTAAAAATTGATGTAAGTGCCTTTATTGGTTGTAGAAATCTTAATAAAATATCTTTTCCCGAAGGTGAGTTTACCGGGAAAATTGGAGAAAGTGCATTTGACGGTTGTAATCTAAAAAAACTAAATCTTCCATACATGAAAAACATGCGGAAGCAGATAGGGCGTTTTGCCTTTGCCAGCAACAGCAATTTGAAAAAAGTTACCTTCTCCAACCGATATAAGAAAATCTCAATTGGCAGGGATTGGTTTACGGATTGCCCGAAAGTACAGATTGTAGCAGGGAAACAGGTGCAGACTTTTTCTTCTAAAGTGAATGCAAATGCGGGAACCGTACGCCTGTTGGGAAGACAGACGAAACTGACCGGATTTAAGAAACCAAAAGGAAAGAACTATTACTATATTCAGTATAAAAAGTTTATTGTTCCCAAAAAGTCTAAGGCACTCCCGATACTAAAAAAAGCAAGGTATGGCAAGGTGGATGACAGCGGGGAGGAACGGTTTGGCAGTGACAGTAACTATTATGTGGGTTCGGATGCGGATATGTATAAGGTAAAGATTGTAATAAAGTAAAAACTATTTAAAAAACTTTCCCTAAAATGCAACATTTTTCCTTTCTCAATCGTATTATAAATAGAACAGCTTTCAAAGAGAGTATGTTGTATATTCCGCGTAGGGTGAGTAGAAAGTATATCAATTAATGGGCGGAAGAAAAATCCCAATTCTGTGCAGGGTGAACAGTATTGGGATTTTTCATTTTCTGCTTATTGTTCAAATGGTTCAATGCTTCGCTTGAGTACCCCTTTCAACTCAGCAATGAGAGTTCCATAATTGACAATTGGGATTTGCTGGTCTTTTGCCTCAGCAATGCGAGAAGCCATTTCTTTTGGCGGCAGGGTACATCCTCCGCAGTGTACAATTAATTTATAGGGGGACAGATCCTCAGGAAAACCGCCACCGCTGCTTGTTTCAAAAATTAATTTTTTTCCTGTATGTTGTTGCAGCCATTTTGGGATTTTTACTGTTCCGATATCATTACATTGGCGGTGATGGGTACAACCTTCTGCCATTAAGATCCGATCATTATCCTCTAAGGTTTCCAGTGCAGCGATTCCTTGAATCTGGGTTTTTAAATCCCCTTTGTAGCGGGAGAAAAGAATGGAAAACGATGTGAGAGGAATATCGTCCGGCGTGTTTTGGGATACCGAGGCAAATGCCTGTGAGTCCGTAATAACAAGACGTGGTTTTGTTCCAAGGTGTTTTAATGTATCCTCAAGTTCGGTGTCCCGGCAGACAATAGCGGTAGCTCCGGATTCCAGTACATCACGAATCACCTGTTGCTGTGGCAGAATCAGCCTTCCCTTTGGGGCAGCAGAATCAATCGGAACAACAAGTACAACAAAATCACCGGGGGAAAGCAGATCTCCCACGAGACGGTGTGTAATCTCTTCAGATGGCATTTTATGAGCAAGCAATTCTTTCAATTCATGAATATGATATCCGGTTTTTGCACTGACACAGATATCACCCTTTGCCGAAATTTCTTTTTCTGAGTCCTGCCATTCATCCTGTTTATTTAATACAACAATCGTAGGAATCTCTTTTTTTTCTGTTAATTCTAATATTTCATTCTCAAGGGAAAAATCTGACAAGGCATATCTACCATCAACTACCAGAAGAGCAAGGTCGGTTTTATTCAGAACGCTCCGTGCCTTCCGGATCCGTTCCTCTCCAAGTGTTCCCCTGTCATCAAGTCCGGGAGTATCTATGAGCATTACCGGACCAAGAGGAAGAATTTCCATCGCTTTGTATACCGGGTCTGTTGTTGTTCCCTTTACTTCAGATACAATGGCAAGGTCCTGTCCGGTAATGGCATTTATGAGGCTTGATTTGCCGGCGTTTCTCCTGCCGAACAAGGCGATATGCACACGTTCACCGTTTGGTGTTTGATTCAAAGACATAGTTTATTCATTCCTTTCCAGCAAAAATAAAAAGGTGGTAAGCGTTGGCTGCTACCACCTTTGGTAATTATGTATGACTATTTCAGAATAGTAATTCCGCCGATAAGTGGAAGTTTCTTTGCCTCACCGGAACAAGCATTTACAATTCCCAAAATCAGGAAAATTAATGATAAGATTCCGACAGCTAAGCTAAGAACACCTACTAACAGTGCTCCACCGATGCTGTAAGACAAAATTGCAGAAATAATTCTTACAATGATGTTCAATGCAATTTCAGCAATAAAGAGAACAAGTCCCTGATTTGCGTGAAATCTTGCATACTGAGAATCTTTCGCTGCAAAAATCGGAATCAGAACTAAAATTCCAATATAGGAAAGAATTCCCATAGCTTTGTTGTTACTTACGTCTTCTGAATTAAAAACTACCTTTTCTTCCATAATATCTCCTTTCAATGTTACTGTCCGTCGGACAGATTATAAGTATTTCTATTCTATCTTATAACATATTTTGCAATTTTGCAAGCGAAACTACTTGTTGCAGTCATGTTTTTGTGATATGATAACGATATAGATCAGAAAGGCAGATGAAAAGGAGGGGGACATGGAACAGTTTTTTTCAGATGACGATTTAGTGGATTTATTGTCAGAACTGGAACAAGAGGAATCCGAATTTGAAGCAATGGAAGATGAAATGGAAATGGAAGCGTCTAATAGAAGGTATATGGAGATAATTAAAAAACATAAAAATTGTTAAAAGGCATCCCAATGCGGAATGCCTTTTAAATTTACAAAAATGCTTCTTTACGGAGCCGTCGGTTTATTACGACGCTTTTTTAATTTAATGCATCTACTAATTTCTTCAATGCAGCCAATGCTTCTTCCGGAAGTTTATCATATCCGCCATTGTTGGTGTTAAATCCTTCTACAGCGTTCACACGGCTCTGCATAGCTGTCTTTAATGCTTCTTTATACTCTGCATTATTAAGGTCAGGTTTGAAATCAGCAGTCTTTCCGGACCAGTCATACATAATTTCGATATCCTCAAAAGGTCCCCATTTTTCAAAGGTTGCTTTTCCTTCCACGATTGTTTCAAGGATTCCCAATGTATCTGCCGGCTGACATTTGGTTCCCATGAAGTCACCGGTATTAACAATGTAGCAGTCTACATTTTTCTCTTCCACTAATTTTTTGAACTTCTCATAGTCATTTACCAATGGATAAGTTCTGAATGGATTTGCATAAGGTACGATTCGAAGTGCATTCATATCCGTTCCTGCTTTTACACGTTCCGCGGTAGAAGTCTTAGTTGCCAGAGTTGCACCCATAACGGAAGCAAGGGCAGCCCCTTTCAATTTAACGACAGGTGGAATACAAGGATCCTTCATAATCCAGATAATGGAGTTTACCGGAGCATCAATCTTGTCCACACGGTTCGGTGACCACAATTTGGATTTGATAGCACGTCCATTACCGTTACGAATATCTTCTGTAACAAGCTGAATTTTACCATCCTCATCCATTGTTGCAGAACAGTTCTGAGCAGACAATAAATATTTGTTGTCTGGACATCCGGTAGGATAATCAGCTGTTTTATCGAAGTAAGTTGGCTCTAATGCGATGGAAGCACAGGTGTCGGAGTTGATGATAAAAGCGTCATCATGAAGTACGGTAATTGCATTTTCACCATATTTATTATTATGTTTTGCATGCGTTAGAGTTGATTTACCCGAGCCGGAAAGACCAAAGACAGAGGCAACATATTTTCTGCCGTCCGGCAAAGAGTATTCTTTCTGTCCGCCGTGGCAGGAAGCATAACCATTGCGGTTCGCAATTGCCCAAGCCATAGTAAGGGTTCCCTTTTTATGCTCTCCGAAGTATTTCATACCAAGAATAGCGGCACAGTTTTGGTTTGTATCGAAGTAGCAGAGAGTCTGGTCATCGCTCAAGCAGCTGTAATCAACATCTGGACTTGGAGTAGGTGTCCACTGTGGATTGGAGAAGATATAAATATCGGCTTCTTTTCCGTCACCAACTGCTTTTGAATTTTTATACATTTTAATGTACTCGTCTGACATATACTGGAAGTTGATCATCCAGTTATACATTAAGTTTTCTTCGCCTTCTGGAATAAGAAGATGAGCTTTTACCATGAACTCAGAATCTAATCCTACAAATACCTGTGCATGGTACAATTTCTGAAAACGAGTTTTGTAAATGGCATCCATAACAACTTTATCAAGTTTGCCTGCATCTACACCCGGATATCCTTTGATACGGCGTGCTGCTGCATAGCGGCCAGTTACAGCACCGTCATTGAACAGTAATACTTTTGCGTCCGCGTCAAGACCAAATTCTTCACCACGGTATACCGGCATATCAGTAACGATAGTTCCTGGTGAATTTTTAGCCAGATTATAAGCTTCTTTCAAGGTGTTTACCTTAACAACATTATTTCCATAAAATGCTGCTTCGATGATGGCACGGGTATTGGTTACAGCTTCACCTGTTTTTGGAAAACCAACTTTGCCAGCACCGATTTCTTCCAATTTGTAATTTGCTTTTGTTGCCATTAGAAAAAACCTCCTGTTTGATATATTAGTGTAAAAAACGCTTAGCGTTTCTTTACGCTTTTTAACCGCATAATTGAAATTGCGGAAGCTACCTTGTTACAAATCCTAGTTAGCCATTATTAATGTCTAGTATAATTTTTTTTATATTAAAAGTCAATCCTAAAATAAAAGTGTTCTAGTATTTTATATAATACACACAGGCATCGAGTGCTGTTGTCGCATGAATCGACCAAATGCCGTCTTTATAATGAAAGGCAGTGGTAAAAAGGGAATTCCCGGAAGTATGCTTATTTTGACTGGCTGTGGCTTGTCCTTCTGTGGTGGAGGACAATGGTACAACAACACTATCAGCAGTGTAGTCCACATCGCTTGTAATTTGAATTGCATAACACCCATCTTCTGCATAACTGGAAGCAGCGGAAGAGGAAAAGCCTGTAAAGTCCACCTGAGTCAAGTGGGAACTGGAATTAATATGATTGGAAACGAATGTGTTATAAGCCTGTTCCATGGTTGTTCTTGAACTCTCCTCCACTGTAAAATCACTTGTAACGGCCGAAAAATCTAATTTTGTCAGAGCTCCCTCATAAATTGCTGTAATAAAAGCTTCCGCTAATTGTATTAAGGTTTTCTCAGTATCTGCTGTTACGTTCATCATACTGTTTGTAATAGTATATATTTTCTTTTGCGAATAATCCCCTGCCGGAAGTGAAGTTGTGGCAGTAAAATCTTCAAATCCTTTCATACTTACTGTGATCGTATGAGTGCCAATGAAAAGATTTCCTAATGAATAGGTATCCAGATGCCCGTTGGAAACAGGAGAAATTTTTTCAGATAGATTGATACCATCAACTCTCACGGTGGCGCCGGCCGGAACATCCAAAGAACAGTTCTTGGCAAGAAACTCTGTTTGATCAATCGTCCACTGGTCAAAAAGAAAATACAGACGGGAAGAAGACAAATTCAATAAAAGATTCTGTGTATAGGGATTGTTGTGATTGTTATCCCAAAATTGTAAATGGTACTGCATTTGGTTTTCCTTTCCGGATTCATATTGGACCAGACTGTAGGAGGTGAGAGAAGAATACTTGTGGCATTCCTCCATTGATTTTTGAAAAGAATCTTTCGTGATAAAAATATCCGGTTGAAAACCGATTAAATCAAACAGAGCATGACTGTCTTTGGACATAAAAGTGGAAACATACTCATCAACAAGACGCGATGCTTTTGTCTGTTCTTTCATATAAAAGTAAAAGATGAGAAATGCTGCCAAAAGGATGGCAAATATAACAATAAGCCATTTTATCCGGAAGGAGTGTTTTCGTTTGGCAGGGATGCTCTGGGAAGATGTTTTTTTCGGCATAAAACCGCCGTCCTTTCTACTGTATTTTGACCCTGATATCATAATAAAGAAGTATAGCAACAAAAAATTTTATTTGCAACCGTTTTGTGTAAGCCATGGAGAAATATATTTTTCCAAAAGAGAAAAAGAACAAGGTCCCATATCAAGGACATAGGTATGGAACAGCTTTTCTTCGTAGGAACTTCCGGCTTTTTCTTTAAAAATGTCTTTTAGCCGGTCAAATTCCAAGTAGCCTACGGTATATTTCAGATAAGATGCCGGTTCGTCTATTATGGCAGAATAGAGGGAATCTGCAGTTTCATCCGAATAGTTACCATATTGGTCAATAAAGGAAAGCAGGTCTTTTCTGTCCCATCCATGGGCGTGTACACCGATATCACAAAGCCCATATAGACAAAGTGTCTGAATCATATTATTTCTTAAAATACCAATTTCATCCTTCGCAGAACCGGTATATTTGTACGAATAGATTTCTGCATAGGTCGCCCATCCCTCCGTATATCCGCCGTAGTTCAGAACATATCGGAGAAGTGGAAGTTTTTTTTCGTGCATATAGCAGGTCTGATAGAGGTGGCCGGGGTATCCTTCATGAGCCAGTGTGTTAAAAAGCGAAGAGGTATCGTATTTGTCGGAGCCATTGATATAGATTACATGTTTGCGGTTATTGTCTACCGGAGGTGTCAGATAAAAGGCAGGACTGAGAAATTCTTCCAGTGCTTCATTCACATATTTTACCTGATAGGAAGAATCCGGAGATACTGGGAAATCCTTTGAGATTCGCTCTTTTAAAGTGTCAAGGATTTCATTCGGCGAGTGAAACTTGGCCGTATAGTTGGTACAGGACGAAAAAAGGGAGGGATTTTTGATGGCATAGTTCGTGAGGTTTTGTCTGGCAGACTTTAATTTATCTTTCATATGGGATTCGATCTGGGTAAGGGAACGGGAAGAACCCGTGGTTTCTTTTACCAGATAGAGATAATAGGAGGTCCCGTCAGGATAGCGGCAGAGAGCCCCGTCATTTCCGGCAAAGGAAAGGAGTTCCTTTAGTCCACTGATTAACGCTTTATAGGCGGGATAAACATAGGTCGTTACATAGTGCTTGTTTTTGCTGATGGCGTCTGCTTTTTCCTGTTCTGTGAGAAAGGTCAGGGAAGATAATTTTGTCTGGAACGTAGTACACAAAAGAGAAGTATCCTTTGAGCCGGAATTGTCCTGCAGAAATGTCTCGCATTGGGCAATGATATTTTCTAAGGTCTGACGGGAAGCCAGTGTTCCCTTCCGGCTTTTTTCTTTTTCTAAAGACAACAGGGAAGTAAAATAGTCCGGTACCGTCTGCAAAAGAAGAAAATATTGCTGCAGGTCAGACTTATTTTCAATGCGGAATTCAGAAAGCAGTACCGGCAGTTGTGCCTGAATTCCGGTAGTAGGACCAAGTGCAGTCGAAAAGAAAAGAAAGGATTGGCTCTCCTTTTCCGATTGCAGCGTTTCTTCTAAGGTATCATACAGGATCTGCTGCTCAAAGGAGAGAGTATCTTTGGAATAGGAGGCTAAGGTCTGCAGCCTGTTTTCAGCAACAAGAGCGGATTGTTCTAAATCGGAAAGGGTAAAGGAAGGAAAACCGGCAGGAAGGGAAGTAATTCCGTATTGTTCAGGCTGGCTTACCGTATAATTTAGAGACAGCGAATCCGAGGTGCAGTAAGAGCGGAAAAGCTCTTCCGTAAAAGAAGAAAAATCTTTACTGGCAATGGAATTTTGTGAGGGATGGCTGCAGGAAGAGAGAACAAAAAGAAAACATATAATAAGGGAAAGCAGACGTTTTTTCATAGTTGCTCCGTTCTGAGGTGCAGGAACTGCTACGCTCTTCAAAGGATATTATTACAGTATACGGGAAGAAAAAATAATTATGTGTAGGTATATTATCGAACTTTTATCATAGAATTAAAGGCAGACCAATACTGTAATTAGATTTTGGAACGGAGGGGTATTGTGGACGATAAGCAGGAGTTAACAATTGAAAAATACGGATTTCAGGTGAAAAACCGGTATCGGGCAAGAGGAGCGATACTTCTCGATACGGAGGAGGGACCGCGATTGATGCGGGAATACGAAAAAATTCAGGCACATTTTGCCTTTGCCAATGAAGTAAAAAAACTTCTTTATGACTGTGGAATGCCACTAACAGATCGTGTCGTGCCAAATTCAGAGGGGGAGCTTGTGACAGAATGGGACACGGGTGAGAAGTATGTGGTATATGAGTGGTATTATGGAGAGAACTGTGATTATAAAAGTAAGCAAGGACTACAAAAAGCATCGGAAAATCTAGGATGTCTGCACAATAAATTAATGGGAGCAGCCAGAGAACCGATACCGTTAGAAGAGGATCTGACTGACCGATATGAGAGGCACAACCGGGAATTAAAGCGGGTATACACTTATATGAAAGAAAAAAAGAGAAAAAATGAATTTGAACTTAGTGCCATCTGCTGTTTTCCGGATTTTTACCGCAAGGCAAAAGAGGTGGCAGAACGGTTAAAAGATTGCCGGTATTATGTTGAGTATGGTAAATATACGAGAGATATTTGTCATGGGGAGTATAATTACCACAATCTCATTTTTACGAAAAAAGGGGTGGCCACTACAAATTTTGAGAGAGCAGGTTATGGTATCCAGTGGATGGATCTGGCATATTTTCTTAGAAAAACAATGGAAAAGAACAACTGGGATGTAGAAAAAGGGATAGCAGTGCTGGATGGATACCGCAGAGAAAAAAATATTGGCAGGGATGAGGTAGAATTTCTTTTGCTGACTTTGTCATATCCGGTAAAATACTGGAAGCTTATGAACCAGTATATGAACGGAAAAAAATCTTGGATGTCCAGCAAAAATATGGAGAAATTAATCGGAGTGAGAGAACAGGAAAAAGCAAAAGAGAGTTTTTTGAAAGAGATTGCAGGAAATGAAAATATTGACTGGTCATAATGGCAAAAATATGGTATAATATCTCTACTAATGAGTCGGAGGAGAATGGTATGAATCCTTTTAGACATTTGATGTGTGCGGGAGTTCTGATTTTGGGACTGACAGGGTGCAGTGCTGCCACGAAAAAGCCGATGGCAACGAAATCCCCCAACGATTCCATAACTTATGAAAAGGGGGCAGATTTTACCGGTGTTGTAAAATCGGTGGATACGGAACAAAAGAAAATCAGTTTTTATAACGTCCTTTTGGAAGAGGATGAAGAGTATGAGTATTCCGGTGGAACCCGGATATATTCTGAAAATGACCGGGATATGTCCATATCAGAAGTGCAGCTGGGAGAGGTATATGACATTTACCAATCGGAACAGGGATTGAAAGTCGTGAAAATGAAACAGACAGAAGATATTACGGAGCAAGAGGAAGTCAGAGTATCCGTGAATCAGGACGAGAAACAGCTGACGGTGGCGGATGTAACGTATGCTTATACAGACCATTTGGTCGTGCTGTCCGAGGGGCGGCAGATTCAGCCGATGGAAATAACTCCGAGTGATGAGGTGACTTTTCGAGGTGTAAAAGGACGTGCTTATTCTCTTGTGGTGACGAAAGGTCATGGCTATATTGAACCAACGAAATATTCGGATTTTTTGGGAGGCCAGTTGACGGTGCAGGGTGAGGCGATTCTTCCGATTGGTGAAAATATGCTGCTGACAGTACCAGAGGGGACCCAGACTATTTCTATGGTAAATGGGGATTTGACTGGTGAAGCCAGCGTCCTTGTGAAACGTGGACAGGTTACAAAAGTAAATATGAAGCAGTATCAGTCTCAGATGCCGGATACAGGACGAGTGAAATTTGAAATTGAGCCAGAAGGGGCAGAATTATATATTAATGGAACACTGACCGATTATAGTAAGAGAGTATCACTGAAATATGGTAACCATTCAATTCGTGTTGTGCTGGAGGGATACAATGAATATAGCGGTATCATAACGGTAAAGGATGCGGGGCCGACTTGTAGAATCAATTTGGCAGAAGAGAAAGCAGAGGTTGCTTCAGAGGATGATAATACGGCAAATTCTTCGGTGTCGGAGAAGGATTCTTCCGATTCGGACAAGACAAGTTCTTCCACAGTGAAAACGGATTCCGAACATAAGATTACGATCAGTACACCGACAGGGGCTGCGGTATATCTGAACGGAACTTATAAGGGAGAGGCTCCGTGCAGTTTTATAAAGGTGTTAGGAAATGTGACCGTGACGCTGACAAAGGAAGGATATACGACAAAAAGTTATACGATTGAAATATCCGATGACAGCAAGGATGTAAATTGGAGTTTCCCGGATCTGGAAAAGAAAAGCAGTAATGGCAGTGGTTGAGATTTTCGGCAAGGAATGCCGTTGTCAATGAACTCTGCAAGGAGTCAAAATAAATTATAGAGCCGAAAAGGCAGATTGGAGGAAATTATGGATTACAAAAAAACTTATGAGGCTTGGTTGTCAAATCCTTATTTTGACGCTGACACAAAGAAAGAGCTGGAAAGTATTGCAGGAGATGAGAACGAAATCAAAGAAAGATTTTATGCGGACCTTGAATTTGGTACAGCAGGACTTCGTGGCATTATTGGTGCTGGAACCAACCGCATGAATATTTATACGGTTCGTAAAGCAACACAAGGATTGGCAAACTACATTATAAAGCAGAACGGACAGGAGAAAGGTGTTGCGATTGCTTATGATTCCCGCCGTATGTCACCGGAATTTGCAGATGAAGCAGCATGCTGTCTGGCGGCAAATGGAATTAAAGCATATGTATTTGAATCACTTCGTCCCACACCAGAGCTCTCTTTTGCTGTCCGTGAGTTAGGATGTATTTCCGGTATTAATATTACGGCTAGCCATAATCCACCGGAATATAACGGATATAAAGTATACTGGGAAGACGGAGCACAGATCACACCGCCTCATGATAGTGGAATCATGGATGAAGTGAAGGCTGTGACAGACTATGCAGCAGTAAAAACAATGGACAAGGCAGAGGCTGTGAAAGCCGGACTTTATGAGAGCATCGGAGCAGCAGTGGATGACCGGTACATGGAAGAGCTGAAGAAAAATGTTCTGCATCCAAATTGCATTAAAAAGGCATCTGCTGATTTAAAGATTGTTTATACTCCGCTTCATGGAACAGGAAATCTTCCTGTCCGCCGTATTTTGAAAGAACTTGGATTTACAAATGTTTATGTCGTGCCGGAGCAGGAGTTGCCGGATGGTGAATTTCCGACAGTCAGTTATCCGAATCCAGAGGCAAAAGAGGCTTTTGAACTGGCGTTGAGTCTGGCGAAAGAAAAGGATGCGGATCTTGTGCTGGCAACAGATCCGGATGCCGACCGTCTTGGTGTTTATGTGAAGGATACAAAATCCGGTGAGTATATCTGTCTGACCGGAAATATGTCCGGAAGTTTTTTGGCGGATTATGAAATCGGACAGAAACTGGAATTAGAGGGTAAATTGCCGGAAGATGGCGAATTGATCAAGACAATCGTTACTTCTAATATGGTAGATGCGATGGCAAAACATTATGGTATTAAAGTAACCGAGTGCCTGACTGGATTCAAATGGATAGGAAAAGAGATTCTTCGCATGGAAACAACAGGAAAGGGACACTATCTGTTTGGATTTGAGGAAAGCTATGGCTGTCTGATCGGTACACATGCAAGAGATAAGGACGCTATTGTTGCATCTATGGCACTTTGCGAGGCGGCAGCTTACTACAAACTCCGTGGTAAGACTATTTGGGATGCCATGCTTGAAATGTATGAGAAATATGGTTATTACAAAGATGATGTGATTGCCATTACCCATAAAGGAATTGAAGGACTTGCTAAAATTAAGTCTATTATGGACAGTCTTCGTGAGAATCCGCCAATGAATTTTGGCAAATATGAAGTGTTAAAGACAAGAGATTATGAGCAGGATGTAATCAAAGATGTGAAAACCGGTGAGACAACGTCAACAGGTATTCCAAAATCCAATGTATTGTACTTTGAGTTATCGGATGATGCATGGTTATGTGTACGTCCATCCGGAACAGAGCCAAAGATTAAATTGTATTTTGGCGTCGTAGGGAATAGTTTAGAGGATGCAGATGCGAAATCAAAAGAATTGGCAACGGTTGTAAAGGAATTACTGGACACGTTATAATCAGAGAAAAGTGGGTGAGATATCGAATGAATCAATATCTTGATAAATGGGTTGGCAAAGAATTGACCGAGGAACTGGAGCAGGGCATTATTAATGCCCCTCAGGATCTTCTTGGCCGTCATGTGTATGAATATGAAAAACCGGCAGTACAGATTTTCGTGGCATATCGTCCCTGTGCACAGGACATTTGGCTTTTAGATGAAAAAGGTGCCATAGTGGGACAGATGGAACCGATGGAACTGGAGGGGATGTTCGGCTATGCGATTGATGAGAAAGAAGAATGGCTGAAAAAATATTCCTATCGGATCAAGTATTCGGATAATGACATTATTGAGATTCAGGACCCCTATGCATTTGGTAAGACAATTACGGATTTTGACTGTTATATATTCGGAGAGGGAAAAAATTACGAAATTTATGAAAAACTGGGTGCACACAGAGAAACCGTAGATGGTGTAGAGGGAACCCGATTTGCTGTTTGGGCTCCGATGGCACGAAGTGTCAGCGTTATTGGTGAGTTTAATATGTGGGATGGCCGTCTGCATAAGATGATGCTGCATGGTAATAGTGGAATCTTTGAATTGTTTGTACCGGGTGCATGGGAAGGTGCTGCTTATAAATATGAGATTATAGCACGTGATGGGGAAAAGATTTACAAGACAGACCCTTATGGAAACTATGCCCAGCTCCGTCCGGATAATGCCTCCCGAATCACATCCTTAAAGGGATATGAGTGGCAGGATGAAGATTATATGAAAATGCGTAGTAAAGAAACTCAGGAGTTTCGCGAACGCAAGCCAATGAGCATCTATGAAGTGCATCTGGCATCCTGGAAAAAACGCATAGAAGAGGATGATAATGGCAATTTCAGCTATCGTGAGCTGGCAGGAATGCTGGGAGATTATGTAGTTGAAATGGGTTATACCCATATTGAATTAATGGGTATTGCAGAGTATCCTTTTGATGGTTCATGGGGATATCAGGTAGGATGTTATTATGCACCAACAAGCCGCTATGGTGAGCCGAAGGATTTTATGTATTTTGTGGACGAAATGCACCGCCGGGGGATACAGGTAATCTTAGACTGGGTACCGGCACATTTTCCAAAGGATGCCCACTGCTTAGGAAACTTTGATGGACAGGCTTTATATGAACATCCGGACCGGCGACGTGGGGAACATCCGGATTGGGGAACTTATATTTTTGATTATGGACGAAAAGAAGTAAAGAATTTCCTTGTGGCAAACGCTCTGTTTTGGGTGAAGAAATTCCACATTGACGGACTGCGTGTAGACGCCGTAGCATCCATGCTTTATCTTGATTATGGAAAGCAGGATGGACAGTGGCTGCCAAATAAGGACGGTGGCAACGAACACTATGAAGCGGTGGAATTTTTACAGGCATTGAATACGATTATGAAACAAGAACATCCGGGTGCTTACATTATCGCAGAAGAATCAACAGCATGGCCAAAGGTAACGGGACCAGTGAAATATGGCGGTCTTGGATTCTCCTATAAATGGAACATGGGATGGATGAATGATTTCTTGGAGTATATGAAGTTAGATCCGTATTTCAAACAGTTCCATCAGGGTCAGCTGACTTTTAGTACCGATTATTATCTCAGTGAGAAGTACATTTTAGTATTGTCCCATGATGAGGTGGTTCATGGAAAATGTTCTTTGTTAAATAAAATGCCGGGCCTAGAAGGAGATAAATATGCTGCTCTTCGTGCCGCTTATGGATGGTTTTACGGACATCCGGGCAAAAAACTTTTGTTCATGGGACAGGAGTTTGCCCAAAAGAGAGAGTGGGCGGAGTACCGCAGTCTCGATTGGTTCCTGCTGGAAGATGAACGTCATAAGAAGATGCAGGATTACGTGAAAGAATGGAATCATTTGTATCAAAAATATGATTCCCTTTATTACAATGATTATGATGTCATGGGATTTGAGTGGATGGATTGTAACCGTCCGGAAACCAGTACGATTTCATTCGTCCGCCGCGGAAAGTCTGCAAAGAATCAGTTGATGTTTGTCATTAACTTTACACCGGTGGCTCATGAGAATTATACGGTAAAAGCACCATGTAAGGGAAAATTCAAAGAAATCTTAAACTCCGATGATGAAAAATTCGGAGGACAGGGACGTCTGAATAAAAAGGTAATTATAGCACAGAAGGCTATTGGTAAAGATAAGAAAGGGCTCGAAAAGAGTGGATACGAGTTGGAACTCTACGTGCCGCCATTGTCTGTTGTTGTGCTCAAGTATGATTATCAGGGATAAGTTTAATCGTTAATATAAGATAGTAAGGAAGAACAAAGAGGGATAGCTGAGAAGGAGCTATCCCTCTTTTAATGTATAGGTATTATACCGCTTTTAGTGAATTATACTGCACTATTTTATGAGCTGTAGTGGTATTGACAGAAAAAATTATTCTATTTACAATATTTATTAAGTTTGACAATATTGCCAAGATACTAAAATATGACAGAAAGGGGATATGGTGTTTTATTTCTAAAACACCATGGAAGGTAAAGGAAAAGTGAGAAAGATTGGTAAATTAATATTAACAATTGTATTTACGGTTGGAATGGTAGTAAACAGCACCAGTTCTGCATTTGCAACAGCAAAAACGTCATCAGCAACATATTCTGGACATGAACTTCAATGTACGCTGACTACATCATGGTCATTAATAGGCAATGATACTGCTACTGCCAAAACTTATATGAAGAGGTGGAATGGCTATCAGGCAAAAGTCAAATTGCAGCAGTGTCAAAATATTGCTTCAAAATATTATACAATGGACACGGATTTTGGGGATACAACAGCTATTGTTAGAGGTTCAAAGTCTGGTGTTTGGAAATTCAAGTCTTATCATGCTGTTTACAGCAAATCGAAAAAAGATGCTACGAGAGTATGTACACTGACAGATTGGTAATTGGAACGAGATAACAAAGTATCTCAAATTTATTTCATGTATATGTATCTTGGTGGTCAAACTGTACTTAGAAGTAAGATTCTTAAATAAAGGATTGGTATGAAACATGAAAAATATGATAATTTTAGTGTGGCAGCGGTTTCAACGGTCAAAAATTACAGCAACTTTTTTTATCATAGGATATGCAATTTCAATGCTTTTGATTTCGATAAACACAAGTTTCGTGTCTCAACATTTGAATGCGGCGGCCCTTAAGAAAAAATTTACACCTCCTAATGGTACTCAATATGTAGTTTCAGCAGAGACGTCCGGAAGCGTAACAAAGGCTGATATTGATAATTTATTAAAGGGGCTGCGGTCAGGAACGGGAGTTATATTTAACGGCTTGGAAACTCATCCGGATAAAGACAATGATGTGAATGGTTACTATCCGGTCAGTGCAGAGTACTTTGCAAAGGATACGAATTGGCATTATCCATTGGTATCGGGCAGATATTATACGGTGAAGGAACTGTCAGAGGGGAAAAAAGTTGCACTTATTGGGAAATCATTAGACAAATATGTAGAAAAAAAAGAGGAGAAAGAGTTTATTTGTCTAGGCGGTACTGACTATGAGGTTATCGGTAGGATTGGAAATCAGAACGGATTGTCCCTTTGGGATAACCGGGTGTTTCTTCCCTATTCTGCTCTTCCGGAAGATACACAGGAGTATTTTATGTGGGCTTCGGAATCGTTGAATATGGTTTTGTATAATAAGAAAAAGGGATTTAAAAAGGATTTAGAAGTGATACAAAAAAACGGGGAACAGCTGAAAAGTGGATTTGAAATTGAAAAGGTAGGGAAACTGGAAGTCGAAGATATGGTAAGCGATCTTATGAATAACATGGATGACTTATATATTATGGCAGTTCTTGGTTATTTGGCAACTTTGATTTATGCTGTGAACATATTAATGTATTGGTTGCAAAAAATGCGTTTTGAAATTGGTCTTCGGAAAGCCTGCGGATATACCAATGGCAAAATATTTTGGATGTTGTTTCAGGAGATATTAGGGATGAGCTTTATTGCTTGTTTTCTTGCATTTGCAGTTCAAAAGTTCGCAGGTGTGTTAATAAATAGCACGGGAATTGATTCATTGAGATTTAGCTTATCGATATGGAACATAGTAGTTGCACTACTTATTACAGTTATTTCAACCTTTATCATTCTTATTCTGCCTTGTAGAAAGCTGGCGAAAATAAATCCGGTTGAGATACTGAGGGGAGAATAAAAAATGTTTATGTGGAAAAAAATAAAAAACCATGCTTTTTCAGATTTGTTTATTCTGTTACAGGTTATTATACTTTTGACTTATTGTATGGTAGAGCTTTGTTCGATAAAAAATACATTTTGGATGAATTTGTATATAAGGAACGAATTCGGTGATAACTACTCTTCCTTTTTGCATTTTGTGGTGAATGATGAGACAGATCCGGATAATTTTCTGAAATGCAAAGAGGCACTTCTGAAGACTGGACAGTATGATACGATTTGTGCCTACCATAGCACAATAATATTCCAAAATGACTTAGAGGATGAAATTAATGTGCTGGAATTGGGGGAGGGTATGGAAAAAATTATGTCTCCCAAAATGGCACAAGGTCGTTTTTTTGAGGGAACAGATTATACAGCAAAGGAGAGAACGGTTGTCATTGGCCCCGATATTGCACAAGAGTACCACTTACAGCTTGGTGACCGGCTGGAGGACCATGGTGTGAATGAGACGGGAATCGTTATCGGAATACTGGAACAGGGGGAAACTTGGCTGTTTCAGGATGTATTGACTGCCCAAAGTATGAAATTAGATAATCAGATTTTACAGCCACTGGAAAAGGGAGATATCCGGTTGTACTATCTTGGCCTTCTTACAAATGAGGAGGAAAAGGAAAAGGCAATTCAGGATGCGGAAACGATTATTTCAAAAGAAAATATAACTATGTCTGTTGCTGATTTAGAAAAAGAATTACAGGAACAATTTGAAGAGGAACTGGCAAAAAACATGCAATGGATTGCTTTTACGATTGCTATTTTTGTCATGATAGCAGCAGGAACAGCACTTATAATTTATTCACGTTTGTATCGGCAGAAAAGAGAAATTGGTATTTTTATGGCGCTGGGATATAGTCATCAAAAAATCTTACTAAACCAAATCGGTGAGATGGGTGCATTAGGTATTTTGGGATATGTGCTTGCTGTTGTCACTACATGGAGTTTGGTTGGAACTGGCCAAGAAGAAATAGGGCAATTGATATATTTGAATGGAAATTCGTTAGATGGAAAGATGGTGCTGTTGGTTTTTCTTGTTGGGATACTTGTGTTGCTGCCATCCCTTTTTATGATGATATTTGGGATACTGCGGCTGCAGCCAAGAGAATTGATTGGAGGAAACGGATTATGAGCATATTTGAATTACAGGATGTGACAAAAGTATATGGAACAGGTGACAGTGCGACAGTAGCGTTAAAAAACGTAAATCTGTCCATTGAGGAGGGGGAATTCTATTCCGTCATGGGCCCTTCCGGTTCAGGGAAATCTACATTGCTCAATATTCTTGGCTGTATGGATGTTCCGACAGAAGGTAAATTTTTGATTCATGGTGAAAATGCAGCAGGAGCGAATAATAAGAAACTTAGTTCCCTGCGAGGAAATACGGTGAGCTTTATCTTTCAGAATTTTGCTCTTTTACCGGACTATTCAGTATATGAGAATATTTGTCTGCCGCTGAACTGCAGAAGAATTTCGGGGAAGGAAAAAAGGGAGCGGGTCTATGATTATATGAAGAAACTGAAAATCGAGGATCTTGCCAAAAAGAAACCGACGCAAATATCTGGCGGACAGCAGCAAAGAGTAGCCATTGCAAGGGCACTTGTTACTGAGAACGAAGTGATTCTTGCGGACGAACCGACCGGAGCACTGGACCAGAAAACAGGTATGGAGCTGTTGGAACTTCTGACTTCAATTAATCAGGAGGGAAAATGTATCGTTATGGTAACCCATGATGAAAAAGTGGCTTCCTTTGCAAAGAAAAAGATTTATATTGAAGATGGACTGTGCCGGTTAGTGGCGGACTAATGAAAAAAGAACAGAGGTATAATATCGAATTCCCCTGTTCGGAAAGGAGAAAATACGCCTTTCTCCTTTCCGAAGAAAGATGGGTTAAATTATTTCTTTATCTTCACCTTACAATAGGCCTTTTTCTTTGAGCCATCCTTTGCCGTAGCATAGACTTTTACGGTATGTCCGATGCCTTTTTTCTTTGCTTTGACTACACCCTTTTGAGTTACCGAAGCATATTTCTTTTTTGAAACGGTCCATTTTACCTTTTTGTTTGTAGCATTCTTTGGTGTAATCTTAGCCTTTAACTTTAATTTTTTCTTATATTTCAAAGTAGCTTTTTTCTTATTCAACTTTACTTTTTTAACAGCTATTTTTTTCTTTTTTTTGGTAGAAGTAGTGGTGGAGCCCGTGGTTGCCTTAGCTGATTTTACTTTGCTTAAATCTAAGATTCCTCCGGTGACACAGGCAGAGGAGAGTCCGCTTACCTTCCGTACACAGGATAGCAAGCGCTCTTTGCGCTGTACGGCGGTATCCTTTGGATAGGCATTGGCGAGAAGTGCTGTTGCAGAAGAAACAACAGGTGCCGCCATGGAAGTGCCACTGTATATGTTATATTTTCCAAAGCCGGAGGTGCCGGCATCCGGTCTGGAGATAGATATGTTGTCAAAATACAGCTCCGAAATGGAATTAAAATTACCGGTCAAGTTTACAATGCAGAGATATGTTCTGCCCTCAAATTCAGTAAAATAGTTAGAGGAGCGTTTTACAACACAGTGTTCCCAATCAAAAGAGCCGTCGGATGTCATTCCCAAATCATAAGCAATGTAATAGGAAGCATACGGATCCAAATTCAAATCCGTCACGTCTAAAAATAGAACCATATTAGACTTGTCATTATACGTAGCAGTAAAGTGAATACAATTTGTACCGCTAGCGGAATTGTTAAAGAAATCTTTTGTGCTGTGGGAAACATCCCGAAAGACAATTCCGGCAGAATTTTGTCCGATATCTTCAGAAGGAACTAAAGGCAGATCGGTACTTTTGCAGTCAGAGAAATAACTGGTTTGCTGTGCCCGTTCTGCTGCCGGATAAATGGCAGGAAAAAAGGTATTGTTTGCGACTGTTGATAAAATCTGGCTTCCCGGTGCAAAAATATCGACGCTCTTTGCTCCATAATCTGAAAAATCAGAACGTCCGTCCTTCATATCAGAGGAACCAACCATCACAATGTAAGGGCTGTCAATATCATAAGGACATTCCTTTCTCACTTTTTTATCTTGATTTATCCCGTCATTACCGGAGGCGAAAAGAAACAACGAACCTTGTTCTCCTATTTTTTTAATCAGAGTTTTCATAGCGTCCGGTGTTGTACCACCGCCCCAGGAACAATTTACTGCTGCCACATTGACGCCCAGCAGATTGGCATAATAAATATAATTAAAAGCACCGATAACGGCTGAACTGCTTGCCTTTCCGCTGGAGGTAAATACCTTCAGAGCCATAATCCGCACCGAATTGGTAATGCCGGCAATTCCGGTATTGTTGTTGCTGATGGCGCCGATGGTACCGGCACAGTGGGTACCGTGACTGTCTTCGTCTGTATCCATAGGATTGTTATCCATATCCCCGAAATCATATCCATAAGTACCCGGCAGGGCGGAATGGGGATTGATCCACATCTTGGAGGCCAAGTCCTCATGATTGTAATCGACGCCCGTATCTACTACAGCAACTACCGGCGTATCACCGGTGTTATACTGGGATGTGGAAGAGTAACGGATTCCGGAACTTGCTGTTTTGAATGTGCCGGAAGAACCACCATTCAGATGCCATTGGGAATCGCTGAGGGTATCGGAGGTTGCACCCATTTTTTCAAAACAGTAATTTGGCTCCACCGATACAACATATGCTTGTTTCTCCAATTCTTCCAGCAGCTCTTCTGTGGAATACTCATCAGAATGAACAGTTGTTACGTATAACGTTTTATCTTCTAAAAAATTCTGTTGCTCTCTTGAGGTTCCTAGGACTTCGGCATCTCCGAATTTGTAGGAATTTTCAACCGTCATGTCCGAGTCAAAAGAAACCGTTCCCTCTTTCGTCAGAGCAGTTTCTTTTGGGGTGGCAAGAGTAACGAGAACTTCACCTTCCTCATAGGTTCCCTCCTTTAGGGAAAAATGATGGCAGTAGTCCGTCTCGGATTCTGTTATGGCAGCCCGTGACGGAAGTGGCATGAAAGAAATTGCCAGAGTTCCTGCCAATAAAAGAGAAATAATTTTTCTTTTCATAAAGACCTCCAGTCTATTATAATTCAGTTGCATATGTAAATTATAATAAAAGTTATTGTGTCAAAGTTTATTTAATGCTATTATATAATAAAATGATGTTGGGGTCAAAAGGTAGTTTGCCCCTAACTGATGTCCACGGATTGCTCCATTGCTTCGCAATTCCCGCAATCCTGCAAACATTCGAAATCCGCGTGTTTCCGTAGGAAACGGCTACTTTCTCATGTTTGGCGGGTCAATAAGGTCAAACATTGCTTTCGTGCAAGCACGTGCAATGTTGACCTTTTGACCCTGACATCATAAAATTACTAAATAATTGTGACGGAAATAAGACAAGGAGGAAATTTTTGTGATATTTGT
Source organism: uncultured Lachnospiraceae bacterium (assembly GCA_947631505.1). Taxonomy (GTDB): domain Bacteria; phylum Bacillota; class Clostridia; order Lachnospirales; family Lachnospiraceae; genus Eubacterium_F. Next base: position 34,938 of record CANRLR010000006.1, on the reverse strand, counting down.
AAAAGTGGATGACTTAAAGGTAGGTATGCGGCTGGGAAAACCAATTTATAATAAAAACGGAGTTCTTCTTTATGACCGTGATACGAAGCTTACAATGCAGGCGATTTACGGTATTAAGAACTTTAACCTTTTAGGGCTCTATATATTGGAGCCGGCTGAACCTGTGCCGCCTATGTCAGAAGATGATATTAACTTTGAGCGGTTTCAGACAATGGCTGTGTTCAGCATCCGGGAGGATCTTAATCTGATTGCATCCGGTAAAAAGGATAAAGGACTGGACTGGCTGTGCAGTCTGGTCATAAAAAATTATGGTGGATTGGACCGCAAGATAAACTTTGTTCAAAATCTGCGCAGCAATGAAGATTTTGTGTATAAGCATGTATTGAATGTGGCAATTTTATCGGCGATTATTGCCAGACAGATGGAATTACCGACAGGCAGGGTAAATACGCTTGTGAAGGCTGCTATTTTGCATGATATTGGTGCATTGAGCCAAAGTAATATTACACAGAGTGATGAGGCGTCACCGGAACAGCGTGAAGCAATCAGGAAAAAAACACAAGATATTTTAAAGGAATATATGAATGTAGAAGAGGATATTATGCAGCTGATCAATCAGATGCATACGCTGTATGTACAGGAAGGTGAACAGATTCCTGCGGCATTAAAGTCTAACTTAAATGCCAACATTTTGTATGTGGCAGATGCTTTTGACCGCATGACGGCGATGAAATCACATGAAGAGCCGACTTCTGAAATCAAAGCGATCCGTACCCTTCTGCGGCAGGAGGATCTCTATGACCGTCAGGTAGTGAATGCACTGATTAAGGCGATTAATATCCTTTATCCGGGTGTATGTATTGAACTTACGAACCGTGAGAAGGGACTTGTTATCCGCGAGAATGAGGACAATATTTTTGAACCGTTAGTATTGAATTTCCGTGATAACAATCTGTATGATCTGTCTGTGAAAGAGATTAAGGAAGCAATGCAGATTGAGGATGTTATGAAGACAATGGATAATCGGATCAAGCTGGATTCCTCATTGCTGGAGCAGTACAAATAGGAAAAGAAATAAGTTCTAAAGATTTCTCTCATTTTTGCCGAAATATAGGTTACAGATTGCGAAAGTGAGAGTGAAATCTATGATTATTCAAAATAATGATAAGATTTCCCTTGCCTTAGGAGGCACAGAAGGAGTAAAGAAAAATGATGTGCCGGTACCGTTTGCCAGGGAAGGCAGAATTTCCAATGAATCATTGGAAAAAACAAAGGATTGTGCCGTACAACAGGAAAAGGGAAGTAGTGTTGTATACACAGAAGCAGAATTAAAACAATCAAATACATATACAGTGGAGCCACTGGATGATGGTGTAATGTCACCGGCAGACTTTATCAGCCGTTGTATGACAGGTGAGGATGCAAAAGCATTATCCGACGAAGAGACTCCGCTGGAAGAATATACTTCATCACAGCTGGAAAGGGCTGTTAGCCGTGTTAAGGAACAGCGTTCAGAGAAACAGGAGGCAGTGGAAAATCAGGTGGAGAAAGAGCAGGAGATTGAAAAAGCGAGAGAAGCTGCTTTGGGCTCTGCCAATGAAAATGCCGCTTTGATTTCTGCTGTTCAAAATCAATTGTCCGCAAGTAATATTCCGGTAACGGAAGAAAATGTGGATAAGGTTGCTCATGCAGCAGACATGGCAATGCAGAGCCAGAGCTTTACCAGTACAACGATGAAGTTTTTTATTGGAAATGAATTGCCGGTCACGCCGGAGAGCATAAGCGGAAGCGTATATGGAGCAGGAGCACAGCCACAGGATGCCGCAGCCGAGCAAGAGAAGACGACAGATACTTTTCACACGGTAGAACTACAGGTTCAGGAGATTTTGCGAGAAGCCGGATTTGCTGATTCAGAAAAAGCGATGGAGTCAGCAAGGTGGCTCTTTGAAAATGACCTTCCTGTAACAGCTGATAATATTAACAAAATGCAGCTGCTGGAGGAGTTGAAAAATCTTCCGGTGGATAAAATATTGGCAAGAATTGCCGATAGCACAGCGGAGGGTATTCTGCCGGAAAAAGCAGATCTGGCAAAGATGTCATGGGAAGAGGCAGAGGAGTCAGTGAAATCCCTGTTATCTGCGGATGACCATACACTTCAGAAAACATTTACAACGGAAGCAGATTTTATTAGTGCCAAACGGCAGTTAGAAGAAATACGTCTAACGATGACAATAGAAGCAGCCAGAACTATGGCGGCAAAAGGAATCCGGCTGGACATTACGAACTTACAGAAAATCGTAGAAGAATTAAAGGTTCAGGAACAGCAGGCGAGAGAATCTCTTTTGGCAGAGACCGGACTTCCCATAACAGCAGAAAATGCAGAAGTGATGTCCGATACGATTCAGGCAGCAAAAGAAGTATTAGCTGCACCAGTGGAGCTTCTCGGTGAAACGATTCAGACAGCTGACTCTGAAACACTGGCTTCCATGGCCGAACGCGGAACGGTTCTAAAGGACCAGTATGACAGAGCGGCACAGACCTATGAGGCAGTAGGGACAGAGGTTCGTAAAGATCTGGGGGATTCCATTAAGAAAGCTTTTGGCAATGTGGATGAAATACTGAAGGAACTGGGAATGGAGAATACGGCAAGAAATCAGCGTGCCATTCGGATTCTCGGCTATAATCAGATGGAGCTGACCAAAGAACATGTGGAAGAGATGAAGGCATATGATGCGAAAGTTACGATGCTGATGGAACAGATGAAACCACAGGTAGTTGCAAAATTAATTGAGGATGGGATAAATCCGCTCGAGATATCACTGGATGAGCTGCAAATAGCTGTAAATGAGCGGTATGCAGATGTGGTAGATGAGGATATTTCGTTCCGTAAATTTCTTTGGAAGATGGACCATCATGGAGAAATCAGTGAAGAGGAGCGCCAAAGTATGATCGGTGTATTCCGATTATTAGATAAAATTGAAAAAAGTGATGGAGCTGTGATCGGACAGGTAGTAAAAGAAGGAAGAGAGCTTTCCCTGTCGGCACTGTTGTCGGCTACACGGACGAAAAGAGCAGAGGGCTTGGATGTGTCAGTAGATGATGAGTTCGGGGGCTTGGAGCGTGTCGCTGTGAATGGAAGCTCCATTTCGGAACAGATTCAATCTGCCTACTCTAAAGTCCTTGTGTCCCAGCTGGAGAAAAGTATTTCTCCAAAGTATATGAGAGAAAATGCGGACAGCTTTATGGATATGTCTTTGGAGACCCTGCTGGAAAATTGTGAGGAAGCTCAGGTAAAGGGTGAGATGGATTCATACTATGAGCATATGGCAGAGGAGTTAAAGGAAGCAATTGCAGATGCAGATGGCCAGATTCAGAAATTTTTGCAAGATCTGGAATTACCGGATTCAATTGCATTTCGTCTCTCTGCCAAGGAATATATGGGCGGTCAGAGACCGGGCTTATCCCGGTTCTGGACCGAGGAGGAAAGCGAAGAAATTCAGGAAAAATTTGACAGTCCGGAAGAACTGGACGAAATATACGAAAAATTAGATGCCGTTCATGAAGAAAAACTGGAGAAAGAGAAAGAAAGTGACGATATAACATATGATGATGTTGTTTCCCTTGCCAGAATGGCAAGAGGGATCTCTTTTTATCAGAGCTTGCGAAGCCGCCAGATGTATGAAGTACCGATTGTAACAGAACAGGGTATTACCAGTTGCCATGTGACGGTTCAAAGCGGTGGAAACAAAAAGGGAAGTGTGGAAATTTTTATGGAATCTTCTGAATTAGGAAAGGTTCAGGCAACATTCCGTGTCAGGGATGGTCATGTCAAAGGATTCGTAACAACAGAACGCACCGAGAGCATTGGCGAATGCCAGAGCATATTGAAAAGATTTGAAAAGGATTTGGAAGAGATGGGATTTACTATGGACAGTGACAGCCTTGTACAGGGCAACCGTACCTCTCTTCATGTAGGTGATAAAGCGAATGGTACAAAGAATAAGGATTTGTATCAGGTGGCAAAATGTTTTATAACAAATGTGGCAAGAAAGGACGATGATTTATGAAAATCAATACAAACATAACAGCGATGCGTGCCAACTTTAATTTGAACTCGGTTCAGAAGAAACTGACAACAAGCACGAATCGTTTATCTTCCGGCTACCGGATCAATAAGGCAGCAGATGATGCAGCTGGTATGGCGATATCGCAGAAAATGCATGCACAGATACGTGGATTGCACCGGGCATCCCAAAATGGTTCGGATGGCATATCTTTTATTCAGACAGCAGAAGGTGCTCTTACGGAAATTGAAGCAATGCTTCAGCGTTGTCGTGAATTGTCCGTTCAGGCAGCGAACGAAACGAATACGATCAGTGACAAACAGGCCATTCAGGAGGAAATTGATTCCCTGCGTGCAGAGATTGACCGTTTGGCAGAGCAGACAGAGTATAATACAATGAGTGTATTGGATGGCTCCTGTTGTCGGCAGTCTTCTTCCAGTAATGTCGGGGTTCGCTTGGTATCTGCCAGTGATGATGTACGTTTGACAAGTTATACGTTTACTGTGGATGCGGCGGCTACACAGACAACAATGAAAAGCGGGACACTTGGATTCGGGTCACCGGATGAGGTTGTGACAAAAGAGGCTGCCGGTACACTTCAGATCAATGGTGAAAGTATCAAAATTGAAGCAGGAAAAACTTATCAAGAGGTTTATGCTTCTATCCGGGATTATTGTGAGATGATGAACATTGATGTGGTTCCAAGTGACGGCGGAAAAGAATGCGAGTTAAAAGATGCAACATGCTTCTTTTTTACTTCCGTTCTTTATGGTGCTTCCCATAATATTACAATGACAACAGATAATGAGGAACTGGCAGATATGCTAGGCGTAAAAGGAGCAGCTACCCAGCTGGGAACGGATGCAGAAGTAACACTGGATACAGATTCAGGCTTTTCCAAGACAGCTACTGTATTTACGGATGGAGGAAGAGTAGAAGTATCAGACCGCAATGGTTTTAGTATGATTTTTAATGTCTCTCAGGCAAAAGCAGGTTCCGATGCTACCGTAACTATGCTGGATGCCGGTTATGTAGCCATTCAAATCGGTGCCAATGAGGGACAGACAATAGATATTTCGGTACCGCCAGTAACTTGTGAGGCGCTGGACATTCAGTATCTTAATGTATGTACCAGAGAGGGGGCATCTCGATCCATAGCCGGCTTTGACAATGCCATTCAGCAGATATCCTCTGTACGTTCCAAGTTAGGTGCTTATCAGAACCGTATGGACAGGGCGGTATCAAGTCTGGATACTACGGAAGAGAATTTGACCGAGGCCTGCTCCCGGATTGAAGATGTAGATATGTCTGAGGAAATGACAAAGTATACCCAGTACAGTGTACTGACTCAGGCAGGAACTTCCATGCTGGCTCAGGCAAATAACCAGCCGCAGACAATCTTACAGCTATTACAGGGTTAATTTAGAAAATGGAAATGGAGGTTCGTATGGAAAAAGAAAAGTTGCAGGGTTTTGCTACCAGAGTAACACAGGCGAACCGCAGTGAATTGGTTGTTATTATTTATGAGGCAGCGATTGCCAGTATTGAAGAGGGAAAAAAATTCCTTTTGGAGGACAAGGTTTCGGAGGCGCGCAAAGAGATTGACCGTGCCAAAGGACTTATTGAGGAATTGATGTGCAGTTTAGAGATGAAATATGGCATTTCCCATTATTTACGGCAGCTCTATATTTATGCCGGTGGTGAGCTGTGTCAGGGAATCGCTTTGCGACAACCAGAGTTTTTTGACCATGCACTGAATATTTTGCAGAAATTATTACCATCTTTTCAGGAAGTGGCAAAGCAGGATTCCTCTGCACCGGTCATGGAAAATACACAGCAGATTTATGCAGGGCTGACCTATGGAAGGGGCAGCCTGAATGAAACGGTTGCCATGGGCATGGACCACAGCCGTGGTTATGAGGCGTGAAAACTTTTGAATTGTTTTAACAAATATTTGTATCGAAACGAAAGGGCATTCATTTCGTAAATATAACTGTCAATTAAATCCGGATCTGACACATTTTCAAAATTGGAGTTCACAATTTCGAGAGATTGTTTTAAAGATTCAATTTCCCAAAGTAACTGCTCTTTTGCTTGACAGACCGGATTTTTTTTCTTTGTTTTCATCGTATTACCTCCTTTCAGGATATAATGTCATACATAATAAACCGAAAACTATTCTATTAACAGTATAGTCAGATTTTACCAGTGTTATTCTATAAAATTCTCAGAAATTAAATGGATCCGCACTGTTGAAATGACAAGTGAAACTACGGTATTCCTTGCAAAAAGTCGAATAAAGTGATAAAATATTATTTCAACATGAAAAAAACTATAAGGGGGAAAAAGCATGAAACAAAAGAAAGGATTACGACTCGCTTTAAAATTAAGCCTGACGGTAGCAATACCGATTCTGCTTATTGCGGTAACCGGGATTTTTTTGGGGGTTATGAAGCAGAAAGATTTGTCTGAGAGCTTAGTTGAGCGGGAAATCAGTGGAATCGCGAGAAGTGTCCGTCAGACTTATACGGAACTGGACAAAGACGGTAAATTTGTTATGAATGGTGACACTCTTATGAAAGGCAGCCAGACATTAAGCGGGAATTATGAGCTGCTTGATGAGCTGAAAAAAGAGCAGGATGTGGAATTATCTCTGTTTTATGGGGATACCCGTATACTTACCACTCTCACAGACGAATCAGGGAAGCGCGAAATTAACACAAAAATTTCTTCTGAGGTATATGAAAAGCTTCAAAAGGGAGAGGAACATCACGCAGTAAATATTGAATTGTTCGGAACTACGTATGACGGCTATTATGTGCCTTTATATCAGCCGGGTACCAATGAGGTTATCGGCAGCATTTTCTGCGGCAGAAGTCAGACACAGGTCAAGGCCGGATTGAAAAATACAATTATATCCATGGTTATTGCCATGTTTACTATATTTGCCATTGCGTTCTTTATCGTTCTTTTTATGGTCATTTGGATTGTCAAAAGTTTGGATGGTGCGGTAGATAACCTTGATAATGTTGCCAAAGGTGTGTTGAATTTTGAAATGAAACCACATCTTTTGAGTCGCAGTGATGAGGTGGGAGATATTGCACGAGCGATACAGAGCTTGATTCATTCCCTTCATGAAATTCTTACGAGCATAACCGATTCCTCCAAGGCACTGGAAAGTTTTTCTGACCAGTTTTCAGATTCTTTTCTGAATATTTCGGAATCCATTACGAATGTAAATACTGCTGTAGATGAAATCGCAGGGGGTGCCACAAATCAGGCACATGAAACAATGACAGCAAATCACAGAGTAGCGGAGATGGGACAGGCATTGGAGGAGACATCTCTCAGTGTAGAGACTCTTAACAGCAGTTCAGAAAAGATGCGCGAGTATAATAGAACGGCTGGAGATAACTTGAAAGAATTGTATGAAATCAGCGAGAGAACAAGGGACTCTGTGATTACGGTACAAAAGCAGACCGATTTGACAAACCAGTCTGCCCAGCAGATCCGGGAAGCAATCGAGTTGATTACGGATATAGCTGCACAGACAAATCTTCTTTCTTTGAACGCAAGCATTGAAGCTGCGAGAGCAGGAGAAAATGGAAAGGGATTTGCAGTTGTTGCGGATGAGATCCGTAACCTGTCTGAGCAATCCAGAGAGTCTGCGGAACGAATTGTAGGAATTGTAAATGCACTGATTGAAAATTCAGATACCAGTGTTACGACAATGAATGAGGTAGTGGGTAATATTGAAGTGCAAAATGATAAGCTTTCCCAGACAAGTGATATGTTCTCGGCTCTGAATACAGAAATTCATGATGTAGCGGATGCCATTATTAAGATTCGCCAGCAGACGGATGCACTGAATGAGCATAAGGATACGGTTACTGGTATTGTTGATAATCTTGCTGCTATTGCAGAGGAAAATGCAGCAAGTACAGAAGAAACTTCTGCCTCTATGCAGGCACTTAATCAGATTATTAAGACATGCCATGAAGCAACCGAAGAGCTTACTAGATTGGCAGAGCAGCTGGCGGGAAATACAAAACATTTTGAAATGTAAAATAATTTTGTGTTAAGGAGGTTTTTTCATGAAATCGTTACGAGGAAGGGTGTTACTGAGTGTTCTAGGAACGGTGCTGGTGGCAACATTGATCTGTGGTGCTGTCAGTATGTATAACTCATTGACAGTTACGAATCAGGATGCAGAAGAAAAATTAATGAATGTGGCAAAAGAAAATGGTTTAATACTGGATAACACACTGTCGCGAATTGAGTCTTCTGTAAATACGCTTGCCGATATAACAATTCATACGATTGATGATGTTGACCGTTTTCAGAAGGATTCTGATTATGTAAAAGAGTGTACCATAAAGCTTCAGGATGTTTCACTGGAAAGTGCTGAAAACACACAGGGAGCCTTGACTTATTATATAAGATATAATCCGGATTTTACAGAAGGTACTTCCGGCCTGTTCGCATCCCGGAGTGGTGGGGATGCAAAATTTGAATCCTTAACACCAACGGATTTTAGCAGCTATGACAAAGATGACCTCGAACATGTAGGCTGGTATTACATTCCGGTCAACAATGGAAAGCCGACATGGATGGATCCTTATCTGAATTCCAATATTAATGTTTATATGATTTCTTATGTCGTGCCGATTGTGATAGATGGCGTTCAAGTGGGAATTGTCGGTATGGATATTGATTTTAATGAGGTCAAGGCATTAGCGGATAAAGCAAAATGTTTTGAAAGCGGTTATGGCTTTCTTGTCAATTCCCAAAATAATATTATGACTCATCCCAATGCGGAATATGGAACAGCGGTTACGGATATGAGCACAGAACTTTCAGATTATCTGGCAGCGGGTAAAAATGAAACGGTCAGAGAGTATTCCAATAAGGGAAAAGAGGAGACGGCCGGCTTTGCTTCGCTAAAGAATGGGATGAAGCTGGTGGTAGCTGTTCCGACGGCAGAAATTCATGAGTCCTCACGGAAATTGTTTCTGTGGATTGCAGCTGCCATGCTGATTTCCATTCTCTATGGTCTTTTTGTGGCATTGTTTTTCAGCCACAATTTGTCAAAACCTATTTGCCAGTTGACAGAAATAGTAAAGGATACAGCACAGCTTAATTTTAAGAAAAATGCAAATAGTCCGAAGCTGGTCAAGATAAAAGATGAAACCGGTGATATGGCGAGAGCCATCCAGCAGATGAGAAAGAAATTGCGTGAAATGGTGAATCTGATTGAAGCTACGGGTTTGACGCTGGGTGATAATGTGCTGGATCTGAATCAGAATATGGAAGTTGTTGGTGATATTTGCAGCAACAACTCTGCTACAGCAGAAGAGCTTGCTGCTGCTATGGAAGAGGCGGCAAGTGCAACAGATACAGTGAATCAGGCAATAGAGCGTGTAAATGTAAATGCGAAGGATATTGAACAGCTATCCAAGCAGGGAGCGGAAAATTCCCTGCAGGTAAAAGAGCGGGCAGTATCGCTGAAAAAAATGACACTAGAAGTGAGCAGCAATACAAATTCCGTTTGTGAAGAAGTTCTGGAAAATTCAAAAGAGGCGATGAGACAGGCACAGGCCGTAGAGCGGATCAATGAACTTACACAGAATATTATGGATATTTCTTCGCAGACCAATCTGCTTGCCTTAAATGCCTCTATTGAAGCGGCAAGAGCAGGGGAAGCAGGAAAGGGCTTTGCTGTCGTTGCTACAGAGATTGGCAATTTGGCTTCCCAGACACAGGATGCTGTTGCGGATATCAATGAAATTATCGGACAGGTAAATGGTTCGGTGCAAAGTCTTATCGGATGTCTTAATGAAACGGTAGAATTTCTGGGCGGTACCGTTCGTGAAAACTTTGAAAATTTCAAAGAGATCGGTGAGAATTATGATGAGGATGCGGGTTCTTATCATTCTGGAATGGAGAAGATCAACAGTGCTGTGAAAGAGCTTGTTACGGCTATTACACAAATTTCTTTCTCTACGAAGGAGATTAATTCAACCGTTGGGGAATCCGCAGCAGGTGTATCAGATATTGCTGGTAAAACAACAGAAATGGTGCATAAAATTGAGGCAACCGAACAGTTTATGAAAGACAGTACAAAGAGTGCGGAGGCTCTGAATGGCATTGTATCGGAATTTGATTTGAATTAGAGATGCTGTAAACTGAAAATTGTATGAATTCCACTCAATCATAGTTTGGTAGAGTGGAATTTTTATTGTTTAAAAAAAGTGTTGACAAACTATAATACAATGTGATATTGTTGTACTCACATTACAAATAGGAGGTGGGAAAAATCCCATATTACGAGTTACTATTTCTCGTCCTCGTAGCCGCCTCTCTGTTTGACTTAACCTGTTATCAGGTCCCCAATGTTCTAATCATATCAGCATTATGTATGAGTCTGTTCAGACTATTCAAAGTACAGGAAATTGAGTTTACCATTTTCTGCTTCATGGGTTTTATCATTCCCTTTATCCTATGCTTTATTTTTTACCGGTGTCATATGATAGGGGCATCAGATGTAAAATTGCTTTCCGTAATCGGTAGTTTTGTCGGTTTTTATCGGATTTGTTCCATCATGGCAGCAGCTCTTTTCTTCGGAGCCGCCATGGCAATTGTCAAAATGATTCTACGGAAAAATTTCTCGCGTCGTTTTCGACGATTATTCAATTATGTATTTAACTGTATACAGGAAAAGAAACTATTAACCTACTATGACAGGAAAAAGGAAGGGGAGGATGGTGTGATACCTTTTACCATAGCTATTTCCCTTGCCACATTATACTGTCTATATAAATGAAAATCCAAGTGAGGTGATGGCATGAAAGAAGTAACGCTGCTTCTTTATATTCGGGAAGAAGCGTATGGCAGAAGATTGCTTCGGTTTCTTTTAAATAAGAAAAATCCGTGGCTGCATCCTGAACTGGTAACAGAACAATATCATGTAGAAAAACGTGTCTGTCCAAAAGGAGAAAGGCTTGCAGTTCTGACGGATAGTTGGGCGGTACAGGAGGACGGGAAAAAAGAAATTATCTATCTGGCGAACGAACCGGACAGGGACAGAAAAAGAATATTTCAATATCAGAAAGCAGAGGGAATATACACGGAATTACTGACCTTGTTGAATTTAAAACCAGAGCAGGAGACAGCAAAATGTGATGTAGAAAAAGCAGAAGGAATATATAGCGTCTTTTCTCCAGAGGGAATCGGAACCACAGTTGTTTCAATCTATTTATCCCAGTATCTGGGATGTCACGGAACATGTCTGTATTTATCCGTTGCCGGCTTTCCTGTGTATTATGGTGAGGATATACAAGGAAATCCGGACTTTGAAAAAGAGGGGCTTAGTGAACTGTTATTTTCCGTGATGCAGGAACAATTTCCGGAGAGGGAAAGGAAAATACGGCAGTCCTTTGGCAGTGCCTATATGGTGCCCCCAATGCGGAATTTTAAAGATATTTTGGACTGTAAGCCCAAAGAATGGAGACATTTTCTGAAACGGCTGCGGGCAGACTGCGGATATGATTCCATTGTGGTAGAGCTGGGGCAGTTAATGGAACATACACTGGATTATATGGAGATGTCGGACCGGATTATTTTATTAGAGCGGGAGGGCATTTGCGGACGGATTCGGAGTACCGTGTTCGAGCGGTATTGTGAACAAGAGGGAAAAAATTCAATGTGCAGTAAAATACAGAAAATCCGTCCTCCGGTTGAATTGTCCCAGTGGGAGGATACACTGGCAGAGCAGAGTGTATCCGGACTATGCCAGAATGGGCAGGTAATGTCACAGGTGTCCGGCTGGATCATGGAAAGGAATGAAAATTGGTATGGACTGCAAAAAGAAATATCGGGAAATACAGGAGAAAATACGTAAAAAAGTATTAGAAGAAATTCCGTCAGGAGTTGAAATCAGTGATGACGAATTAAAGGAATGTATTGATGATCAGATTATCTGCTTGTCAAAGGAACAGTATATCCGGCTGGAGGATAAGAAAAAACTCCGGCATACAATTTTTAACTCAATTCGAAAACTGGATGTATTGCAGGACATAATGGAGGATGAAGAGGTAACAGAAATTATGGTGAATGGGCCAGAACACATTTTTTTGGAACGAAAGGGGGTATTGTCAGAAACCGGCATAAGATTTGAACAGCAGAACCGGCTGGAGGACATTGTACAGCAGATTGCCTCAATGGGAAACCGTATTGTCAATGAATCCAATCCGATTTTGGATACGAGACTGGCAGATGGCTCAAGAGTAAACATTGTTCTTCCGCCTATTGCACTGGATGGTCCCGTAGTAACGATTCGGAAGTTTCCGAAGGAAGCCATGACAATGAATAAATTAATCGAAATAGGTGCCATAACAAAGGAAGCGGCTGTTTTTCTTGAAAAGCTGGTAAGAGCAAAATATAACATTTTTATTTCAGGAGGTACAGGAGCAGGAAAAACAACGTTTTTAAATATTTTATCAAATTATATTCCGTCTGGCGAGAGAGTTATAACGATAGAGGATTCGGCAGAGCTGCAAATTCAGAATATTGCTAATCTGGTGCGTCTGGAGGCAAGAAATGCCAATGTAGAGGGGAAAAACGAGGTGACGATCCGTGATCTGGTGAAAAGTGCACTGCGTATGAGGCCAGACCGGATTATAGTGGGTGAAATACGTGACCAGACAGCAATTGACCTTTTGACGGCAATGAATACAGGACATGACGGTTCTTTGTCTACAGGTCATGCCAATAGTCCGGCAGATATGTTGAACCGCTTGGAAACTTTGGTCCTGATGGGAATGGACATTCCTCTTTCTGCAATACGGCAGCAGATCGCATCAGGAATTGATATTGTTGTACATCTGGGGCGCTTACGGGATAAGTCGAGAAAGGTTCTTGACATTTCAGAAGTGGCAGGTGTGGTAGAGGGGAAAATCAGACTGCGTCCTCTGTTTTTGTTCGAGGAACAAGGAGAGCATAAGGGAGCAGTAACAGGACAGTTAAGGGCGACCGGAAATTCTTTATTCGAGACCGGAAAATGTGAACGTGCCGGTATAGAACTCGGCAGAAGGGAGAGGGAAAATCATGGATTATAATAAATATCAGATGAGCTTAAAAGAAAAGGTGCAATATGGCTGCATGGGAGGGATTGGGTGTTATATTCTTTTGTATCTGTTTTTCAGAAGTTTCTTTCTAGGATGTGTATGTTTCCTTTTTGGTTCGGTAATCTTTTGTTTCTATCAGAAAAAACAGTTAATAAAAAAGAGAAGATGGCAGCTCATGGTAGAATTTAAAGATGCCATGGATGGATTTGTATCGGCATTAGCAGCAGGTTACTCACTTGAAAATGCTGTGTCAGAAACCTATGAGGACCTGCTTATGATGTATGGGGAAGAAACAATTATGACGGCCGAACTGCGAGGGTTCCGACAAAAAATATCATTGCGCCAGCCATTGGACCAATTGTTACTTGACTTTGGGCATAGAAGCGGAGTGGAAGACATAATTACCTTTGCACAGATCTATGCAACGGCAAGGCGAAGTGGGGGGAACATGATTCAAGTCATGAAACGAACAGCCGCTAATATTGGAGAAAAGATGGAAATTCAAAGAGATATCCAGACTATGATAGCAGGTAAAAAAATGGAAGCAACATTCATGATGGCAATTCCGCTTTTTATCATAGTGTATATGCAGATTTTTTCACCGGGGTTTCTTGAGCCTCTGTATACAGGGGTTGTGGGACGGACGATTATGACAGGATTCATGGCCCTTTATGGAGCAGCTGTGCTATGGAGCCGTAAAATTATGGCATGTGATAGTGAGTAATTGGTGGGAAAGGATAGGTATGATAATGCAACGAGGATGGAAGGATGAGAGGTTTATCCGTGAATATGTGGAACGGGTCTATCCAAGAGAGAAGAAAGAGAAAAAGATACAGGAAATACAAAAGCAGCAAAGGAAGCTATGGGTTATTCTGTTAGGAATTATGATATTGGTAATTTTGTATAGTTTATTTTCGGAATCGGAATCATCTCTGATTCAAAAGGAAAATCAAATTACCAGACAGGAGAAAGATGCTGCCCTTACGTTGGAGGTAACTGCTTCTAAGGACGGAAAAGAGTGGAAAAAGGATATGACAATAGAGGTAGATAAAAGAAATTTTACCGAAGAAGAGAAAAAGGGATTAGAACAGCAGACCGAAAACTATCTCTCTCAAAATTTTCAAGGTGAGAATGTATCACTATCAGCGGTGAATAGACCGCTTGTAATGAAACAGAGCATACCGGATACAGAAATAGCACTGGCGTGGAATTTTGACGAAGAATACATAAGAGAAGATGGAACATTAATTGCATCTGCTATTCCGAAGGAAGGCATTGATACAGAGATCCGTGTCAAAGCGATATGCCGGAACTGGAAAAAAACATTTACTTTTGCTCTTCACTTACTTCCGGTAGAAATATCAAAGGAACAGCAGATCAGCAATCAGGTAAAAAATGCAGTAAAAGATGCATTAAAAAGCCAGAGCACAAAAAAGGTCGTAACATTGCCGGAACAAATAGGGAATCTGGAAATCCAGTACAAAGAGAAGGAAGAAAAAAGCTATGGCTTGATTTTTATAATGCTTTTGGTTTGCGGATGTATGCCATTTGCCCTTCGTGAACAACAAAAGAAAAAATTGGCAGTAAGAGAAGAACAGATGATGGCCGATTATCCGGGAATTGTAAACAAAATCATGCTGCTGCTCGGTGCCGGACTGACGCTTCGGAAATCGGTGGAACGTCTTACCACAGAGTATGAGAGAGATAGGAAACAGGGCGGAGAATTGCGTTATGCGTATGAAGAACTTTGTATCATGAATCAGGAAATGCGGGACGGCATATCAGAGGGACAAGCCATGGAGCATTTTGGAAAACGCTGCCGGCTGTTACCCTATTTACGGTTTGCTTCTATCATTACACAAAATTTAAAGAAGGGAGCGGAGGGGATTATTGACATACTTGAAAAAGAATCCATGGAAGCATTGGAGCAGAGAAAGGAGAGGGTGCTGCAAATGGGAGAAAAAGCAGGAACTAAGCTTCTCTTTCCCATGATGATCATGCTGGGACTGGTAATGGGAATCATAATGATTCCCGCGTTTATGACAATGTAAAAAAGAACGGAGGAAAAAAGATGAAAGATTTTTTAAAAGAAGAAGATGCTGTCGGTGTTGTAGAGATTATACTGATTTTAGTTATTCTAGTAGCTCTTGTATTAATATTTAAGACAAAAATCACAAAAGTAGTAAACAGTGCCTTTACCAATTTTACAAAGGATTCAAAAAGTATTATTGGTTCGTAGAAAGAACGGCAGTATTACCGTGTTTTTAAGTTTAGTTGGTATTTTGGTTTTTGCTATGCTGGGAACACTGGTAGAAACTGCCCGGTTCATTGCCTGCGAAAATCATGCGGAACGGACACTGCGAACCTCTGCAGAGGCACTGCTGACAGAGTATAGCAGACCGCTTTATGACAATTATGGTTTATTCTTTATGGAGGATACAGGGACTTCATTTGCTACCGTTATATCCAGATATGCCAGCGATACATTTGAAGCGTCCGGCAGGGGGACCATGGATTTTTTGGAAGGACAGATTCAGCAAATTGCAGTGACTGACAAAATTTATTTGGGAGATGATAAAGCAGCACCATTGCAAAAAGAGATTTATGAAAAAATGCTGCGGACACTCACGAAAAAGCAGTTAAAACAGTTCTTGAAAAAATCTTCTTCCGTGACAGATACGGACAAGGAAGCAGCTGACATTGAAGATACGGTGAAGGAAGAAAAGGAAATGGCAAAGCTGGATAAGGAGCTGCTGGAACTAATGAAGCTGATTGATGGCGTAACGGTATCGGGAGGTAAAATCAAGGTTGATAACTGTTTTGCAAAAATGTTTGTCACAGGCGGGAAAAAATCACAGGATTTCGGCATCACAGAAACAAAAGTGTGGAAGAAAATGAAACCAAAGCTGAAGGATACACCGATACATCTTGATAAAACGAAACAATCGGTTTTTCTATCTCAAATTAAATCTGTTATTTCTCTGACAAAACAGGCAATGACCCATTCGGATTATTTAAAAATGGAATATAAAAGGATTGGCGGAACAAATAAAAAATATGCCGAACATGACAAGAAAATAGGAAATCTGATTCAAAGCTTTTCGGTTCTGAACGGAAATCTGTCAATCTTAAATGAATCGAAAAAAATACTGGAACAAGAATGGACCGAAGAGGGTAAGGCGCAATTAGAAGAACTCTGGAAAAATTATGATACCTCCAGTATCAGCTTTGATTATACAGGTGTCGGGGAAGAGGGCGGAGCTGACAATCCGGTTGATATTTTAGGAAATGCGTGGGGAAATGGTATTTTGCATCTGGTGTGTAACGAGGAGGGGAAAATCTCAAACTCAATTGTAAAAAATCCAGACAATTATGCACAGCTGTATAAGGATGAGGAGAAAACAGAAAATGACTGCAGCAGCCGGGTAAAAGATTTTACAGAGAAGGAAACGGTGAAATTGTCCGGAGTGGTGAAAGATGTTGGAAGCTATGCGATGGATGAATTTTGTCTGGATTCTTACATACAGGAAAGATTCAGTAGTTATGTAGAAAAATTGCCGGGGTGGAAAAAGGCATTACAGTATCAGTGGGAATATATTGTGGCGGGAAAGGATTCGGATAAGGCAAATCTGGAATCCATTCTTAACCGGATTTTAATGATTCGGACGGTGTTGAACTTTGCTTCCATTTATAAAGATAGTGGAAAAAAGTCACAGGCATATGCAGCGGCAGCAGCGGTAGTCGGATTCACGGGGATGGAACCATTGATCCGTCTGACACAGACGTTGATTCTGATTGTCTGGTCTATGGTGGAAGGTCTGGTTGACGTTGCCGGATTATTACAGGAACGAGATGTTCCTATAATCAAATCGCCCAAAAAAATTGTTACTACGTTCCCTGAAATTTTTCAGATCAGCAGAACGGCGATAACTGCCCGGGCAAAAAAATTAAAAAAGGCGACAAAAAAATCATTTGGTTATCAGGAATATCTGCAATTGTTTTTAGTGATGACAAAACAAAGTACAAGATTATACCGGACAATGGATTTGATTCAGTGGGATATGGTGAAAAATGGTTACACCAACTTTCAATTGGGAAGATGTGTATATGCCATTGAGGTAGAAGGGAAATTTTCTTTTCCGGCAAAATTTTTTCGGTTCCCGGCGGTAGAGAAAATGTTAAATCGAAAAATTTCCGCTTACCCGGCACAATGTAAAATAAGGGCAGGTTATTTGTAAAAATCAGCTGTCATGGCGGGTATCAAGACGGAAAAGGGTATTCTATCAAACAAAAAACGAAGAAAGGAGAGAGTATCAATCTATTATGGAATCAAACAAAAAAAATACAGTGAAACATTATTGGAGTGGTCACTTCTATGCAAATAGGATACCCTTTTCCGTCTTGAGCAGAGGTGGAATGAAAAAGGCATCGATGACGGTGGAGGGCTCTTTGGTGCTTCCGGTTTTCCTTTTTGCCATGATTCTGATTGGATATATCGGAGTATTAATTCGATGTCAGGATGAGATGCAGTGGAATTTGACCCGGGTTGCAAGGGAAGCTTCTGCCGAGTATGGTGCATCGGGAAATAAGGCTTGTAAAAGTACTTTATATTATAAGACAAAGTTAATGGCGTATATGGAAGGGAGCGGTAGTTCTGTTTCCTTACTCCGTTCCCGGTTGTTAAAGGAAAATGATGAAATTGATCTGATTGCAGATTATAGGGTAAAGCTGCCGTTTCAGCTGTTTACAATCCAATCCTGCCCCTTTCGTCAGCGTGTTCATACCCGTGGATTTGTTGGTGTGGAAACACGGGATAATACGGAAAACATAGATAATACGATTGTTTATGTGGCAGCTACCGGAAAGGTGTATCATCGAAAACAGGATTGTACTTATTTGAAATTGAGCATATCACAGATTCAGTATGGAGATTTGGAGGCTTTTCGGAATCAAGGGGGAGGAAAATATAAAAGCTGTGAGAAATGTTGTAAGAGTAAGAGCTTTACTCGTTCCTCTACCGTGTGGATAACGAATTATGGAGACCGGTTCCATAGCAGCACCTCTTGCAGCGGTATACGGCGCAGTGTGAAGGCATTGAAACGCTCGGAAGTCGGAAACCGGACACCCTGCAGTAAATGCGGATAAATAAAGGATAGAAAGGAAGGATACGAATTATGAAGTGGTATGTGTTTACGATAACAATGAGTTATCTTGTTATTATGGCAGTGATTGACGGAAGAAAAAAGGAAATTCCCTGTGTTCCCGGCTGGATGTGTCTGATTTCTCTTATTGTGGGACAGATAATCCAAAATCAAGGGATACCCGTATTACTTTTAGGAATGTTCTGGGGCGTATTTTTATGGGGAATCAGTAAAGTGACAAAAGGAGGAATCGGAGAGGGGGATGCCCTTGTCTATGCAGTAACGGGAGCTGCCCTTGGTTTTTGGGGAAATTTGGAGTTATTTATGATCAGCCTCATATTGGCATCGATTGCCAGTCTTTGGCTTCTGGTAATAAAGAAAAAAGGAAGAAAATATAAAATTCCATTCATTCCGTTTACGGCAGCGGCATATGGGGTGGTGTTCTTTTTATGAAAAAAGCAGGATATTATACCGTGGAGGCAACTTTTATTATGTCAATTTGTGTTTGGCTCATGACAGCACTTTGCTATGGTGGATTTTATGTCCACGACCGGATTGTGCTGGAAACAGAAACGAATGAGGGGACAGCACAATGGCTTGCCGCTGAGCATGCACCGACATCATCGGTCTGGGAGCAGAAAGTAAGAAAGGAATGGAACAGGCAGTTATTCATTATGAACATAAAATCGGTAAAAGCAAGAAATAAAATTTTGTATGAAAAGGTTACGGTCACATGTGAATTATCGGTCTCTGTTCCATTATTAAAAAAAATTCTGACAAATAAGAAGCAGCAGATACAACAGGTCGTTACAAGAGAAATTGTCGTTCCGGCTAAATTGAAATGGGATTTGGCCTGATTCGTTAATCATCAGTCCAAAGAGAGAATGGGGGAAGAAAATGGAGCAGGAAATCGTGCAGGAGGAATCAGGAAATTATATAAAAATAAAGGGAAAAGCGGGAGAGACAAGAAGTGAGAAGATTTTTTCCTATGAAGACATTCCCTGTTTTTTACCGTTAGAAATCCGGTGTATTAACGGAGTCAAAGAATATTATTATCCTATATCTGGTAAAGTGACATTGAAACAATATTTAACCGAAACGGAATTTCATCTGAAAGATATCAAAATCCTTTTTGCAGCTCTATTTGAAATGGTGGAAGTTCTGGAAGACTATTTACTGGATTCCCGGGGTCTTATGATTCGGGAGGATATGATATTTATAGAGCGCAACAGTCAGAAAATTTATGGAATCTATCAGGAGGATAATGAAAAAGATTTTGTGGTTTCTATCGGAGGACTGTTAGAGTTTATTATGGAAAAAATGAATCAAAAGGAAAAAGACTTAGTCTTTTTTGTATATGGAATGCATAAGCAGACAAAGGAAGAAAATTGTTCCAGACAAATGTTAAAAGAATATGTGGGACAGAAGGAAGAACCGCAGAGAGAACACATTCTGCCGGAAGCCGTGGTAGAGCCAAAAAAGCAATATTCAGCCCCAAAGAAGAATCCGTATTTTCATAAAGTGAAGCCAGTAGCAGCCGGAATAGCAGGAGCCGGATTGATCTGCCCACTTATCTTATGGAAAAGTGGTGTGTTTACTTCCGCCGTTTCCGGAGAGACAGATTATGGCAGACTGGCAGGGGCGGTTCTCTTTTTTCTGGCAGTCAGCGGATATGGCATATGGCGGCTGTCTGTGCTGGGAAAGAACAAAACGGCAGCTGAATTTGAGGCGGTCAGAGAGGGAGAGAAAAAAGTCTGCCTGATTCCTCAGGTAAGGGGAGGTGAACCAATTCCGGTTACAGAGTTTCCCTTCCGTATGGGAAGCGATAAAGAATTTGTTCATTTTGCAATTGATTCAGAGGATGTCAGTCCGTTCCATGCAGAAATAAGGCAGGAGGGTGGGAGTATTATGATAATAGATGAAGAGTCGGTGTATGGAACCTATCGAAACGGACAGCAGCTTGTTCCATGGCAGCCGGTTCTGCTGCAGGATGGTGATGTGATTCGTTTTGCCCGCTGGGAGTACGTCGTAGAAATTACCAGTCGTTATATGTCATGTGAGCAATAAAGCGGGATTGGAAGTAGTCACTATCTGCCAGAGAAATAGGAGTAACAGATGGTATGGAGAGGGAAGCCTGCTGCTGGCACGCGCACTGATATAAGCCCTGAAGACAGGTATTACCCATAGGAATTACACAGGAAATATCAATATGGGAAAGTAATCCCAAGCTTCGGCAGGCGGGCAGATCTAAATAGAAACCAAATCCTCCTCCCAAATATACGCAGCGAATCTGTTCAGAAGAAATCCCTGCCGCATGGCAAAGGGTATCAATTCCTGCCCCGATCGCAGCAATGGCAAGCTGTATGCTGCGGAAATCTTCAGCAGTAAAATGAATGGCATTCCCGGCTTGGGAGAAGCCGAGCAGAATTCCTTCTTCCGGAAATTTTCCGGTTAAAATGCCATCTCTTGTTACATACTTGTGGTGAAGGAGCTCTGCCATAACAGAAATTGCCCCTGAACCACAAATACCGATAGGAAGTTTATTGCCAATGGTAGTAATAGCCGGGCGAAGCCGGTGCAGCGTTACCGCAGAAATTGCACCCGGAATACCCGGACAACCACAACTTAGCCCATTTCCTTCAAAAGCGGGACCGGCAGCGGTAGAAGCGGCATAGACAGCTCCTGAATTGTGAAGCAGCATTTCACCGTTTGTTCCCAGATCAATAAAAAGTGCCGGGGAAGATCTGGTGATTGGGCAGGCATAAAAGCCGGCTGTAATATCGCCGCCGACAAAGGCAGAGATCCAAGGAAGAATCGTAACTTTGCACTGTTGAACAAAAAATGGTTCAGGAGATTTTTCTGCAATCTGAAAGGGACTTGCCGCAAGAGGCTGGCAGTCATATCCCATTAAGATATGGATCATGGCAGTGTTACCGCCGATATAACAGTGTGTTATATCCTGTAGAGTCTGTTTGTTTTTTTGACAAAGTTCAGCTGTTTCCTTTTGTAATGCCTGACGTATTATCCCCTTCAGCTGCTCCCTGTTTCCACTGATAGAGCTTTGAATCCGGGAAATGACATCGCTGCCAAATGACCGTTCCGGATTGGTAAAAACAGCAGTCTGGCGAAGTTCTCCAAGGTCAGTGTCAATCAGGGCAAGAGCAATGGTTGTGGTACCGAGATCGATGAGGAGGCACGTCCCCTTTCCCGGTACACAAGTTCTATTTTCCAGAGAAATACCGCACAGGGTTTCCTCTGTATCCGGTAATGTAACGGTAATTGTTTTTTTGGGAATCATAGCACAGTCAAAGGAATACCGGGCACCGTTGCAATGATGGGCACCGTGGCAGTTACAGGGCAGAGAATATCCCGATTCCTCTAAAAGAGTCAGGATTGTTTTTGTATTGGATGAATTTGCCGGAACTGTTACATTCACAATAACCTCCTCCTAATCTGCCGGACTCATTGACCGGCTTGTCGTTCTGTGTTACAATTCTTATCATAACATAAATTGAAATGGTATGCTATGATAAGAGAGGTAAATATGCAGACGAAAAATAAGATACCTATTATGACACTGATTCTTGTTATCATCAATATATTGGTTTTTTTATATGTGGAGTGGAATGGTTCTAGCTACGACACCGATTATATGCTGTTGATGGGAGCATCCTATGAGCCATTCATTTTGGAAAAACACGAATGGTATCGTCTGATCACACACTTTTTCCTGCATTTTGGCTGGGACCATTTATTTAATAATATGCTATCCTTGTTGGTACTTGGCTATGCACTGGAACAGGTGATGGGGAGAATCCGCTATGTTGTATTATATTTTCTTTCCGGGATTGTTGCGGGCGTGGTCTCCATCGCTTATAATGTATTTATTACAGGAGAATATACGGTGTCTTGTGGAGCATCCGGGGCAATTTACGGGTTGACGGGAGCCTTACTGCTTCTTTTGATAAGAGGAAACAAGGGACGCCGCTCTACAGAAGTACCGCGATACTTTTTATATTTGGCGATTAGTCTTTACAGTGGGTTTCAGGATACAAGTATAGACAATGCCGCCCATGTGGGCGGGTTTGCAGCAGGTGTAGTAATCTGTCTGATTATGACCAGAAAGAAACAAATGGAGGTTAGCTATGAGAGTTAATATTTATTATGGGGGACGGGGATTAATTGATGACCCTACTCTTTTTGCCCTGGAAAAAATAGAAAAGGTCTTGGATGAGCTGCGTGTTGTTGTAGAACGGTACAATTTGTACGAAGAAAAGAGCAATATTATGGTTTTGCCAAAGACACTGAAAGAGGCAGATGGTGTCATATTGGCAGCCTCTGTGGAGTGGCTGGGGATTGGTGGATTTCTACAGCAGTTTTTAGATGCCTGCTGGTTATATGGTGACAAAGAGGTTCTGTCGCATCTTTATATGTTCCCGGTTGTTATGGCGACAACTTATGGGGAGAGAGAGGCGGAGTATTCTCTGATTCGTGCATGGGAAATGTTAGGTGGTGTGCCGAGCGAAGGGCTCTGTGCCTATGTAGATAACCATGTGGAATTTGAGACGAATGCCGAGTACAATCTCATGATTGAGAAAAAAACAGAGAATTTCTATCGTATGATTTCAAAAAAGGCGGTGGCATTTCCAAATAGCAGTATGCAGGTGAAAAAAACTGTTCTCCGGGGAAGCACATTGTCTCTGACACCGCAGGAAAGTGAACAGCTTTCCGCATATGTTTCCAATGATAATTATGTAAAAAAACAAAAAGAAGATATTGAGGAATTGGCAAGTCTGTTCAAGGGAATGCTAGGAGAGAACAACGATTCGGATGAATATGTGAGCCGGCTGACCGAACATTTCTATCCTATGGATGATCTGAATGCGATATTCCAGATTGATTTAATAGATGAGAACACATCGCTCGTCATTGATATTAAGCAGGAACAGATGAACTGCTACCGGGGCTCTACGGAGAAAGCAGATGTGACAGCTAAAGTGAAGTCCGGTGTTTTTAACGAGATTTTGAATGGAACGAAATCTTTTCAGGGGGCCTTTATGTCAGGGGAGCTTTCTGCTCAGGGGAATTTTAAAATTTTGCGGAACTTTGATACCATTTTCCGTTTTCAATAAGAAAAGATAGAAAGAGAGGACAAATCATGGAGAACAATTGTATTTTTTGTAAAATTATTGCAGGAGAGATTCCTTCTTATTGTGTTTATGAGGATGAGGATTTTAAGGCAATTCTGGATGTAAATCCATCTGCAAGAGGTCATGTAATTATTTTGCCGAAAAAGCATGCAGCTGACATTTTTGAACTTTCCGATGAATATGTTTCCAAGGTCATGATAGTAGCAAAAAAAATCGCAAAAGCCGTGAAGGAAGCTTATCATTGTGATGGTATTAATATTTTGCAGAACAACGGTGAGGCAGCAGGCCAAACGGTTTTTCATCTTCATGTTCATGTAATTCCAAGGTTTGAGGGAGATACAAAAACGATTAACATTGGTTGGAAGCCAATGGAGACACCGGAGGATATGGCAGCTGTTGTTGAAGAGATCAGATCACATTTATAAGGAGGATTTGGGTATGAAGAAAATCATACTTACCGGAGGGGGAACGGCTGGTCACGTAACACCGAATATTGCTTTACTCCCAGAATTAGAAAAGAGAGGCTATGAGGTTCATTATATTGGTTCTAAAACGGGAATTGAGAAAGAATTAATTTCAAATTTTGACATTCCCTATTATGGAATTTCTTCCGGGAAGCTCCGCCGTTATTTTGATATAAAGAATTTTACGGATCCGTTTCGGATATTGAAGGGATATGCAGAGGCAGAAAAAATCATAAAAAAAGTAAAACCGGATGTTATTTTTTCAAAAGGTGGATTTGTGACCGTTCCCGTTGTTAAGGCGGCAAAACGGAAGAAGATTCCATGTGTTCTGCATGAATCCGATATTTCGCCGGGGCTTGCCAACCGGCTCTGCATTTCCAGTGCGACCGCAATTTGTGCGAATTTTCCGGAGACGCTTGAGCATTTACCGGTAGATAAAGCTTATCTTACGGGTTCTCCGATTCGCAGTGAACTCTTTACGGGTAATCGGCTGAAAGGATTGGAATTCTGTGGATTTCGTGCCAATAGACCGGTCATCCTTGTAATTGGTGGCAGCCTTGGCTCAGTCCGGGTAAATGAGGCGGTACGCGAAATTCTTCCCCAGTTATTGGAGAAATATCAAATTATACATCTTTGTGGTAAAGATAAGGTTGATGAATCTTTGCAGGGCATGGAAGGTTATGTGCAGTTTGAATATATACAGAAGGAATTATGTGATTTGTTAGATGCGGCAGATATTGTAATCTCCCGTGCAGGTGCCAATGCGATTTGTGAGCTTTTAGCATTGCACAAGCCGAATATTTTAATTCCTCTCTCGATGGAAGCAAGCCGCGGAGACCAGATTTTAAATGCAGCTTCTTTTGAAAAACAGGGATTCAGTTATGTGATAAGGGAAGAGGAGCTGACGAGTGAGGGATTACTCGCTGCGGTACAGGAGGTAGATGAGAAGAAACATATTTACCGTCGTTCCATGGAAGAAAGTAATCAGCAAAATGCGGTACAGCTTGTGGCTGATATTATCGATAAAGCGGTAAAAGGAACGAATTCAGAAGAATAAACAGAAATAATGTCGAAAACTGTCATACGAATTTCATTTTTTGCAGGCGGGCCTTCTAGTTATAAGAGGGCCCGTCTGTTATACTTAGTCCAAACTTTTGTAAAAAGGGAGGAATTTTGTATGATGAAGTATGTAAATGGTCAATGGATTGCAGCGGCAATATTGGGATTATGTCTGTTGGAAATCGTAGTGAAAGGAATGCTCTGTCTTGTTTATCGGCGCCTGCTTTGCGGGGCGAAGGATATGGGACGTTCCAACCATCCGTTGATGAAAACCTTGTGCCGTAAATTTGAGACCTGTTATCAGCTGCAGATCGGTGTTCCCAATGTAAATGTTTTTGTGGAAAAATATATTCGGCATTACCGGGTTCTGGGACTGCATCTTCATGGATGGGAATCCTTTTGCAATGTCTGTATGCTTTTGTCCATGCTTGCCAGCCTTGGAAGCGGTATTATTGCCATGATTCTTAATGTTGGACAGTACACGATACTGGGATGTCTGATTGCGGGCATTGTAGGAAATGGTTTGATCTTGCTCTTTGATTGTTTGTATGGTATTCCGGGAAAGAGAGAACTCCTGCATATTGATATGGTGGATTTTTTAGAGAATATATATAAACCGAGACTTGAAAATGAGACGTTCCATTCCCAAATGGTAGAAGAATACCGGCAAAAATATTTTGAAGAGGAACCATCCGGCAAAGTTGTGTCTCTCAAGGCAAAAGGACCGGAAAAGAAAAAGGATATTGCGATTGAATTTACGAAGGAAGAAGAAAAAGTGATTCGTGATGTAATTCGGGAATATATGGGGTAAAAGGTTGACAGGAGGAATTAGAAAATAGTATAATTTACCTATATTAAGAGAACATGGAGGTAGGGAAAAATGGAAAAACATGTAACCTTTGATTACTCACTTGCGAACGGTTTTATCCGTGAGGATGAAATTACATCAATGGAGGCAGCAGTGGCAGCAGCCAGAGAGACCTTGGAACAGAAAAAGGGAGCAGGAAACGATTTTCTTGGGTGGATCGATTTGCCGGAAGATTATGATAAAGAGGAGTTTTCCAGAATTCAGAAAGCAGCACAGAAAATCCAGTCAGATTCCGATGTTTTAGTTGTAATCGGAATCGGTGGTTCTTATTTGGGAGCTCGTGCCGCAATCGAATTCCTTCGTCACTGCTTCTATAATAGTGTGGACAAGTCAGTACGTAAGACACCGGAGATTTACTATGCGGGAAATAGTATCAGCGGAACGTATCTGTCACAGCTGATTGAAACAATTGGTGACAGAGATTTTTCAGTAAATGTAATTAGTAAATCTGGTACAACAACAGAGCCGGCAATTGCATTCCGTGTGTTTAAGGAAATGCTGGAAACGAAGTATGGGAAAGAAGGTGCAGCGAAACGTATTTATGCTACGACAGACAAGGCAAAAGGTGCTTTGAAGGGCTTAGCAACGGAAGAGGGATATGAAACTTTCGTAGTACCGGATGATGTAGGAGGACGTTTCTCTGTATTGACAGCAGTAGGTCTTCTTCCGATTGCAGCAAGCGGAGCAGATATCAGCAAATTGATGGAAGGTGCCCAGAGCATGAGAAAGCTTTGCTTGGAGACATCTCTTGCAGATAATGATGCAATCAAATATGCTGCCGTTCGTAATATTCTTCATGCCAAAGGAAAAGATGTTGAAGTTCTGGCAAATTATGAGCCGATTTTCCATTATGTAGCAGAGTGGTGGAAACAGCTTTATGGAGAAAGTGAAGGAAAAGACCAAAAGGGTATTTTCCCGGCATCGGTCGACTTGACAACAGATCTGCATTCAATGGGACAGTTTATTCAGGATGGTTCCCGTATTATGTTTGAGACAGTAATGGAGCTTGAAAAACCATCCTTGGATATTACGGTAAAAGAAGAGGAAAAGGATTTAGACGGTTTGAATTACTTAGCAGGAAAGACGATGGACTTTATCAATAAGAGTGCCATGAAAGGTACACAGCTTGCACATACAGACGGAAATGTACCGAACCTGATTATCCGTATTCCAGAGCAGAATGAATTCTATCTGGGAGAACTGTTCTACTTCTTTGAATATGCATGCGGTATCAGTGGTTATGTTCTGGGGGTAAATCCATTTAACCAGCCGGGTGTAGAAAGCTATAAGAAAAATATGTTTGCTCTGCTTGGTAAACCAGGTTTTGAAGAGCTGAGCAAAGAATTGTCAGCACGGTTACAGTAAAGAGAGGATAAAAACAATTTTTAAGAACATGTTGTAAAAATAGCAAGGGAAAAAAGAAGGTGTCCCCCGACTATGGATTAAAAAATCATAGTCGGGGGACACCTTTTCATATGATGTTGGGGTCAAAAGGTATTTTGACCCTGACATCTTGATATTACTTTTGTGATTTACACTCTGCCTGATTACTCAGCTTCAATTGCACCGGTAGGACAAGCAGCTGCACAAGAACCACAATCCAAGCATGCGCTTGCATCGATTTCGTAATGAGCATCTCCCTCGGAGATAGCACCTACTGGACACTCACCAGCACAAGAACCACAGCTGATGCAAGAATCAGAAATTTTATAAGCCATTTTTGTATCCTCCTTTTTTATATATTGAACATAATCTCATGATAATACAAAATTAAAAAAAATACAAGTATAATTTCTTGACAAGAGTCAAAGATGTGACTATAATCGTAACATAGGTTCATACTATCTTATAGTGAATCGTAATTGCAAACGGTTTATAAATTTTTTAGGAGGAATAGAAATGAAAGAAGTAACAAAGGACATGCTGATTGGTCAGATTTTACAGGAAGATGCCACAATTGCCCCTATTTTAATGGCTTCAGGAATGCATTGCATTGGATGTCCGGCATCACAGGGCGAAAGCTTAGAAGAGGCAGCAATGGTTCATGGATTGGATGCGGATGAATTGATTCTAAAGATTAATGAGTATTTGGCAAATAAGAATGCTTAATGAGATTTTTTTCAACAAATAATTTGAAAAAAAGCATCGTGAACACAACTATACGATAATAATACCCCGGTAATCTGAGTAAACAGGTACCGGGGTTTTTGTATACGCTCTGTTTCATAAAGTGGGTAAAATACCGAACTATTTTTATTATAACATGGCTAATTGATGCAGTGCTCTGTCTTTGATGATAATCTGATAGTGTTCATTAAAATAATCTTGTGTTGCATAGGTTATGGATTCTTCCCTGCCGTATTCTGAAATTACAGCACAGGCGGACAGGAATGAGGATTTTTTATTTCCGCGGTTCATTACAAGGTAGTAACGGCTCGTTGTCTCATCTTTCCAAAGAGTGTTTTTTCCATTGTAATTGTCGGTCACTAAATGAGCGACTTCAATAACAGGATTCATGGATAAGAAAGAAAATACCTTTACCTTATCGGAAAGAGTTATTTCTTTTTTCTTTTTTTGTTTCTTTTTCTTTCCGTTTTGAAGAGCCTCACTCAATGGAATGAACTGTGAACCATCATTTTTTCCTTTTGCTTCTGCTTCTTCAATCAATTCATGAAGCTGTTCAAAACAGTTCACAATTTCAGGAGAATCCACTACAGAACTGTCCTCCGATTCATTATCTTCTTCCGTCTCATAGTAGTCCTCATCCTCTTCAAAAGACTCATTTTGGAGACCAAATCGTGAAAATTTCTCGTCAAATTCCTCCGGATTATCAACCTTTGTAATTACCAGAACAATGGAATCACGGGAGGTTGGAATTGCTTCTATCATCAAAGGAATATCATCGGCATCGAATCCCAAATCGATGTTCGCTTGTTCCATCATATCACGAAATAGTTCTTTCGCCTTCTCAGAACCGTATGCAAGCTCACTGATTTTCAAATGACGTTCCATTAAATCATGCTTACTGAGCGTACAACGAATCTGATTTTCACTTATTCGTTCAATTTTCACAAGCACACTTCCCTTCTATACTTTTAATTGTATGAAAAGTATACGTTATATTGCACGTAAAGTCAACTAATTCCGTTAAAAAAAGTAATTGGAAATTTTTTCGTTCAGAGTATATTTATGTTGTTTAGACAACAATTGATTTTAGAATTCTGTTTGAAGTATAATAAATGAGAAGGTAAAGTCGGATAAAGAAAGGAGATGATATCAGGAGAAGTATAAGTTTTTAATCTAAATTTCTTTTTTTCTTGTTTCTAAAATGTAAATGGATTCCAAACTGAAAAATGAATGGTAAAAAGTGAAAAAGACTTTACCGGATTACTCAAAGCGTTGGTTTACATCACGGAAAACACCTTCTGGCTTTGAAGTAAGGAGGGATTATCATGCAAAAGAAAGGGCTTATGGAAGAAATACAACACGCAAAAGATGCCGGTGTTGCTATTGATATTCAGGGAGTTTCTTATAATCAGAAAAGACCAGAAGAACTCTGGAAGGTTCTGCAACAGGGAAATTATATGCTGGATTATGAAGGCGATGAAAAAGGTCGGGTCGTAGCGTTGCATATTGATTCTATTGAGCCATCGAAAAAAACACCTTATAAAAAGAAAAAGCGATGAAAACAATTTGTCGGAAAAGGAAATTTGAGAAAGAACCGGTGCAGGAGGCAGCGGTTCTTTCTCTGAAATGGGAGGGGAGTGTATGGTTACAACCGATTCTCCCCTACAAATGTTAATGTCATTTCTGCTACACGCTGATTCCCGGCGTCGCTGAATCCATGCCCCTCGCCCGGGAACACTTCCAGCGATGCATGGGCATAAATGGCGGGAAGTTTTTCGGCATATTCGCTGGCAACTATTTCATCCAAATCCCCATGAATCACAAGAACATTCCGATGAAATTTTCCAATGTGGTCAAAGGTGTGAAAATCATGAAGTGAGGCAAAGAAAGGATAACCAAGTGTCATGTCCCACAGTTCAAGAGTTTCTGGAATATCCGATAGTTTCGGGAAACGTTGGTTCCAATCATCTGGAATACAAAGGGCAGGATAGAGAAGAAGGAGTCCGCGGATGTCCTTTGGACGCTCATCCGCAGTAAGGGCACTGACAAAACCTCCTTGACTGGCTCCGAAAAGAAAAATATTGTTTTCGTCAATTCGGGAATCCTTTTTCATAAAATCAATGACAGCACAAAGGTCTTCCATTTCTGTGAAAATTGTCATGCTGGTAGTTGCCATACTGCTTCTTGCATTTACAGAGCCACCGCAAAAATCATAAGAAAAGGCAGCAATGTTGTGTTCTGCTAATAAGCGGGAATTCATGGAAAAATCTTTGCCAGAACCATTGAATCCATGACTGAAAATAACGATAGGACATGGGGTATCCGTTTCCGGCAGATAGAAATCCCCCACCAGTTCCCGGTTATGATGCGGTATACGAAGTAATTCTGTTTTCACACTAATCCTCCATTCTTTCTGTATAGAAAATTCTTTGTTACGGTTTGCAATGCTATTTCACATGCAAATTAAAAATCTAATTAAAAACAGTATAACATGAGGATCAGTATTCTGCAATAAGAGGATTCTTTCTATTACTTCTTCATAAGTCCTGCTCCTGCATTCCATGCCTTACCGACCTGTTCACCAGATACATAGTATCCATGCTGGAACTGGTCAAAGATAAGTGCATCAAGCTTAGCAGGATCCACCTTACCATTTTCGGCAAGCACACCTTCTTCTGCAGCCGTATTCACAATTTTACCAACAATACAATACATACTTTCTGTTTCAACAACTTCAGCAAGTTCGCATTCCATAACAACAGGGAACTCTTCCACAATTGGTGCATCAACATGGCTGCTCTTTGCTGCTGTATAACCTGTTCTCTCAAATTTATCTGATATCTTATTTCCTGTAGCAATTCCAAAAAAATCTGCCACATCCATATGTTTTCTATCTGCAATGCTTACAGTAAACGCTTTTCTGCTAAGAATATTCTGTGTTGTCTTATGATCTTCGTCAATGAATAACGCAATTCTGTCCTCATTACAGATCATACCCCACGCTGCATTCATTACATTTACCTTGTCATTCTCTCCATATGCCGCAACCATAAGAACTGGCATTGGATATATTGCCTGCACGACTCCTAAATCTTTTTTCATAATGAACTCTCCTTTTCGTTTTTATATTGAAGCACCAAGTTGATATGCTTCATCTAATTCTTTTTTACCATTAATATCTCCGACGTTCATATTGCCGCTCGAAAGAACATGACCTAAGTTTTTCCATCTCAAATGCTCCATCAAGTGGTCAAAATACACTACAACATCTTCAAATCCACTTCCTTCTGCTGACATTAAAAGTGCTGCTGCTCGACCATTACCGCGAAGCAGATTCATTCCGCCCTCTTCAAGTGCAAACAATCTGTCAATAGCTGTTCGAATCTGTCCACTCATATTCCAGTAATAAAGCGGTGTTGCCAGAACAACAACTTCTGCCTCTCTGACCGCAGGATATATGATATTCATATCATCGTTTTGAACACATGGGCATTCATTACTACTATTACCACCGAAGCATCCTTTACATCCATGAATATCCATACTGTCCAGATGAAATACACTCACCTGATTTCCTGCTGACTCCGCACCTTTCGTAAATGCATCTACAAGTGCGGATGTATTACCGTTCTTTCTAGGACTTCCATTCAATACCACAATTTTCTTTCCCATTTAGCGATCACCTCAATATTTGTAATTGACTTTGTGAATATTCAACACTATAATTATAGCAAGCATTTATTTTTACAACAAGTACGCACATTAAAGATATATACTATCTTGGGGGAAAGTATCAATGATAAAAGAATGTATTGCAGAATGTAAGCTCGAAGACACCGGATTTAATTATACTATGTCGCTTATTCAGGGAAAATATAAAATGTTCATCCTGTACACTCTTATGGAATTTGAAGTTGTCCGTTTTAACGAAATGCAAAAGTACATTGGTGGAATCACATACAAAACGCTCAGCTCCACCCTAAAACAGCTGGCGGCAGATGGCCTTATCAATCGCAAGGAATATCCGCAGATTCCACCAAAGGTAGAGTACAGTCTAACTGAACGCGGAAAATCACTCATTCCGATTCTGGATCAAATGTGTGACTGGGGTGATAAGCACCGCAAATAATAAAAGCAACTCCTATAATGAACAGAATAAATACCGACAATATATCCCAGACATCAATTGCAGGTTCACCGATCATTTTTGATAATGTAATATTTATCAAAAATGTGAACGGAATTGCAAACAAAAATGTGATTCCCGTTGCCAACAGTTTTCGTTCTTTCAGTCGATAATACAGAATATATATTATCCACAGAAAAACAAGTGCAATAATTGACATAATCGCACCAATGCTGAATACCTCATTGACATTTATTAAAATACTTAATATGTACATAAATGGTAAAATGAGAATACTAATGGCAATCATCGCTACCAAAACACCTTTTTTTCCGAACAACACAACAGGAAGAGATGCTATCCATGTAATCAAAATAGAACTAAGTGTGATAAGTGACCATGTCAGTGTTCCCGAAATAGCAACATCACATATACAACATACTAGAATGCCAACAACCATAGTAATTGTATATATTATTGATATTATAGTATTCTTGTTCATATTATTCTCATCTTTTCGTTTCAATTCAATGAGATTCTGGCTGACTTTTTCTTCGTAATTATTCATTTCTATCCTCTCCCCACTTAATAGTTCATTGACCGTAACATCTAAGATATTGCAAAGTTCCAACATAATAGATGAATCGGGCATACATTTTCCTGTCTCCCATTTGGAAACAGCTCTGTCAGTGATATTTAATTTTTCTGCTAATTGTGCTTGTGTCATACCTTTTTCTTTTCTACAACTAGCAATAAACTTTCCTGTATCAATTTGATTCATTATCATATGCCTCCTTTCATGCTTCACTTTACAATCTTTATCAGCTCCTGTACACGAACTGTAAGTAGAATTATCAAACTCAACCATTGGTTGTTCATCTATCATAATGAAAATAATGCTTTCTCATAATCTTTTACATAATACTTTATATTCGTTCTTCCTTTTTGTATTATGATATGTCCCTCTTTTTCGAGCATTTCTTTTTGAACTTCTACTCCACCTGGATATTTTGGATTTGATTCCCCATTAGCTTTTAAGGTTCTCCAATAAGGAGTTTTATCATCTTTTAGAAATTTCAACATTACACCATGACATAATTTTCTTCAAGCCATTTTGCAACACCATCCTCATCATTTGATGAAATAACCCCGGTTGCAATTCTTTTCAAATCTTCATGCGCATTTTGAACAGCATAGCTTTCATCTGCCGATTCAAACATATCTATATCATTTTTTCCATCACCAAACACAACTAACTTCTCACATTTCAAAAGTGATTGTAGTTGCTTTATTGCCTTGGCCTTTGAAGCATTCAAGGGCATAATTTCGAGCCACTGCTCATTTGTATAAATATCCGTCTGATAAACACAATGATAGGAGTCTTTATATTTCTTATATAATGGTTCGAGTTTTTGCGGCTCATCTATACAAGTGATATAGAAAATGTTTCCTGACTTCAAATCATTGATTGCCCTCACAGCATTGGAACGAACATCTCCCTTTCTGCTGTCAAGAAACTTATTTGTTCCATCTGAGCATAATTCAGGAACAAAGGAAAATTTCTCTTTACCGTTTATGTACGCATAAACAATAGGATATATTTTATTTGCAAACAAATCATCCAACACAAAATCTACCTTGTCATCAAAATAGTTTGCAATCAGAATATCCTCTGTAAGATTATCTATTACGAAAGCGCCATTGTATACGATTAGGGGAATTTTAGCGTTTATCCCACTTGTAACTTTTTTAGCGGTTATCAATGAACGAGCGGTAGCATAAGAAAAAACCATTCCTCTTTCAGTCAAACGATTTATTACATTATTTGTATAGTTAGATGTTTTTTCGTTGTTTCTCAATAATGTCCCATCTAAATCTGATACATAAAATATGCGCATTCTTTTCACCTCGCTACTTTGGTTTATATCCATTGAATAAATGCTGTTTTATCTTCACTGTTGTACCCTGCCTTTCTATAAAAATTCAATGTGCTTTCTTTCCTTGAGCCTGTAAGCAACATCATTTTATAGCAGTTTTCTTTTATGGCAATCTTTTTTGCGTAGTCTAAGCACTGCGTTGCCAGTCCTTTATTTCTGTATCTTTCGTCAGTTATCACATTTTCAATAAAAGCATATGGCTGTTGATTGTGCGTCAGATTTAGAATAATGACACAGACACAGGAAGATACGATTTCCCCATTTTCTTCTGCAACAATAACATGATGGTTTTTATCCCCCCAAACAGCATCCCAAATCTTTAATAGTTCAGTGTCTTTTCTCGGCATGGGATTATTATGTAACTGCATATACAATCTCAATAAACCATCTAAATCCTCTTTCACAATTTCTCTAATCATACATTACAGCCCCTTCCATTGCTCATATCATCAAATCTCCTTTAGATTATCTTCACTCTGAATAATTGTCTGTATTGTTATTTGTAACTGTTCTGTAGAAATACCATCAAACATTTTACCCATAATATTTGCGCTCATTTCATCGTTCTTCTCACAAAAATGTCTACAATAATCAGTAAGCTCAATTCGTTGCTTTCTTCTGTCATGCTCATCAATGGTAATATTGACGAACCCCTTCTTTTCCAACTTTAACAAAATTTGTTTTACATTCTGGTGAGAACTTCCCATTATTTCTGCAAGTTCTTTTACAGTAGGATTACTTTTACATAAGTTAATACATTACCTATTATTTGTCAATAGAAAAAAACGGATACTAGTGTGAATTCAAAATTTCTTGAGTATTTTCTCAACTTTCCCGTATTTACAGGTTTTCCAGCCCATCAACATCTATGTAATTT
>CANRLR010000005.1 GCA_947631505.1 uncultured Lachnospiraceae bacterium | reverse complement strand
CGTGAGGAGATTTTTGATTTTAGCAACAAAAAAATGCCGTATTCATGCGGCTTGTGGCGTTTCGCAAACGCCTAACAGTATTTAAAATAGTGAGGAGATAGAATTATGACATTAGAGGAAAAGATCTCATTATTAGAAAATGTAATGGAACTGGATGAGGGGGAATTGGATGTGGATGCCCAATTAGATGATATAGAAGAATGGGATTCTTTTGCTAAATTATCTTTAATGGTGGCTATTAAGAAATCATATAAAAAGGCCATTACGGTGGAAGAGCTACGAAGTTTTCAGACCATAGGGGATATTTGTGACTATTTAGACTAAGAAGAGTTGTGGAAATTGAGACAGACCATATTTATTCCTACAAATGATCCACGTTATTTGAGAATGGAGGCAAGGGCAATGTTAGAAACCAATATGAACAGCAAGACAATAGTAGTCACCGGGGCAACATCTGGTATCGGGGAAGCGGTTGCAGAGCGTTTTGCTGCAGAGGGAGCAAGAATTGTTGCCATTGGAAGAAATATGGCTCAATTAGAAAAACTGGGACAAAAGTTTCCGAATCAAATTTTCCCATTTGTTTATGATTTGATGAACTTGGATAACATGGAAGAAATTTTTATCTATTGCAAAGAGAACGGTCTGAAGCTGGATGGATTGGTTCATTGTGCCGGAGTTGCATTTAATAATGTAATACGGTCAAATGATATTGAGGAAATGGAACAGACCATGAGAATCAATTGCTTTGCTTTTTTGGAATTGGGGAAATATTTTTCAATGAAAAAATATTCAAACAATGAAAGTTCCCTTGTTGCCATTTCATCCATTGAAGCGTTAAAAAGTGATAAAGGGCTTTCCCAATATAACGCTTCCAAGGCGGCGTTGAACTCAGTTGTCAAGACAATGTCGAAAGAATTTGTGCGGAGAAAAATCCGGGTGAATGCGATTCTTCCTGCCAATGTAAAAACACCGATGCTGATGGCTACTGCCAGACAGATTGAAAATTATATTGAAAAGTCAGAGGCACGGCAGCCGCTTGGGTTGATTGAACCGGAGTATATTGGGTATATGGCAGAATATCTGATGTCTGATTATGCCAGATTTATGACGGGCGAATTGGTTGTAATGAGTGGCGGTATGGAATATTAGATAATAGGAGGCAGGCTTTGAAGGAATTGGAATATCCGTTTTGCAGTGCTGATATTAGACGATATGTGAAAAAATGGCGGAAGCAATTAGTAAATCAATCGGATTTATTGCCCAAACGTGTAGCCATTTTAAGTGGTTCTACGGTTGGTCAGATGAAAGATATACTGGAATTGTTTTTATTGAATCAGGGCTTCTGTCCGGAGATGTATGAGGGACAATACAATAATTTTTATGAAGAAGCTGTGTTTGAGACTGAAAAGCTAATAGCCTTTCAGCCGGATATTATTTATATCCATACGAGTGTTAAAAATATTCAGGAATGGCCGGAGGCAGAAGATGAGGCGTCTCAGGTAGAGGCAAAGCTGGAGTTGCTGCTTCATAAGTTTATACAGATTTGGGACAGTCTTGAACAGAAAATTGGTTGTCTTATTGTGCAGAATAATTTTGAAATGCTTCCATATCGTGTTATGGGTAATATGGATTGTGCACATATTACGGGAAGACAGTATTTTTTGGAAGAAGTGAACCGCAGGCTGGTACAGGAGATTCAGAAGCGGACTATGGTATTTGTCAACGATATTCATTATCTTTCCGCTTATTATGGTTTGGAGCGATGGTTTGATGACCGTGCATGGTATACATTTAAATATGCGTTTTCACCGGATGCTATTCCGCTTACTGCCTATAATATTTCTAATATTATAAAATCCTATTATGGGAAGAACAAGAAGGCCGTTATTGTAGATTTGGATAATACGCTCTGGAAGGGTGTGATTGGTGAGGATGGGACGAATGGGATTGAACTTGGGATTGAAACACCGGAGGGCATGATGTATGCTGAGTTTCAGGAATATTTGAAAAATCTCAGAGACAGAGGAGCTTTGTTAAATATATGTTCTAAAAATGAGCCAAATGCGGCAGAGGCAGGTTTTTCTCATCCCTTTTCGGTATTAAGAGCAGAGGATGTTACAATAACGAAGTGCAATTGGGAAAGAAAAAGTGTCAATATTTTGGAAATGAGCCGGCAGCTTAATCTGAATACGGATAGTTTTGTGTTTATTGATGATAATCCGGCAGAACAGGAGGAAGTAAAAAATAATATTTCTGATATAACAGTGCTTCCCATTCAGGATCCATCCGACATGAGAAGGCTGTTGGATGGATCGGGATATTTTGAAATTACAAATTATTCTCACGAAGATTTGCGAAGAAATGATTTGTATAAAGGAAACATTCAGAGAGAGGAAGCATTGACAGAGGGGAATTATCAGGATTACCTCTTGGGGCTTCGGATGCGTGTAGAATTTGCAGGTGTATCTGCCGCCAATATAGACCGGGTGACACAGCTCATTAATAAGACGAACCAGTTTAATCTGACGGGACTTCGGCTTGGCCGGACAGAGGTAGAAAAATTTGCGCAGAGAAATATTTCGATTTGTGGCACTTTAGCTGATAAGTTTGGCAATCATGGTTTAGTGTCAGTGATTTTGGGAGAAATAGTGGATAATCGAACAATAACTGTTCCGGTATGGATTATGAGCTGCCGGGTGTTTAAACGGCAGATGGAGTATGCTATGTTTGACCGGCTGGTGGAATTATGCAGACAGCATGATATTTGCAGAATACAGGGGGACTATATTGTGACAAACAAAAATATGCCTGTGGCAGGACTATATGCGGATTTAGGTTTTATTCAGAAAGAAGAGAAGAATGGGCATCAGGTATGGGAATATTCCATTCCTGAAGATTATCAAAATCGGAATCAAGTGATTGAAGTAATAAGATAGAGTAAACTTTAGACTTATTGAGAAGGAGAATAGCTTATGTCAGATCGCCTAAAAGAGCTGGAGAAATTGATTCGGGATAATATGGATGATGATACGATTGTATTGACAGAAAATACCCTTTTTGAGGAGATTGAGGGATGGGATTCTATGGAGCAGGTCAATCTTATTTCGATGATTGAAGAATTTTATCAATTTAAGTTTAATGTTAGTGAGATGACTGCCATGAGCTGTGCGAAGAGTGTTGGGGATATGACATCAATAATTGCTGCAAAGTTAGATTAAGTGGAAAACCGGAGTGAGTAATATGTTTGGAGAATATAGGAATATAGCAATTCGGGGAATTGAGACTGTCGTTCCAAAGAAAAAAGTGAATAATGATAATAGTGAATATATAGAGCTTTTGGGAGAACGCAAAGTAACGAAGCAGATCAAACTTACGGGCATCCGCTCCTGTTATGTGTCTGATGATACAGAAACCACGGAACATATGTGTGCAGAGGCGGCAGAACGTTTGCTTGCAAGATTAGATTGGGAAAAGGAAGAAATCAGGGGTATTGTTCTTGTTACCCAGACGCCGAGCTGTATTATGCCATCTACCGCTTTTCGGATTCAAAAACGGCTGGGAATTGGAGAGAATTGTATAGCCTTTGATGTGAATCTGGGATGCTCCGGATACACAACCGGTTTGACTATTGCGGGTGGGTTGTTATCAAATCTGGAGTATGGAAGTAAATTGCTTCTCTTGGTAGGGGATACTGTGACAAAATGTTTGGCAGACGAAGATGTTCAGACCAAGATGATGTTTGGCGATGCAGGGACAGCGACTGGGCTGGAGGTAGTATCCGATAGTAATCTGCTCTATATGCAGAAGTCATTAGGACAGGAATGCGATACAATTTTTATGGCAGATCAAAGGGATCATTTTCATATGGATGGCATGAAAGTATTTTCCTATACCATAAATGAAGTATTGGGTTATATCAATGAATTTATGGAAAAAACAGGGCTGACGGATGAGGATATTGATTATTATGTGCTTCATCAGGCACAAAAACATATCGTGAATCAGGTAGCTGAATTTTGTGGAATTGCAAAAGAAAAGCTGTTGATATCCTATGACGAATATGGAAATACATCCGGAGCATCCATTCCTGTGACATTGACGGTGAATCGCGAGAAGTTAAAAAATGACAAAAACAGGGTACTAATGTGTGGATTTGGTGTGGGGCTTTCCTGTGGGATTGTGTATGGGAAGGCAGTTGTGTAAGGAGGTAATGCAAAATGAAAAAAGGAATATTGGCAGGCGTATCATTATTCACCGGACTTGCGGGGGGGGCATTTACAGCTAACCTGGCAATGAAAAGGAAAGTGAACTCCAACAATAAAGAGCTGGATATGTACAAAAGTTGTTATAATATAATGTGTCAGTGGATGATTTATAAGCAAAAAGAAATTTCACTAGAGAGATACTTCGTTCAAAGGGGGTATCATTCAATTGCGATTTATGGAATAGGGAGATTAGGCAGCTTGTTATATGAGGATTTGAAAAGTTCTGATATTGAAATCAAATATGGTATTGATTTGGATCCCTTTTGTTCCTATCCGGGATTGAAAATAATACAGCCGGAAGATATTCAGGAAAGTGTTGATGTTATTGTAGTGACACCGGTGTTAGTATTTGATGAAATTGCACAAAAGCTGTCTCAAATAACGGATATTCCGATTGTTTCAATAGAAGAATTAATATATGAAATATAGAGTATAGAATCAATAAAAGAATTATTTTATGAGGAGAAAATAAATGGAATTGATCAGTGTGGTGGTCGCTACATACAATTCTGGAAAGACAGTAATTGAAACTTTGGAGAGCATACGCAAACAGACTTATGCTAATCTTGAGTTGATTGTATCAGATGATCATTCTACAGATAATACCGTGAAGCTCGTAGGAAAGTGGCTGCGGAAGTATCAGAACCGATTTGCCAAAGCTAGATTTCTTATTGCAAAGAAAAATCATGGAGTGACAAAAAATTGCAATATTGCTATAAATCAGGTGCATGGCAAATATGTTCAGATTGTGGCAGGAGATGATATTTTACTCGAACAGGCAATCGAAAGAAAGTATGAGTTTGCGGAAAGAAAATCACTTAAATTGGTATGTTCAAAGGTTGAATTATTTGGCAATAATTTTTACAATGTTTCCGGAATGGAGCGCTTATGTGAAAGATGCTATAAAATTGTGACTTGACCTTTCATGTCAGAAAGAATCTCATCAACATTATCGGGAGTCACAACGACATTCCGTTTTGGTTCAGTTTGACGGGCAAAGACTAAAATAAGTGCCACGATGGCAATGATGACAATTCCTATGATGATAACGACAATGGCAGTATTCTTTTTAGAATTCTTTGCGGAATCACGTGATAACTTTTGAGAAATCCGTTCTTCACTAGACTGATTTGACATCTTCTATCCCCCTTTCCTTGGAAATGCACGTCTATCTTTTAATTATATCGGATGTTTCACTAAAATACCTTA
This sequence comes from uncultured Lachnospiraceae bacterium, assembly GCA_947631505.1. GTDB lineage: Bacteria > Bacillota > Clostridia > Lachnospirales > Lachnospiraceae > Eubacterium_F. The sequence continues at coordinate 125,389 of CANRLR010000005.1, read as the reverse complement.
GAAGAAAAAGGGAAAAATTTAACAATTTTTTTGCCGAGTCGTTCAAAATTAGACAGCTTGGCTGCATATGTATCTTTATAAAAAATGCGGTGTATTGTTCCTTTTTTGAACTGTCGAATCATGTTATGATTTTTATAACATTTAGCAGATGATTGTAGGAAAAAGTAAAGAAAAGGAGAAATGTATGGGAAAAGAATTAAATGTAATGGCCGAGGATATGAAAAAGCTTCCGTTGCTTTCGGAGGCGTTGAAAAACAGAAAACAGATGCGGAACAGAGGGGGCATGGATAATACTATGCCCCCTCTTCATGATGGCCTTTTTGTCAGGGATGTCCTGATGACGGAGGAGAGCATTCAGGTGGATGGCGAGTATACGGTGGTAAACCCGGTTCATTCCCTGTCGGTTCGTGTCGATCTTTTTGAGGAGACGGATACGGGGCGGAGATTAATCAAACAAGGGACGACGTCGGTTTCTTTTGGCGGTGTCTGCAATGTAATCGGTAATGTCAGTATTACTTATGAGGAGGGGCATGGCAAGAAGCTTGTTGCTGTGCTGACCGGAGACCGCTATACAGAGGAAACGGATGGGGTGGTGAATGCACAGGAAACCACTTCGGAAACAGAGCTCGGAGTATATGAAATTGATTATCCGATGCTTGATACAATTGAGATTGTGGACCCGGTTTCAAAGCAGAATCCGCCGAGGGATCATATTTATATCTGCTATAACAGGAGAGTACAGGCAAAGGAAGCAGAGGACTATTTCGTGCCGGAGGGCGGAGGAGATAATTTCTATATTCCGCTAAAGGGAACAGCGTATTTTAAGGACGTCAATGACTGGTTCGATACGGTGATTCCGCCGGATACGACAAAAGAAGCGGATTCCGGCAGCGACAAGGAGAGAATGTCGGAACTTCGGATATTTATGCAGGGTGAAAATGGGGGAGAAGTAACGTATCAGAATACACCGGAGAATTTTATCCGTGCGTTTCAGGCGGTTTCCGAAACAAGTGACGGCAAGGTGACGCGGCGGGGATTTTCATGGGATTTCGGGACGATACCATGGGTGACGAGCAGCCCTTTTGCTCAAAGCAAATCGTATGATATGGATTTTGAATTTAAGCTGGTCTATAAATTGCGGAGTGATTCGGAAGACGAAAACCATGTTATGACGATAAACAGTTACCAGTCGCTCCCTGCGGATTATAAAAAGGTAGGATTTATGAGAATATACTGGGGATGTCTTTATCTTGGCACGAAAATTACAATGGAAGACGGAAGCAGAAAGCGGGTCGAGGAAATTCAGGCCGGTGATTGTGTAAAGAGCCAGGAAGGCTGTCTGAGAGTGAAAGATATTGTGGAAGGAAGGGAGCCGCTCGGTGTTCTCTTAATTGAGACAGAGAGTAAAAAGGTATATGTATCGGATCAGCATCCGATGATTACCAATCAGGGAATTGTTTTGGCTTGTAATTTGATTGATTATCCGGATATCTATATTGTTACAGAAGATGGGGATGAGGAGCACGTAGAGGACGTTAACCGCTATGTCTTTCAGGATGACCGTGTTTACAGCCTGATTCTGGAGAGCCCGGATGGCAGGGAGCTGCCAATCGAAGAACATGTTTTTTATGCCAATGGTCTGTTGACCGGAGATAATGACCTGCAAAAATATGCGGCAGACAAGAAATGGCGTCAGGAACGTGAAAGGTTTGCGATTGGCGAGAACTGGCGTCAGGACGTGGAGGCAGCCCGCCAATATTGCAAACTGTATCAGGAGAGGGATATTTTGTGGAAAGAGGATGTTCAATGGGAAGAGTCGGATCATACATCCGAGATTCCTCCTTACATTACGCAGGTATTGTGCAGAGAAGTTACCGAGGAGGGAGAAAATAAGGGGAAAATGGAATATATTGTTTCCTTTGATACGAAGGACAGACAGACTTCTTCGGGTGAATTTAAGTTGGGGTTAAAAAGTGACTGCCTTACAGAGCCTGTTGAGGTTTCTGTTTCTGCCGGACAGATGCAGGGAACCATTTATTATGACCTGGATGCGGTGAATGACTATTTTCTGTATGTTTATCCGGCCGGAAATAAGGCGGCATGTTCCAAAGAAATTGTTGCACTGCCGAAAACGGGCTTTCAGGTGGAGCGGGTTGGATTTATAGACAGCAGGAAGATGATGTTTGACTACCAGTGCGAAAAGCTGATTCCGGAGAATGTGCTCGTAAGTTTGAAAGGGACGGATTCTTCCGGCGCCGGTATTACAAGGCATGTGACACTGACTCCTTTTGAACGAACCTTTGATTTGTATGATTATGGGGTAGAGAACTTTTCACAGTTAACACTTTCTGCGTATGCGGAATATCAGGATTGCGGAGCAGAGATTGCTTTCTATTTGCCGAAGACGTATACCGTTATTCTGAAAGAACCGGAGACCGGATGGATTCATACAGAGATTGTAAGTGGAGCATCTGGTGGGGAAGACAAGCTGAAATTGGAGGTGTCAATGAATCAGACCGTCTATACGGAAGCGAAACTTATGGCGGAACTATTTCGGGAGGGAGAATCCCTGTATGTTACAGATTCCGTGTCCGCTTCGCAGTCCGGCGGCACTTATCTGCTTGAAATTCCGATGAAGCAGGTGCAGGCAGATGGCTTTACGGAATATGAAGTACGGTTCCGCTGCCGGAAAGGTAAGCTTTTTACAAATGCCGGCCGGGCCTATCGGCTTATTTTGCAGATGCCGGAAATCGAACAGATGGAGTTTCAACGGGTAAAAGAGGGAACGGCATGGAATGTATCCTTACAGATGTCAGGGGATTATAATTGTCTGCATGATTATGCGGTCAAGGAATCCGGTACTACGGTTTCTGCGGTGAAGGGCCCGAATCAGACGGAAATCGTATCACTGAAAGAAACAACACAGACAACAGCGAGTCTGGCGTATTCGTCCGGTGTGGTACGGGGACCGTTCCCGAATGCTGTAGATCTGAAAAAAGAGCAGTTTTATGTAGTGGAGAAAGATGGTGCAATGGTGATCTGTCTGTCGGATACACCGAAGATAGATATGACAGCGGATATTAAAGTAAGGTTGGCGGATATCAGCTGTTCCGAGACAATTGGTCAGGAACTGCTTTTTCAGCTTGTGGCAGAGGACGGCGTGACTTATTTAAAAATGCTGGCAGATGTCTGGAGTTTTTCGGATGGTGAAAACGGGAATTCCGGAAAACGGGAGACCGTTAAGGAAAATTATGAAAGCTTTTTGAAACAACTGGAAGAAAAGAATTATACAGCATCCCAGATACGCACAATTCGGAAGACCATTGGGGATTATCTTCCGATGACGCCGGAGGAGCAGGCATTTTATAAGCTTCATTTCAGAACTGATTTTGAAGAAGCGAAGTCGGTGTTAGAACTCATTCCGGGTGTTACCGTGAGAGTCAGCCACAGCATGTATGAGTGTGTGGGGGATGAAAATGATTCGGAATATCTGAATGATTATGTGGCGTCGGCAGAAGAGCAGTTCTGTGTCGTGGAACGGGATGGCAGACTATGTCTGGATCCGTATGTAAGGAAGCTGGGGAATGGTTCCTATGTCGACCTTATGTCACAGCCAACGACGGCAGAGCAGGGACATCCTGTCGATGAGAGATATTATACGACAGGCGGTGCCGCCGTCATTGATTTACAGAGCAGTACGATGGAACGCCCCTATCTGGTGCTTGCCTACCATTCCAAGTTTCCGTCAGTGGGAACACTGGTCAATCCGATGATGGCGAGAAATGTCGCACTTTTGGCTGCCCCGACTTATCGGGAGCTGGATACCGGCGTCCGTTATTTCTTTGAAAATAATACTACGGATTGTGCCGATGCAGATATCAAGGGAAGCTATTTAAAGGGCAGGGTACATATGACGCCATGCATGGAGGTCTTTGTCAATGGGCACCCTCATACGGTCCCATTTTTTACGACGGTTGCTGATATGGTAGAACGGTTTGGAATGGATACTGTACAGTTGAGGCTGCAAAGAGAGGGAAGAACCGTGGATGCGGGGTATGACGATATAAAGGATCTGTTATTGTATATGGGAGACTGTTTGTACATAGGAGAGAAATGGGGAACAGATGAGTAATTTTAAACCGTGTAATACAAAGAATTTATTTGTACATAAAAAGTTCGAGAGCCGGATTTTTCTGTACCGCGAAAAGGAAGTTGAGCAGACAGCAGATTCGTACACACTGAGAACACTGGTAAGTGAGGGGGATTTTTGCCTGATTTTTTTGGAAAAAGACGGCGGAGAGGAGCGGCTCAGGGAGTTCTTGCCTGAATTCATCCGCCGTCCGGGCAGCAGGATCTCCTTTGAACACAACAATAACCTGTACCGTATGATGCTTACGAGGATGGGGGAAGGGAAATTCCGGCTGGATGGTACGGTGAATTTTCCCATCCATAATTATGGGCTTGAAATCAGTGCGGGCGGCATAATACAAGTATGTGGTGAGGAGGGGAACGAATATCTGGAACTGGACGGGAGATATAATTTCTACCGCCTCATTGGCTTTTTCTATACCGGGCAGGGGCTCCGGCTGGAAATGGAGGATCTGGCGGGGTGCTTTTCTTTTTCGCTGGATGGGCTTACCACCTTGAAGAAACTGGGCGTATTTCTGTGTTATACAAAAGAGGGACAATCGCTAAAAAAGGCAAAGGTGCAGCCGATTTCCTTACGGTCGGATTCTTTTTCGGTACCGGTGTCGCTGGACGTTCTGCATCCGGAGCAGAGGGAGAGGACTTTTTTTACCTTGCCGGCAGGGCGTTATGACACAGCGTTCCCTACATCATCCGGTGATAATCTGGTGCTGGAACTGGAACAGAAAGGGGATGCTGTCCTGCTTTTTTCCGTGGAGAGGAATTATAAGAATAATACATCATACCGGTATCATCTTGTTCCTAATGGGAGATTTACAATTGTCAGTGAGGCGGGAGATTTTTTGCCGGGAGGCAGCGGACTTGAGTATATCCGCTTTACAAAAGGAAGTATTCTTTCTTTTTATGCGGGAAAGGGAGCACATTTTCCCACAGGGCAGAAAGAACCGGAAACTTCTGGACAGACAGCATATCTTTCTGTGGGGGGGACTTATTATGCTCAGGGACAGGAAGCGGCGTTTTTTTCTCGGGAGAACGGTCTGGATTATGCTTTTTTAGAAATTCCGTTCTGCCAGATAAATCAGGATCTGCCATTTTCGATGCTTCCTTTGGGACTGACCGGAGAGGAGTTTGAACAGGAGTATCCGGAATATTTGTCAAAGTTGGATACGGACTGCCTTCAGCCGTTCCGCAGCACCAGTCTGGCAGCAGGGGACGATAATTTTCAGGTGCAGGAAGAGGCAAAGCGGGCAATCAATGAGAGAGGAACGGTTATCTCCTATGCCGGAGGAAGCGACAGCCTTGCCTGTCTGGAACTGGCGGATAAGTTCCGGTTTGCCAATGTACGGGGAAAACTGAAAAAGGCCCTTTTGTGTGCCAAGCCTTTTGTGGTGGTGACAGATACGAAAGCTTTTTTGCAGGAGGCAGAATTTCTGAGCGAGGAACCACTGTTTCAGATTGAGGGATGGCAGTTTGATTTTTCTCCTTCCCAGTGGTCCGATCAAACCGTGCTGATTATCAAATATGCGGCAGACAAATCAATTGTGGAATACGCAGAGGAAACGTCCGAGTGGTCTTATCCGGCAGAGGCGGAGGACCGGGCAAAGGCGGCACAGATTTTAAAAAATCGTCTCAAAGAAATATCGGAAGAATCGGCAGCTCTTTTTTATGACAGGAACTGGTGCGGCGCTGTTCTTTTGGAACTGCCGGTCGCGTCCGGGAATCTTCCGGCGGAGATACGGTTTTTGGCAAATGTGGGGAAGCCCCCGCACCTTTCCTTACAGTATATGGCGTTTGACCGGCGTACTGTCGACGAAGAGGGAGAGATAACCCCTTCAAAAGTTTCCGGTCTCATTCATTATGAAAATAGGGATTTCAGTGCACCGGACAGGCAGTATGATTTTTATTACCGGCTGAATTTGTTTTATGCCAGCTTTGAAAATTCGGAGCAAAAGGATTTTTATTGCGAGCTGTCGGTAGCACTTTTTTATCTGTTCGGCTCCCCTCTTTCGGCGGTGGATTCATCGACCGGTAATTATATCCCGATAAAAGGATGGCGGAATGTCGAGACGGATACGGAGGAGACGGCGAGGTTTTTGTTTGCGCTGAAGGATGACAGAAATTATTACTTTTCCGGTTCTGCTATCGAGAGAATGGAGATAAACGGGGCAAAACTGCTGTCATCCAAAGAAGGAAACCGGGTTAATTTTTATTTTTCCGGTGGGATTTTCTTTGAAACCTATGAGAGCGATCTGTTCAGCTTTGGAGATGAGCTGCAGGATGAGCAGGAGGCAGAGGAACAGAAATCCTGCCCATTGCGGTTCCTGGATTTGGAGGTCGATGTGGAGGGAGAAGAATATGCGGGCAGCTCAGATAATATGAAATTTCTGATGGAGGAAAGCTCCGTGCGCCGGAATTCACTGGGAGCAAGTTTCCCGCTGGAAGTGAAAAAACTCGGGCTTTACCGGAATTGTCCTCCGGAGCAGTTTGGTTATGAAGGGATTTCGGCGGACGGTATTACCCAGCAGCAATTGGGCGACAATTGGACCGGACTGGAATTGGACATTCATTTGGGAGGAATGGGGGCACTTGCACAGGCGATGGATGTAAAACTGCATTTTATGCTGGCATGGTCAGAGGGAAATACGGAGAAAAGTTATCAGGGAGATATTGATGTTGGACTTCCCAAACTTTATGTGGGAGTGAGAATCGGAGAGCGCTCCGGGACAACGGCACCTTTTCCGGTTCAGGGAATGATGTCTTTAGGTGTGGAAGCGGTCGAACTGAAAAAAAACATAGTCAGTGATGAGAATGAGACGAGAGAAACATTTTATTTTCTGCTGAAAGATTTTGTGCTCAAGTTCTTCGGGCTTCAGTTTCCTTACGGCAGTAACAGGCTTTATGTTTTTGGAAACACGGAAGACAATAAACTTGCTTTTTATGGGGCATATGAAAGGAAATGATAGGATGAAAGTGACATCGTGGTCATATTATGTCGGGCAGGGGACGGCTAACCTGATACAGCTGGCATACAGTGGGGGTGTGAAAAATATACTGATTGATTGCGGCTCAATGGGAAGGGCGGAAAAATTACCAATTTCTACTGCTGTAGATAAAATTTTTGCAGTGACAGGGAAAAAACTGGATTATATTATTATATCGCATACCGATCTGGACCATATTAACATGATTGAAACTCTGTTGCAAAAGGGAATAGAAGAAGTGGAAAAGGTAATTGTCGGTGGAACACCGGCCGGAATCAGCTCAGTTACGGATGTCATGATCAAGGGTGCCGGCAAGAGAATACAATCAAACATAACAAAACTGTTTGCAGCATTGAAAAAATTCGGAGAGGACAAGATTGTTTTTACGGCAACAGGTGACTATGCAGTCCCAATCCTATATGAGCAGGAATATGGGCAGCAATTTGCTATCCGGCTCCTTGCTTGCAGAAACTGTATGGAAATTAAGAAAAAAACCGCATTGATAAATTCCAATTCGGTGGTGGCGGTCTGTGAGTATACGAACAGCAGAGGGGAGACGGCTAATATATGTTACGGCGGGGATGCGACCGTGGAGACATTTGACTACATGAATAAAAAAATGGATCAGGCGGTTGAAAGAAAAGACCCAACTTATGAAAAGTTGATTAAAAACAAATATAATGTTCTGATTGTACCTCATCATGCTGCTCTTAAGACAGCGTGCAGCAGAGAAATAATCAGTTTCGGGACAACGCTGGACGGGCAGCTGAAGAGTGCGAAAGAATTTTCTGATAAAATAAAAGCATGCTGCGTTTATGCGAGTGCCTATTATCGGACGTATCATTGGCATCCCTGCTTTGATATTTTAGACATCTATGCACAAAAAGTGTCCAGACAGAATTCCGAACATAATTGTGCGGGATTTCAGATGCTTTTGAACAAAAAAGGGAATCCCAAAAAAGGTTATCTTCGCGAATATAAATGTACTTCTACTACCCAAAATAAGTACACATCATTTGCTTTTGCCAATACCTTTGAAGGAGTGATTCCGGTACAGGGCGGGAGAGGGGGAACTGTTAATTATTCCTATCTTGATACGAAAAAACCGGAGGAAAAACTATATGATTTCGTATGTGAACTTTCGGAGGAAAAAATATTGACATTTACTGTGCAGGATGCATAAAGCGGTTGGAAGAGAAGAGAGGTGTGCAGGTGCAGATATCGGAAAGAGAGTTAGCTATATATTTTCAAAATCGTTATAATCAGGAAGAGGGGACAGTGACTATTGAGGCAGAGGACCAAAGGACACAAGAGTTATTCGGAAAACTTTTATCAGTGATGGGAGTGACGGATGCTCTTGTTATTTCCATTACAGGCACGGATGCTTACCACGCTGAGATATCTCTGCATGGAAATCTGGCTTATGTACTGGAAGGAACTGTTCCGATACAGGATAATTTTTTTCAAATTAAGCTGGGATATGAAAATGTTATGACCCCCCCTTTCTGCACCCCTTATTGCTACCTGCGGTTAATAAACGTAGAAAAACTGGGAAATCTTTTTTGCCTGGGGAAAACACTTGTATTTGATGATGACCAGACATTTTCCGGCAGAGAAACCGAGTTGACGGATATTGATGTGTATGGTATGGAGTTTTTGTATAACGGGGAGGAATCGGTTCTGGAAATGTCCGCTGTTTTGCAATTAAACAGTAATTATTATAAAGAATGGTGTGGCACATCTTTATTTCGGGGGTTTGCCTTGCGGATCTTCACTCCGGAAGAGGTGTTTTTCAGGGTATACTCATTAACGTCTATACAAGAGAGCAATTCCTTTGCTGCCGGTTCACGTCCACAGGTGCAGACAAATGAAAAGGCTTTGGTTCTGGAGAATGGTGCTGTTAACAACTACAGTGTATCAACAATTTTGGGCGAAAAGCAAGAAACACTTTTTAATGTGTATATTATCTATCCCTATTGTTATGAGGATGCTGTCTTTTATTTCTGGCAGAATTTTTTAGACTGGAAGGATAATTTGTATGCTGATTTCTATTCCGATACAAGAGATTTTTCACCGATGCTGCTTGGTAATACGGATTTGAGGATGATTGAGAACTTTATTGGATTTGAACATAATTCGATTTTCTGGTTCGTTATAAGTGAAGTAGAGCAGATGGAATTTCATACTGAACTGCAGAGGGCATTACAGGCTCAGATCTACTATAATGGTTTTTCGGATTTTATCGTTCATTATGCTTTTATCAGGGAAAATGAAAACCAGTTCCGGCTTCTGAATTCGGACTTTTATGCGGTGATTCATCCCATGGATAACGAGGATGCTTATCTGGCGGTCTATCAGGGGTTTATTCCCCATGATGCTGGCGGGATAGAGGATATACAGGGAGTATTTATTTTACAGAATATTAATATAAAATATCTGGCGGCAGAAGAGAATCAGTTTAATTTTTGCTCGGATTCTCTTGAAACGGTTATGGAACTTGAGTCAGGCAGTGGAGAATTTGAGTTTGATGCCTACGATTTAGGTGCCGGTGCCGAGTTGTACCTTTTAGATGATGCGTATAATAATTTGATAGAGCAGCCTGTTTATGCCGGGGAAAATGCCGGCAAACCTTCCTTGAAGCTTACCAGTCTGGAGCTGAGTGGAAATCTGAATGAAAAGACACTGTACATAGAGGCTGCTGTCGATACTTCTTCGGTTCTGAATTATCACATCGGCAAATTGAATGTGACCGTGAAAGAGATTTCCGCTTATCTCAATTATAATCCGCATAACACAGGGTTTGGGATTTCGGGCATTCTTGTGCTTGGCCTGAAGAGCGATTTTGAGCTGCAGCTCGGGGCTTCTTATGAAAATAAGATCTGGACCTTTCAGGCGATGCTGCTTGGCAGGGAGATACCGATAACGGAAATCATTGAAGCGGTAAGCGGATGGAAGATAGAAGGGATTTCTCTGGATATTTACCGTCTGCAGATCGTGTACCGCACAGACAGATCTTATTTTCTGGCACTGGGAATCCGCCAGCAGTTTGCCATTTTCGATCAAAAGCTCCGCATATCAGTGGAAGGGGAGATTTCCCAACAGGCGGGAGATACGAAACCTACGATTCTTCTGATCGGGCAGGTGGATATCCAGAGTTTTCTTTTTCGGGCACAGATACAGATTGACAGTCAGGGCACACAGACATTGGCACTGCTTTTGGAGTTCGGCGGGGCAAAACTGACCGGCAGGTATCAGAATGATGTGATTGAGGTCGAGATTCAGAATCTAACAATCGGCATTTTGCTGAAACTGTTGTTTCAGGTCTGGCGTCCGAATGTCAAATTTTATTTGTCCAAGCCATGGGATGTTTTAAATCAGGTCGGATTTTCTAAAGTCACCCTCAAATTTGATACGAATAGTAAAGATGTTTCTGTTTCGATTGCGGTCAATATTAATCTTCTTGCCGTAAAAATTAAAGGTGTGACATTTGCCTATCAAAAGGATTCAGAAGATGAGCAGGCAAAATTTATGGTCAATCTCGACCATGAGTGGCTGATCGGAACAAAAAAAGAGGATGGTGCTTTTGAGCAGGATGAAGCATTTCAGGACCCGATCCAGCCATGGGATGCACTGAGTGAAGACAGCCCGGCACCGCTTGACCAGACGGCAGAGAAATTGTTCCGTCTCTCTTATTTCGGAATCGGGCGTTATATCGACCTGAATCTGAGCGGGGTGGAGGATGGGAAACTTTCCGGGATCCTGGAAAAAGCAAAGGAAAGCGTTACGGCTGTTTCGGAGGTGCCGGTCGAAAAATTCAGTGCGGAATATGGCTGGTTTATCGGAGCACAGTTTACCCTTTTAGACTGCTTTAAGGTAAGCCTTCTCTTTTATGACCCGCTTCTGTATGGGTTAGAGGTAGAGGTGACAGAGAATGAACCGCTGCCGTTAAAAGGGCTTGACCTGACGATCTATTACAGGAAAGTCAGTGAGAAAATCGGAGTGTTTTATGTTCATGCCGTACTCCCGGATTTTATTAAACATATGGATTTTGGGACACTATCCATTGATCTGCCGGATGTGGAAATATGGATTTATACGAATGGCAATTTTAAAATCAATTTCGGATTTCCGTATGAACGTGATTTTTCGCTCTGCTTTGCATTGACTTATGGTATTTTTACCGGAAAGGGAGGTTTTTATTTCGGTTATTTAAATGGGGATACCTCATCTCAGGTGCCGGAGACTGCGAATGGATATTTCAGTCCGGTCATTGAACTGGGGGTCGGTATCTGCATTCAGGTGGGGAAGAGTTTAAATGCGGGCATTTTGAAGCTGAGTGCAAAATTGGAACTTACGGGAATTTTTACCGGAGTGTTTGCCCAGTTTCATTATAATATATCGGGACAAAATGAGAGCACCTGCTGGTATTACCGGTGTACCGGTTACGTTGCCATCGCCGGGGAGATAAGCGGCAGTATTAATTTTTATGTGATCAGCGTGAATTTCCGGGTCTGTGCAAGAGCCTCGATCTGTCTTACTCTGGAGGATGGCGAAGAGGGAATTGCTGTCTTTGAAGCTTCGTTCAGTGTGTCGGCAAGGGTAAAGATTTTGTTCATTACGTTTTCTTTCCAATTTTCTTTTACATGGCAGGCGGAGTTTGTTCTTGGTGAAAAGGAGGACAGGCCATGGAAGCAGAAAGAACTGGAAGGGCAGAAAGAGGCGGTTTGGATTGACGGGAAAAATGAAGTTGCGGTAACGCCTCTGCACGTTGTGGGAGTGATCGTCTCTTATTTTTCAGTAGAAAATATATCGGTGGACTGGGATGAAGGGAAAACCAGTCAGGAAGAGGAGACAGGCGGAGTAAAAAAAATTGCCTTTTTCTTATCCCTTTCCCAGAAAGATTTTACTTCTTTTTATGGGATGCTCGCAGAGAGAGCGATTGGATTTCTCGGGAAAAGCGGGGAGCAGAGCGTATCTTTGACAGAGATGGAAGGACTGCTGGAAAAACTTCAGGATGGCGAACTGAAAGACTCGTTTACGATGGAATCCCTGAACTCCTATTTTGGACAGTATTTCTCAATGGAAATTGTATGGAACAAAGAGGGAGAGGAGCAGGAACGTGTGCCATTACCGATTCCGCCCGTATATTCGGTGACATGGGAAACGCTTCTGGAACCGGAGAAGGAGAGTCTGACTGCGGAAAACGTTTCCCCGGAGGAATGGTTCTGTGACTTTATCCTGATGGTAACGAAGCTCTGTGTGGATAAGGCAGTTCAGTATATGAAAGAGCAGGAAGGGACGAAAACGGTAGAGGAGCTTCTTGCGTATCTTCGTGAACAGCAGAAGGATAACATCTGTGCGATGGTGACGAGGGCGATGTTCTGCGGAAACCGGATTGACGGACTTCCGATGTATGAGAAGCTGAACCAGCAGTTCAATGGTCAGGAGAAAAAGGAAACAGAAACGGATTTTACAGCACACAGGCTTCTATTAGAACGGAAAGCAGATGCTGCATGGGTCTTGACGGAGACTTTGGAAATCGGTATCCATAATTCGGAATTGAACTATCCGCGGGAGCCGTTGACGGTCCGGTTTCTCAGGAAACCGGCACAGCCTGCTTACTACCGGATGGCAGATTATGTAATTGCCATGCAGGATTGCCAGAAAGTATATCTGGAGGATGCGGAGTCGTATTATCTTTGGAAGCCGCAGGGGGATATTTCCCATCTGAAAACGCTCAATCTGCAGTTCTGGGAGCAGAGCAGGCTTACTCAGAATGTGATGGCGGAGGCAGAACCGATGGATACACCGGTGGCACTTCTGGATGTCACCTTGAAGAGAACATCGGCAGAGTCACAGATTTATATGGTAACCGGAGCGTCTGATGAAACAAGAAACCTGCTTGCGCGTATCGGGAAGGATGACGTGAACGGACTTGAACTTTTGTGGAGCAAGAAGGTGGAATCAAGTGAGGAAAAGAAAAAGAAGGGGGCTTTCTATTATAAAGAAGAGGAAAACGAAAAAGTTTATCTGATCCGTCAGAATCTTTCTGAGGTGACAACGGCTTATAACAGGCAGCAGAATGCGGCAGATGACGAGGTGGATGTGCTGGTGTGTCCGAACGACAGCCCGTATGGTTTTCTTATGCTGCTTGACAAGGTGCTGAAGACCGGAGGGGAAGGGCATTATCTGAAAGTAGATGATGAGCCGGATTCTCTTCTTTTTGATGATGAGGGGGAGACGACACTGTTTCTTGCCGTCTGGCTGACGGATAACCGCCTTGCAAACCGAATCCGTCTGGATGTCTGCACGGAGGAAGGGCTGGTCCCTGTTGTTGTCAATGAGGAGTTAGGTCAAAAGCCGCTGCAAAGTGTGGCTCCGGGGTACTTGGGATATGAGTTTACCATAGAAGGAAAACAGGAAGACGCCACCCCGTTTCATCTGTTGTGTACACAACTGTTCGGCGAAGTAAACGAACCTGTCAGTATGCAGGAGAATGAGGCAGAAGGAAGTAGTTCGGATGGATTTTATTATAGTAGTTTTCTGAAGCTGCCGCCGCTCAAGCAGGATACGAATCCGTATGCACGTATTATTCCTGAGAACTATAAACGAGGGGAGACCTATACGCCGAATCAGGCAGAGCTGTCGTTCTCCTTTACGGATATTGCGGGAAACCGCACATCGGAGAAACAGCGGTATCCGGCAGATGGAATGGAGCTTTTCTATTATGATAATCTTCATGCGCTGACAGAGCTTCCATTTTGTTCGTTTTCCTATTCCATTGCGAAGCAGGCGGAAGACCTGTGCCTGTCTGTCTGTATTGCGGTTCAGGAAAAAAGCAGTGGAAAGACAGAGGATGTCAGTGTGCTGCAAAATATGATGGATCAGATTTCAATGGCGGATGTCGTGCTGAAGGCTGCTTTTGTAATGACAGACGAAAGGGAGCAGGAGGAATACTGCCGGCTGGAACAGGAATGCAGTGCAGCGGTAAAGGAAGAACTGCTTTCCTTTATGAGGGAACTTTCTGCCTATTTATCGTCTGCTTCGGGAACAAGCAGACCAAGTGATTTTACGATGGAACTGGTGCTGAAGAACACGGTGCCAAAGAGTGTGGAGAACATCACGATTGTGGCACTCAGGTCAGAATTTACGATAGCGAGGGATGCACAGTTCACGGATAAGACTTCAAAACTGCCGAATGTGCAGGCGGTCTGTTCGGAACTTGTTCCGAAGGGGGAAGATACGGAATTTGCTGCGGAGTTCGAGAAAATATTTACCCATGCAAAGCTTGCGAAAAAGGATGGACTGTATGCGGTATTCTTTCCCGAGGGTACATTACGTGTTACGCCATCGGAACCGAAAAAGCTCTTTTATTCCCTGTGCCCGCTTTCGACCAGCCTGAAAAGCAGGGAGGGAATTGCCATAACCGATTTATCCGGTAAGACAGTTAAGATGGATTATTACGAAATTGATCTGGAAAAATGGGCTTCGGCATTCTTTGCTTTTTATGAACGGATTCTGGCACCGGAAAGTCTGGATCTTTTTCTCTCGGGGGAGAACCGGAGCATAACTGCCCAAACGATAAAAGAGCTTTTGGAAAGGAAAGAAGAATTTTGTGATAAAATTGTAGGACGCATGGAAAATCTTTTTGTGGAGGGAGAGACGCTGGAAGTGGCGAAAGAGGCACAGAAAGATGTTCTGAGAAAGAACCTTTCTACCGGATACCTTGCAGCAGGAACAGCCGTTTATAAAGTGGAAGGAAAGATGAGCGGATATGCATTGAGCGGACAGTTGGATGCACCGGTGGGGGTACTGGGAGCCAAAATTACACAGGCAGATCAGGTCGGATTTGTTACGGCTCCGGCGGTGGTCGGAGCACAGAAAGAGATTTCTATGGAGGGGGCAGCTTACACGTTCACAAACATTGAGGATACGAATGACAATGAGTGGTATCGGTTCGTCGGTTCATTCTGTCAATTTGATTCGTATGTTCAGGTCAGTTTGAATCAGTATACGGACAGAACTTCCGTGAAGCTGCCGATTCCGGAAAGACAGTACCCGGATGTACCTGTGTTAAGTGAACAACAGGCCTCTTCGGACCAAAGGATGAGAGAAAATCCGGTGTGGAATTATTCGTTTACGATGACGGCAGCACTTATGGCACAGGATACGTTGTTTTTCCATATCCGGGACAGTCAGATACTGGCGGAAAACAGGAGACAGGGAGAGTCTGCGGATCTGATGGATGGGCTGGCAGATTTTATTTATAATCTTGCCGGTTATGAACAGGTAATGTTCGGGGCGGACGAGACGAAGCGCAATGCCGCACTGAAACATTTTGCAGCAGTGGCAGATTCGGTATGCAGTGCGTGGCCGGTGAAACAGGAACGCATGGGGGCAGGACCGGAGTGGGTACTTACTCCCGAATTTAAAGAAGGTCACATGAGCGGTCTGTGTGTAGAGCAGCTGCCCGAATTTTTGAAAAGCCATATTCCGAAACTGATGCTTTTACGGAAAGACGGAACAAAGGTAGAGGCTGCTTATGATGAAAAGACTTCACGCTACCAGATTCCGGATGAGGTCAGGATAGCACCGGGAACAGCACAACAATATATATTTTCGATTGAAAATATCCTGCTCTATGAATATCCGGGTATGTGGACGGAGCTATATCTGAAACGGAATGCCCGTTTTCTTGGAATGGATGCAAATCCTGCATTTGTTTATACAACACCGGAATGTGGTTTCAGTGCTCCGGTCTATCCGTTTATTTTGATGAGGGATTCGGATGTCGAAAGCTACAGCAGGGAAAATGTCCGAAAACTGCTGGAAAATTTTATGCCGAAGGAGAATGCTTCGCCGTCCCTCAGAACAGAACTTACCGCATATTTCGGACAGCCTCTGCGCGGTGGGCTTACGGCAATGCATCCGGTGAAGAAGATGATACCGCATACAATGACGGAGAATACCATCAAACATTTTTTAGATATTCTGGAAAAGGAGATAAAGCAGAAGAAGCAGGGTATGGTCAAAATTACTGTGCGCCAGTATGCCGGCAGTATCAAGCTGATTGAACTGGATGGAAAAATTTATAAAATGAATTAACCTTCGCTGATAGTAGAAAACGGTTGCTATTTTTCCGCAGATTCATTACAATAAAGGTAGGAATACGCAAACGATAGAGAAGGGACTGTCATGGCAGAAGATATTTTATGGAGCTGCAGTCATGCTGCAGTAAAAGGGGAAGAGGGAAACCGGATAGAGGACATATCTCTGGTCCTTAGAAAAAAGCAGATTACGGCACTGATTTCAGAGGATGAGAGTGCAGGAGAGGTATTAAAGCTTATCGCAGGTCTGTATGTACCGGATCGCGGTAACGTTGATTATCCCTGTATGCCGGAGCAGAAGGGGACTTTTGTCCATAAAAGGTTTCAGTATGTACCGGATGATATTGTATGTTATGACGGACTGAACGTAAAAGAGTTCCTGCATGGAATGGCGAATGGGAATGAGGAGCTGGAAGAGGCTGCAAAAAGGCTGGTGGACATTTTTGGAATTGATGAAAAGGAACCACTGCTTGAAATGACTTTTGAGCAGAACCGCCTGGTGTCCATGATACAGGCAATGATGGCAAAGCCGTTATTGTTATTATTGAACCGTCCTTATGACATGCTGAGGGAGAATACTTACCGGCTTTTAATAAGAGAATTAATCGGGCAGTTTTTTGATGGAACAGCACTTGTAATGGCAGCTCAGAGTTATGATAATCTGATTATGCCGTGCCATAAGTATTTATTTTTAGAAAGCGGGAAAATAAAGGCTTGTTATAATCGGGACCAGCTTCCCAGACCTTCCAAAGTTGTTACGATGTGGGGAGGCGACATTTCTTCCCTGCTACCGGAGAAGATGGAGGTTCTCGTTAAGAGACGGAATTATTTTCGTTTTCTCTATCGGGAACAGAGCATGAGGGAGCTGGCAATCCGGTTAAGCAAGACAGGTTGTGATAATTTTAATATAGAAGAGCTTACGATGGAAGAGGAAATTTTTCACAATTATGAAAGGTGGCTGCCATGAGGACAGTTTTGTATTTTGAGCTAAGGAGAAAAAAAGAACATTTAATAAAATATATTGTTCTTCCCATAATTTTCTCAATCCTGCTGTTTGGAATATGTGTGGTGGTTGATTTCTTTTTTCCGGCACTGAACCGAATGTATATGAAGTGGCCGGCTCTGTTACAGGATCTCCTCTGTCTGAAACCCTGGTCCGGGGATCTGTGGCTTAATGTCTGGCAGTTTTTTGTATTAGTATATCCTTTTTATCTGCTTTATGTTATGATGACAGAGCTGTCAGAGGCATTGTCAGAGGAGGAGCGGTTAGAGACGGTGGTCTATCTGCACAATGCAGGGGTGAACCGAAAGACGATTTTTGCGACAAAGCTTCTTGTGTGGGGAGGAGAACTACTGGGCTGCTGTTCTACATTGTTATTGCTGAATGTATTATTTGCACTGCTGCTGGGACAGAATCAGGGCGTGAGAAATGCTTTCGTTTGTTATAGTATACTATTTTTGGTTGGTATGCTGTATCTTTCCGTTGCCTTGTTCATGGCCGCTTGTAAGCCGAAAAAAGGAGTTACGGCAGATTCTGTCATAGCAGTTCTTATACTGCCGTGGCTGTTTTCGAGGATTCCGGCTCTTCTGCGTTTTTTTTCGGAACTGCTTGTAATCACAGGGCGGGATGGTGAAATTGCAGAGCGGTTGGGAAGGCTGGGAGAACGGCTGGATATCCTGACTCTTTTATCACCGCTTACATGGAGCTGGCCGGCATTGAAAATACAGAAAAGCTATATCGTTTGTGCAATCATTTTGTTTGTGGTCATGCTGGGGGCGGCATTTTCCATTTATACACATAAGAAGATGAGGTAGGAAAGGGGGCTGAATCATGAAAAAAAGAGAGCAGAATCAGGGCAGAATCCGAAAAAAATGCATTCGTTTTATTGCGTATATTTATGTTTTTTTTCTGGTTCTGAATCGAAAGCTCCCGGTGAGGATAAAAAAACAATTTGCGGTTTCTTTTTGCAGTCTGGTATTCTCTGTCGTAATTGTTTTTTCCCTGGTGGGGCAGCGGGAACCGAAAATAATAGAACAGGAAGTGACAGTGGCAGAGACCTTGCCTGAAAATCATAACCGTGTTATCGGAGGGCAGACAGGAGCAAGCATTGAGATGAATGGTTCCCGGGTCTATACAAAGGCCAGTGAGAAAGAGGATAGAAAAACAGGACAGAACAGGAATGTTGTGGCTGCGAATCGTTCTTCAAGCACATCAGAGGAACAGTCGGACAGGGAAAAACAACAACAGGAAATACTCTCTCCGGTTCAGGCACTGCTTGAGAACAATGGCGGAAATAAACAAAGTGAAACAATGGAGAGGTGTTACCAGTATCCGGTTGAGCTTGGTTATGATGATGAGCAGAATTATGATGGCGTGCAGTCAGAAGCTGATTACATAAAGAGAGAGGTTTATCCGATTGGCGGTAAAGAAATAAAAGAGGCTTCTCCTGCTGCTATATCGCAGGCAGTGGAATCCGGGGCAGCGGTCTCTGCTGTATCACAGGAAGAAACGAAAGATACGGAAGTTCCGGTGTTTGTTCTTGATGAGGAAAAGTATTTTAAAATTCAGGGAAAGGATAAAACTATTTATTGTGCCAATGACAATAAGATACCAGTGGATGTGGCTCATAGCGGAGAAACAGTAAGGACCGGAGCAGAAAAAATACGCTATGTGTATGGTGAAAAACTTACGTACTGTATTGATCTATCTGCGAATACAGGAATTGAAGTTCCGGAAAATTTTTATGGACAAATCGCTGCAAATTATATGGATGCTGCCGGTAATGTGTCGGACATCTGGTCAAATTATTTTCTGATAGAAAATCAGGCTCCGCAGATTCAGCTTTCACAGGATACATTTTGTACAGCACCTTATACTTTCTGGGTGGATATTGAGGAAGCAGGCCATATTGTTTCCGGTATTCGCGATGTGGAATGTCAGGTAAATGGGCAATCCTATCCAATTACAAATTTGTCGACCGTAGAAAGCACGTTGTTAGATGAAGGGCTGGAGGTGCCGACGAAATGTGAATTTTCGATTCCATTTAAAAAAGAAGGGGATTATTCGGTTGTTGTGACTGTGACGGATAATGCCGGTAATACTGCTACCGAGAAAAGGGCAGTAAAGGTATCAAAGCCGGAACTCATATCGGTACTTATGCCGGAAAAATTTGCAATACATATTGATCCGCAGCGTTTGACGGGAAGGGAACAGATTTATTCAGATGATATTACGCTGAAGAATGAGAGCAATTTTGATGTACAGGTCACGGTTAAAAAAGTGGAGGTATCGGTTCAGGATGAGGTGTCCGATACAGGAATTCGTAAAGACTGTAATCTCTATATGCTGGCCCCGGATACGGGAGAAAAAATTATACTGAAAAAGGGAGAAAATAAGGGGGTGTATTCCTATTCTTTGAAAAAGGGGATACAAGATGAGACTTGTAAAATACGGTTTGTCGGAGATACGACAGAAGGTTCGGATAAGATGTGGAAGGATTCGGATGTGGTGATCCGTGTGGATCTGGAATTTTCTAAAAAGGAATAATGGTACGTTATTGTATGATTCCTTTTTTCAGATTCCAGTTCCCATGTCCCGGCATAATCAGAGTATCCTCAGTCAGAGAATCCAAATATGGTTTGGTAATTCTGTTATAATCGTTCCGGTTCCCTCCCGGAAGCCGGGTAATTACCTTATGTCCATTGACAAGGCTGTCACCAGTAAAGACAATGTCAGGTGCCAGTCCTTTTTTTTGCGTTGTCAGTTGAATACACTGGCTGCAGTCGGAGTGTCCGGGTGTATAGTGGATAGCAGCGTGATAGCTGCCAAAATCAAATTCGGTTTCTTTATGAAAGGTCTTGTCTGCCTGACAGGTATAATCCAATTCAAAAAATTCCATGCATCTTTCCCGCTCTTCTTCGGTCTTACCCATGATGAGAGCGGTGGCAAAAGCAGCAAAGTTCTTATTGGAATCACATATTTTTTCCGCACAGGTTTCGGAACAGAAAACGGTGCAGTCTACTTGGTCCCGCAGCCAGTTCACTCCCGAAATATGGTCATAGTGGGAATGGGTAAGAAGAACAGAAGCGTGGGCCAGCTCCCGGATTACGGGCACGGCATTTTTATCATATAAGGGATCAATAATAAGAGCCTCTTTTGGATTTTGGTCGTTTATGACAATATACATGCGTGAATCCAAAACCGGCATGGCATAGACATAGATTCTGTTTGAGTCTTTTATGTAATGATTCATGTTTCTTTTCTCCGATTTTAGTAATCTGTTAAATGTATGCTTATGGTTAAATGTTACATTCATTGCGTTTGCCTGTCAAGAAAAAACTTTTTTGGGTTGTGCTTTGTTGTCGGGAAGAGTTATGGTAGAATAAGGTTATAAACGATGAGGGAAGGAACATCATTATGACAAAAGAAGGTTATTATTCTTCGGGGCAGTTTGCGAAAATGGCACATATTTCTGTCCGTACTGTGCGATACTATGATAAAGTGAATATTTTGAAACCTTCATACGTGACGGAGTCAGGGGCAAGATTTTATACGGATACTGATTTTGTGCGGCTTCAGCAGATCATGCTTCTCAAGTATTTGGGGTTTTCGCTGGATGATATCCGGGAGCTGACCGTAGGAGAGACCGATTATCAGTTTATGGCGAATTCGCTGGAGTTACAGAGAAAACTGATTCAGGATAAAATTGAACAGCTTCAAATGGTGGAGAAGGCAATCGGGGATACGACAAAAGAAATCCGGGAAAACAGAGATGTGGATTGGAGCCAGATGCTTGAGCTGATTCATATGACCGGTATGGAAAATACGTTGAAGACCCAGTATCAGAATTCCACGAATATTTCGGCAAGAATACAGCTTCACAGTCTCTATTCCCAAAATGAACAGGGATGGTTTCCATGGATTTATGAGCAGTGCGAAATCAAAAGCGGCATGAAGATACTAGAGATCGGCTGCGGAAACGCAAGACTGTGGAATGAGAATATCGCAAGGCTTCCGGAAAATGTCGACATTGTACTCTCGGATATTTCGGAGGGAATTGTGCGGGAGATTCGGAGAGATTCTTTATTCCACGAGGACAAGAGATTTTCTTTTGCTTCTTTTGATTGTCAGGAAATTCCGTATGAAGAGGACAGTTTTGATTTGGTCATTGCCAATCATATGCTCTTTTACTGTGAAGATATAAATCAGGTAATCAGGGAAATCAACCGTGTGCTAAAGCCGGAGGGAACATTGATTGCCAGCACCTATGGAGAAAAACATATGCATGAGATTACAGATTTAGTACAACAATTTGATTCCCGTATTACGTTGGCAGCAGAGAACCTTTATGAGCGTTTTGGCAGAGAGAATGGGGCAGCGTGGCTGGAATCCTGCTTTGAGAATGTGGAATGGAGATTGTATGAGGACAGTTTAGTTGTAGAAAAGCCGGAGCCGGTCATGGAATATATTCTGTCCTGCCACGGCAATCAGAACCAGTATATTTTAGAGCGTTATAACAAGTTTCGCAGCTTTGTTTCGGGTAAAATGCGAAAGCCGCTTCGGATTACAAAGGAGGCAGGAATCTTTATTGCCACGGCACGGTAATTTTTTAAGCGTTCCGTTTGTATAAAAATAATTTCAAAAAAATACTTGAAGGTGACGTTGCGTCACCTTTTATAATAGCATTATAACCGGAAAAGAGAATGGAGAATGGAGGTTCAAATGAAAGGAATAATTTTAGCAGGCGGCTCTGGTACAAGATTGTATCCGCTGACAAAAGTAACAAGTAAACAGCTTTTACCGATTTATGATAAGCCAATGATTTATTATCCGATGTCTGTATTGATGAATGCGGGAATCCGTGATATTCTGATTATTTCTACACCAATGGATACACCGCGCTTTGAGGAGTTATTGGGAGACGGACATCCGTTCGGGGTTCATTTAAGTTATGCGGTCCAGCCAAGTCCCGATGGTCTGGCGCAGGCATTTATTATTGGAAAAGAGTTTATTGGGGATGATTCGGTAGCTATGGTACTGGGGGATAATATATTTGCCGGACATGGCTTGAAAAAGCGTCTGAAAGCCGCAGTGCAAAATGCAGAAAATGGGAAGGGTGCTACGGTATTTGGATATTATGTAGACGATCCGGAGCGTTTTGGTATTGTAGAGTTTGACAATAAGGGAAAGGCTATTTCCATTGAAGAGAAACCGGAGAACCCAAAAAGCAATTATTGTGTTACCGGACTTTACTTCTATGATAATAAGGTGGTAGAATATGCCCAAAATCTGAAACCATCTCCGCGCGGTGAGTTAGAGATTACAGACTTGAACCGGATTTATTTGGAAAATGATCATTTGAATGTGGAATTACTGGGACAGGGATTCACCTGGTTAGATACGGGAACGCATGAAAGTCTTGTAGATGCTACCAATTTTGTCAAAACGGTAGAAACCCATCAGCATCGTAAAATTGCTTGTCTTGAAGAAATTGCGTACTTAAATGGATGGATTTCCAAAGAGGATGTATTAAAGGTGTATGAGGAAGTGAAGAAAAACCAGTACGGGCAGTATTTGATGGATGTATTGAATGGAAAATATGTGGAAGCACTATATTAGTTGAAGGAGGAAACATCATGAAGAAAACAATTATTGTAACCGGCGGAGCCGGATTTATCGGAAGTAACTTTGTATTTCATATGTTAAATAAATATGAGGATTATCGTATTGTATGTTTAGATTGTCTCACTTATGCGGGAAATCTGTCTACGCTGGAACCGGTTATGGACAATCCGAATTTCCGTTTTGTAAAGGAAAGCATTACAGACCGGGAAGCGGTATACAAATTATTTGAAGAGGAAAAACCGGATGTTGTGGTAAATTTTGCTGCGGAAAGCCATGTTGACCGTTCCATTGAGAATCCACAGGTATTTTTGGATACTAATATTATGGGAACGGCTATTCTTATGGATGCCTGCCGAAAATATGGAATCGAGCGATATCATCAGGTTTCGACCGATGAGGTATACGGGGATCTGCCATTAGACCGTCCGGATTTATTCTTTACAGAGGATACACCGATTCATACTTCCAGTCCATATTCCTCCAGTAAGGCAGCAGCAGATCTGCTTGTGCTGGCATATCACAGGACCTATGGACTTCCTGTATCCATCAGCCGCTGTTCGAATAACTATGGACCTTATCATTTTCCAGAGAAACTGATTCCGCTCATGATTGCCAATGCATTAAATGATAAGCCATTACCGGTATACGGAAAGGGTGAAAATGTCCGCGATTGGCTCTATGTTGAGGACCATTGCAAGGCGATTGACCTCATTATCCATAAAGGAAGAGTGGGAGAGGTCTATAATGTTGGCGGACATAATGAAATGAAGAATATTGATATTGTTAAAATTATCTGTAAGGCATTGGACAAACCGGAGAGTCTTATTACGTATGTAACGGACCGAAAAGGGCACGATATGCGTTATGCGATTGATCCGACAAAGATTCATGAGGAACTGGGATGGCTGCCAGAGACCAAATTTGAAGATGGGATTCAGAAAACAATTCAGTGGTATCTGGATAATAAGGAATGGTGGGAAACTATTATTTCAGGAGAGTACCAGAATTATTATGAAAAAATGTACGGCAACCGATAGGAGTGAATAGCACGATGAGAGTATTTGTA
Source organism: uncultured Lachnospiraceae bacterium (assembly GCA_947631505.1). Lineage (GTDB taxonomy): Bacteria > Bacillota > Clostridia > Lachnospirales > Lachnospiraceae > Eubacterium_F. Next base: position 101,464 of record CANRLR010000005.1, on the reverse strand, counting down.
ACAGGTGTTGGCGGCCAGCTCGGCCATGACGTGATGAATGAACTGGCAAAGCGTGGATATGAGGGAATCGGCTCAGATCTTGCACCGGAATACAATGGTGTGATGAAAGAATCCCCTGTGGCCCAAATGCCCTACGTTTCCCTTGATATAACAGATGCTGCTTCTGTAGAACAGATTGTGAGTGACGTACAGCCGGATGTAGTGATTCATTGTGCGGCATGGACGGCTGTAGACGCAGCAGAGGAGGAAGAGAACAGAGAAAGCGTTTATTCTGTGAATGTAGCTGGCACAGAGAACATAGCACGTGCCTGTAAAAGGACCGGTTCTAAAATGATATATCTTTCTACCGATTATGTTTTTGACGGACAAGGAGATGCTCCGTGGCAGCCGGACTGCAAAGCTTATGCTCCACTGAATGTATATGGAAAAAGTAAGCTTTTGGGCGAGCAGGCGGTGTCAGGATTACTGGAAAAATTTTTTATTGTCCGTATTGCATGGGTCTTTGGTGAAAACGGAAATAATTTTATCAAAACGATGTTGAAAATCGGAGAGAACCATGATGAACTCACAGTAGTAAGTGACCAGATCGGAACGCCTACTTATACGTATGATTTAGCAAGACTGTTACTTGATATGGCAGAAACGGAGAAATATGGTTATTATCATGTCACGAATGAAGGCGGGTATATCAGCTGGTACGATTTTGCAGTGGAAATCTTCCGGCAGGCAGCAGCGATGGGGCAGGAAGCTTATGATACAGACCATCTTACGGTCCGTCCGGTGACAACAGAGGAATATGGAATATCTAAGGCAAAACGACCTTTTAATTCCCGTTTGGATAAAAGTAAATTAATAGAAAATGGATTTTATCCATTGCCGGCATGGCAGGATGCTTTAAAGAGGTATCTGGAATTGATTATGAATTAAATTGGAGGAAAAAATGGGACAGATCAGAGTAGAGAAAAATGTGGGGGGAATAGAAGGTTTATGTGTGATTGAACCTGCTGTTCATGGAGATGAGAGAGGTTATTTTATTGAAACTTATAATCAAAAGGATATGGAGGAGCAAGGTCTCGATATGGTTTTTGTTCAGGATAACCAGTCCAGTTCTTCCAAAGGAGTGCTGCGCGGACTTCATTTTCAAAAGAAATATCCACAGGGAAAGCTGGTTCGTGTCATTAATGGAACCGTTTTTGATGTTGCGGTGGATATAAGAGCCGGTTCAAAAACCTTTGGACAATGGTATGGAGTTGAGCTTTCTGCTGAGAATCATAAACAATTTTATGTACCAAAAGGGTTTGCCCATGGTTATTTTGTCCTGAGCGAGTGGGCAGAATTTTGCTATAAATGTTCCGATTTTTATCATCCGGGAGATGATGGCGGAATTGATTGGAATGACCCGGAGATTGGTATCCAGTGGCCGCAGATTCAGGGAGAATATCCGGGAAGTGGCTCTATAAAAGGTTATTCTATGATAGATGGTACACCACTGAATATCAATGAACGGGATCAAAATTGGGGAACATTAGACCAGTTCCGCAATTCGGCTGACGCCAACATAAATTTCTGATATTTTATACCAAGTTTTAAAACCGACAATGCCGTCCTGAGTAAGCCCAAAGACTTTTTGGAATACCCGGACGGCATTTTCTGTTGCCGGACCGAAGATTCCATCCTCTGCAATTTTTGGTATGAGGGGGTAGGCATTGGAAATAACATTCAGCTGACGCTGCATCTGCCTCACCTTATCACCGGAAGATCCGTTTCTTAATGCAGTACCGGGGTAGGAGGATGGGATACCTGAGATTTCGTCGGCCTCGTTGATATAGATGGAATCTCCGTAATAGTTCCGGAGAATTTCAATGGCAGTATAACCTTGGTCTCCTAAAGCCTTTGAACCCCACTGGCTCAACTGTAATCTGTAGGGTATAATTGCTTATAAACAACAATTTTTCGCTATTCTATAATAAATAAATCAAATATCATTAGGTCGTTAGTTTTATCAAACGTTATTTGACTACAAATAGAACGGATAGCTTCTGCTTTTTTTGTTGTATCAGAATTGCTTTCTAATATCTTAATAACATTTCTAATATTATCTAAAATTGCAGAATCGCTATTCTTTGTTGGGACTGGTTTAGGAGGAGAAAGCTGTTTCTTTAGTTTGGCTTTTTGTTTTTCTAATAGTGTTTTGTTTTCTTTATATTCTTCTAGACTATCAATGCCGTCCATATATGCTAATTTTATACGCTCTTCCTTTTTTTCTATATCTTTTAAACGCTCCGTGAGCAAAGATTCATCTGCTGTATAATTTTTTGCAGGAATTTTTTTGTACATAATGGAATCGGAAAGTAAAAGTTGCTTTAAACCATCCAAAACATATAGTTCTGCTTTTTTTGCATTAATATAGCTGCTTTTTCCGCAAGTTCCTTTATTAAACCGCCAGCATTGGAAATATTTATTATTGCTACCATTGCAAAATGCCAGTGAAGCACCACAGTGTACGCATTTTAATATTCCACTTAACCAGTGCTTAGCTGTAGCACTAGGAACACGTCGAACCGAACCATGGAATGTTTCATAAGAGTGCTTTATGCGTTTTTGTGCTTGGTCAAATGAAGAAAGTGAAATGATTGGTTCATGTTTTCCTTCTCTAATTACTACTTCTCCATCCTTTTGTTTTCCCCTTGCACGTGGGGCATAGTTCCAACGTATTTTACCAATATAAAACGGATTTTCCAATATATAATGAATAATACGACGTTCAAATTGGTTACCGGAAGCAGTTCGATATCCGGTATTATTTAATATAAGTGCAATATTGGATATACTTTCTTTTTGGTTTACATATAAATCAAAAATTTGTTTTACAATCTCTGCTTGTGTCGGTTCAGGAATAGGAATTTTTTGTGATCCCATAACATAGCCAAAGGGAATTTTGCCATTATAGCCACCGTTTAATGCTTTTTGCATCATTCCTCGTTTCACTTCTCCGGATAAGCGGATAGAGTAGTATTCATCCATCCATTCAAGGATTCGTTCAATTAGCGAGCCAAAGGGACCGTCTATAATCGGCTCGGATACACTTACTACAGATACATTGCTTCGATTTAAAAGGGATTTATAGAGAATACTTTCCTCTTGATTTCTTGCAAATCGGCTGAACTTCCATACAAGAATAAGGTCGAAAGGGTGTTCTTTACTCTTTGCCAACGCAATCATTTTTTGAAAAGCTGCTCTTTTTTCTGCTTTTGTACCGGATATCCCAATATCTTCAAAAATATGTTCTTTATTAATAACAATATCATGTTTTTTGGCATAGTCCAAAATTAAACGCTTTTGTGCCTCTGGGCTGTACTCATCTTGATTTTCTGTGGATACTCGAATGTAGGCTGCTCCAAATTGCATAGTAACAGCTCCTCTCATAAGACTTAGTTAATAGGGTAAATTTTATCATGGAAATTATATAATGTCAAAATATTTACCTTTCAGTGAAAACCGCCACCGGTAATGAACCGGCTTGCATCCTCTGCGGTGGCTGTTATTATTTTTCAATTCTTTGATATTCTTCTTCGACAAAATTTCCGCAAATATCTATACCAATACTTACACTTTCCAAAATTCCGGCATCAATACAATCTTTTGTAATAACCTTTAAAGCATTACCTTTTTTCTTTGGAATTGATGCATAATGTAATTTAAACTTGAAACCAGTGGGATAATTTTTAATTTTTTCAATCATTTCCCTGTATTCCTTTGATTCTCTAAACTCTGCTTTTGTCATACTTTTCACCTATTAACCTTTCTTTCATTGTCTAGCTTTTCTCATCAGTTGGAAGGTTGCCACCCTGTCCAAGACGCCCGTTAAAGTTCTAAGCACTATTAATCCCCTTGTAGAATATTTTCGATTTCTGCAATCCTTTTTAATAATCTTTCTTTTTCTTCTAAAAGCCCTTGCTTATTTACCTTTGTTTTAAGGAGTTCGACTGTAATATTATATTCTGTTTCGGATTTTTCATAAACCAATTTGTTCACGTTTGATAAAATAACTACACTGCCCTCTTTTACAATACTGTACCAATTTTTTACGCTGCCGCCACTTGTTGCACCGCCCGAAACATAAGCAACATCATCCCCGATTCTAGCACCACTGTCTCTTCCATAGGCATGAGCGAGAACTTTTCCGAATAATACAACATCGGAGCGGTATTCGCTAACTTCTTCCCTAAATTTAACTTTTAGTGTTACAGTTTCGTTTTCTTTAATGTCCGAATATCCATAAACTTCATCCATGATCTCCCTAACGGCTTCTATGGCTGTTTCTGGAACAACCCAACACTTTTCGGAACTGTTCCATTTCGCATTGCCAATACCTTTAATTTTCTTAACAAAATCTGGATTGTAAGGCGTGTAAACATTTGCTTTTCCATCTTTTAATTTAATTTTCATATTCATATTTTTCACCTTTTAACCTTTCTTTCAATTTGTTGCTCTGCCATCATCGGCGCAGGTGGGGCAGTTCCTGCGGATGCTCCGTAGAGCGTTTCGGCTTATTTTGTTATGTCTATAAAATAATTTTTATCCGTGTCAATGTTTTTGAACCACATATAAACATTTGTCGTTTCGTCGTCCATAACATTCATAAGGTAATTTAAACTTTTTTCATTTTTCCTTGCAATTTTATTAAGTTGAACCATGTCTATCAGTTCTCCACTTAAAATATTTTCGTTACTTTTGATTTCCATAATTATTACCGCCTTCGTGTTTGGGGTGTTGTTTGTTTCTGTAATTATAATATCACTAATAATAGTGATTGTCAATAACTATTTTAATATTTTTTTGAAAATATTTTTGTTGACTTTTTTGCATCTATATAATATAGTAAATGTATCAAATGCAGGAGGTAAAAACGAGATGATAAAATATAATATAGATATTTTAGCAGAGTTAAAAAAACGAGGATATGACAGCAAACGTATTAAATCGACTGGTCTATTATCGCAGGCTACCATTACAAATATTAAAAAGGGCGGCAATATAAATACGGACACACTAAATAAAATATGTCTTGTCCTGCGGCTGGAACCGTCCGACGTCATATCGGTAATACCGACAGACGAGGAAAAAATAAAATATTTTTAGATTTTTTAAAAATAAGTGTTGACAATCACTAAAAATAGTGATAATATATAATCAAGCAAAGGGCAATACTCCAAATAAAAAAACGAAAGGGCAGTAGGAGCTGCAAAGGTGGAAATTATGATTACAGTAAATGATGTTTTAAAAAATTTAAAAGAACTTATCGGATAAGAATTTGACGAGGATGAAATTATTTATGCATTTGAGGATTTAGAAGAAGATGGTGAAACAGAAGTTTATGTTGGGAAATCTCACAACAATGGATATGACAAAATAGCATATATTAATTCAAGAAATTCAACTCAATTCCTGTTTACTACAGAAAAAAATGAAGATGATGAAGAAATTATTACAGACGTATGGATGGTATAAAATGTCGGTAATAAAAAAACAGAGGATTAATCCTCTGTTTTTTCCGTTTCACTGAATGTTTTTACCAGTCCATAAATTAGCTGCAAATGCTTTCGACTGTTAATTCGATTTATACATTCCAGTATTTTTTCCCTTAGAGCATTTATTGTCATTTGTGTACCCCCTTTTGCATTTATAGTTTAATTCAAATTTTAGTAAAAATAAAGGGAGTTGTACAAATGAACAAATTTTATGTACAAAATAATTTCTAAATTGAATAGTGTCGTTCCAGGCCTTCCTCATATTGTTTTTTATAACGATTAGAAACTGTCAGTTCTTCCCCGGCTATAACAACTTTTCCCTTAGAGCTTTCTTCCATCCAGAGCATATTTACATAATAACTTTTACTAATTCGCACAAATGTTCCGGTTATGCCATCTACTGTCCGCTGCACATGATCTAATTTATCATAAAATTTAAAATCTTCTTCTTTCGTATGAATAATAATAAGTCTATGTACAGAATAGAAGTATAGTATATCCGGTAAATCTAATACATATTTAATGCCTCGAAAAGAAAATGTGAATTTAGCCGGAGATTGATGATTTTTCCATTTTGTAATCCGCTCCATTACGGCATTAACAGAAGTTTGGCTAATGGGTTTTTGTAAAAAATCAAAGGGTTCGGTCTTTATCATTTTTTTATTATATAATCCGGAGAAATAGATCAATATAATATTTCGGTCAATCTGCTTCAATTGATATGCTATATCAATGCCGGTCAGTACATTTTCGTCATCTGGTGGACAATTTGGTACTAATTGTATATCCATTATTACGACATCAAAGGATTCTGCTATTTCTGCTTTTATTATATCCTCGCCTGTCTGGTAGATATATACATCAAGCGAATTATCATATTCCAACAGATATTTTTTTAAAGATAGGCAGGCTATTTCGTAATCATCACAAATTGCTATTTTCATATTTTACACCTCTTTGTCTTTTGCTATTCTTATATTACCGCGATTTTTACAAAAAGTGTATTGGAAAAATATTCCAATTTTATAAATGCAGAACTTTATATAAAAATACGCATAAAATACGCATAAAACCATTGACAAATACGTATAAAAGGCGTATAATGTAGATATAATCAAGAAAGGAGGTACACAATTGAAACGAAGAGATTTAATTAAGAAGTTGGAAAGTGCCGGATTTCGTTTCAAGGAGCATGGTGGAAATCACGATACATATAAAAGAGGTTCTGACACAGAACAGATACCCCGGCACAAAGAAATTAATGAGATAACCGCAAAAATGATACTAAAGAAGTGGGGGCTCAAATAGCCCCCAAGTATCCAAAAAAGCGTGACAATATATTTGGAGGAGGTGAAGAGAATGGGAAAGGAAAAATTACGAGCATATCCAACATTTATTGCCCAAAATGATTCTATCTACTTAGTGTATATTCCGGATATGGAAATTTACACTGAAGGCAAGACAATTGCAAATGCTATTGAGATGGCAAGGGATGCCATTGGATTGAAAGCAATGGATTATGAAGATGATGGAAAAGAATTACCAGAACCATCCAGTTATTCTACTGCGATTGATTTAGCAGCAAGGGACGCAGATGTTTTCGACTATTCTAAAGGTATTTTGACCTTGGTAGATGTAGATGTAGATGAGTACAGAAAGAAAATAAGAAATCGTGCTGTAAAGAAAAATTGTACTATTCCATATTGGCTCTGCGAACAGGCAGAACAAGCAGGAATTAATTTTTCCAAGGTATTGCAGGAGGCACTAAGTGAAAAGTTAAATGTGAAATTGTAAAAAAGAAAAGGGCAGTACTGGTGAGTATTGCCCTTTCTATTTGGTACGATGCTTGAATTAATCTAATAGTGAAGCCATACCGATAAGTCCGATAAATACCCCAATTAGAAATAGTGTAAACAGGATTACAATAATTGTTTTGATAGTATACAAATTAGAGTCAATACGGCGAAGCAGAATTAAATAGGGGTCTGAATTGTTTTGTGTTTGTGTAGTCATATTTTTTTGCTGTACTTGAGATTCCTGTTGAGTATGAACATTCTCATTCTCCTTTACAATTGGCTTGGGTTCCGACATTTTTTTTACGGACTGATCTGTTTCTATGGGAGATACAGAATTATTTATTTCAAATTTATCACGCTTGCCTCCCATTTCCATAATTTGTTCTTCTGTTAGATTATATTCTGTAATACAAGCGTTGCATACGTAGTAATCTCCTGTGTGTTCCTTTCCGCACATTATACAATAATTATTCATAATGATCTCCTTTTCTAATATTTTTTATTCTTATTTGTTCCAAGTAATGCTTTTTAAAATTTGTTCATATACAAAAGAATCAAGTATAAATTTCTCGCAGACATAAAAGCAATACACTTTTTTCCCAATTGGGACCATTGTCATAACTGCTTGATATGGTGTAGAATTTCCATTGTCAAAAGAAAACTTCCATTGTTTACCGGTCTTTTCACCTATTTTTAAAGTAGTTTCATTATCTAGAGAGTAATTGCTAAAATCAGGATATGTCATTTCCCAAATCTCATCTAATGATTTACCAGCTGTTTCAGACGTAAAAATTGAAATCATTCTATTTCTATCATGAGTGAAAAATTTATATGAATTTGAATCTTTTTCTAAATTAGATGAAACAACAAAATTAACTTTATTGAGCGTATATGTATCCTGAAAATCTTCTTTTGCAATTAAGATATCAGAGTTATAATCATACATATCTGAATATGCCTTCATATCTTCTGGAACATAATAAACATGTTCATTTTCAAAATTCTTTATTGATATCAAACTCCATGATGAATCCGTCAGTTCTTTTATATACATTAATGATATACGAAGTTTTTTAGAATCACTCATTTGTGTAATAACATCCAGTGAAATGTCAGTATCGCTGTCTTCATAATTTTCAAAGGATGAAGATTCAATTGTAGAATTGGTTATTTTTTTTAGTTCAGATGTATAAATTTCAATAAGGTTTTCTTTGTTTGGTATGTTTAAATCTTGTATTTGCGGTGAGTGAGTTGGTGAAGAAATATTACTTTCGTTAGCATTTTTGTCCATATCACATGAACTAAATAAAATAGTAATGCCAATTAAAAAAAATACATAAAAAAATTTTTTCATAATACTATCTCCTTTTTTCTTAAATTATAAAATATTTGGAATATTATGTCAAATTAAAAAAGAAGTAGAAAAATCCTATTTCTTTTTTATACCGTCCACTAATCGCTGTATTACTTCCCAATCAGAATCAGATAATTTTCCGAGTTCAGAAAAAACGGACATTTTAAAATCGTATAAATCACTTTCGGTATCCGTAAAAACTTTTCCAAGTATAGAGCCGACCTGCTCTTCTTTACTCATGGATTCAAACATATCACCAGTTCCGTTGCGAAGCCAGTCTTCCCGAACATTAAATTCCCGGCACAAAGATTTAATTAGTTGTTGGGTTACTTTTCGTTTGCCCAATTCTATATTAGATAAAGCACCACTTGATATACCAATACGTTTTCCAAATTCTTCTAGAGTCATAGAAAATTGACTTTTTCTTAAATACCTAATACGTTCATTCATTAGAATTCCCCCTTATTACAACTAAAATACCATAATAATTTATGTTTTGCAACAAGAATTTGTCAAAGACAAAAAAAGCATTGACAAATTATTCAAAGAATGATATTATCTTGTCAAAGACAAGAAAGAATAGTAATACCGGAGAGGAGGGACAGCATGAATAACAATAGTGAAAACCAAAATTATTGTGCGGATGAATGTAGTGACCATATTAAAAAGATTGTTAATAAAAGTGATGAACTAATGGAAATTACAAGAGATGAGGTATTCAAATATGAAAAAGAATTAAAGGAAAAAACAATTAATTTATATCATTCGGTGCTACCTGTAAGTTTGATTTTGAATGCATTAATTACTTTTATTATTTTGAAATTATTTGGAGGATGATAAGGTGGAAAATTCGAGTACAAATTTGAGTTACCAAATAAAAGGTTTGTTCTACAGAAAATGGAGTGAATATTATAATAGGCGTATTGAAATTCATGATAGTTTAAGTTATTCCTATAATAAATGGAAGAGATTTTCTTTTACTATGCTTATTAGGTTGTTTCTATACAATTTGAGTGAATCAATTATTGTTTTATGGTTAATGGGAGTCATTAAATGAATTTAAGACCTGTTTAAAATAGTATAGAAAAAGCACTGGCAATCAAGGCGAACACAGAAATGATAATAGGAATGTAATGTGCACAATACCATCTTTTGTGATAAAGCAGATACATTTTGCCAATATCGGTTATAGCAAAAGATTTAATGATGTCATCATCTTTGCATAAATTTATAGTTTCATTATCTTTGTTCATGAGGTTAATTAGACCAAAGTGGTAAAGCAACCGTACTTCTGCTGGACAAACACCTTTAAATTCCAAAATATCAATTGGTAAAAAATAACGAATAAGTTTTTTAAAGGGAAATTATAAGAAATTTTATCCAAGATGGTTTTTTTGGAAAAAGGATCTTTGAAACTACGAGCTGCTTGTTTTAGGTATTTAATTTCTTTTTGATTTAATTCGATGGAACGATACGTTTGCAATGTGGCTAAATCTCTTGACATTGTGGGTACTCCTTTGATTCATAAATGGGATATTTTAGAAAGCTTTCATTTGAGGATATTATATTTCAGATAAGATATAAAATCAAGTAAGAAAGGGGTGATAACATGAAGAAAGAAAAAGAGCATTTAGAAAAATTTGAAAAATTGGCAAAAGATACCCAAAAACTTTCCGAACGAGAACAGCATGACATTTGTATGTTTATTCAGGGATATGTTACTTGTAAAAAATCGGCAAATCCAAAACAGACTGCATAAAGCAGGCCTAGAAAATAATTTGCGACGAGGGTTTTCCCGGTTCGATTCCGGGAACGTCGCCTTGCCCCATCCCCAAAGGGGCAAATATGACTTCCTCCGTCCCTTTCTATCCGCTGGAGGGCACAAAAAATGAACGGATAGAGTGTCGGAAACTGCTCATGCCATGAATTCCGGCACTAAGGATTATTAGCTCAGCTGGTCAGAGCATCCGGCTCATAACCGGACGGTCCCGGGTTCGATTCCCGGATAATCCATACCCAGCCGGTTCATATAGAACTCCTTACTATTAAATTGGCTGTTGTCATTTTTGCACGAAATCCGGCTGGGAAAGAAAAAGGGTTCGGCGGCAACCGAACCCAATAAGGAAAACTGCGGCAACAGTTCTCCGGCGGTGTCAGATTCTGACACCGTTGCGTAACATATACCAACCATAGTATTTTTCTACGCCTTTTTATTATAGCAAAAGGCTGGAAATTGTACAAGGCAGCTTGAATATATTTTTAAAGAAGTATGAGGTGAGAATATGTCCATAGTAAAAAATTATATGCATGGCGATTGCAGAATTATGGTGCTGGATGATTGTTATTCACAGAAGTCGGAAGAACAGCAAAGAAATGAATTGGAAAAAGCAAAGGAGCTTGCCCGAAAAATTGTATTGTTAAGGGGAAACCATAATGTAAATTAAAGAAGTAAGAAGTATGGGGGAAAATTATTATGAAATATATATTTAGAATTAATGGCGAAGAAAGATTTCCGACCAATGAGGAAAGAAAAAAGCTTTATAGCACATTTGTACAGGCATTGGGATACCAACCAGTGACTGAGCAAAAGAAACGGACCAAAAGCGAGAATAAAAGCTAGATCTACCTGAATGGTTTAAGTGAACAAGCCGGTTCGATTCCGGCACAGGTATTTTCCACTGGACAAGCTGCCTAGTGGAAAATATGGATTCACCTCCATATCTTTATTCTTCCCGTGCCTGCCAGCGGGAGAAAGTTTGGCAGGGCATCGAAATATACCTCCGGTGCATTTTTTTGGGGCAGCAGTATGAAAAGTCCGCATTTTGTTGCCCCATTTTTATAAGGGAGTGAAACAAGCAAAGTGAAAAATGATTTGCCACAATATTATCCAAATTCCAATGTAAAAATTACAGCTCCATTTTACACTGTTAAATGTTTAAAGTGCAAGAAAAAGTATTGGGTTATTATACCTATTAAAACTTGTACATTTTGTAAATCGGATTATATAGAGCAGCACCCGGCAAATCAAGGTAAGAGTCATTAAATGCTTAAATAAAGAAAGGGAATCAACATGAGAATTATATCGTTAATTAATCTAAAGGGTGGTGTCGCAAAGACAACCACAACAATTAACATGGCAGTTATTTTATCTAAAATCTATGGAAAAAGAGTCTTAATCGTCGACAATGATGTTCAAGCGAATGTTACAAAGCATTTTGAATTACATAATTACGATTGTCCATCCGTTGAGGATATATACAGACAAGAAAATACAGATATTAATCGTATTATTAAACCTTGTTACCCTGAAAATGCCAAGCTTGATTTAATCCCGGCAAATATGAATCTGGATGATGCACTGACAAATTTGCTAAAGGATTCGTACCGGGAGCAGATTACTCCGTTAAAAAATGCTTTAAAGAAAGTAGAAAATGAATATGACTTCTGCCTTATTGACAATCCTCCGGGAGTAGGAATAAACATCCTGAATGCTCTTGTTTGTTCACACGATATTATTGTTCCAATTAAACTGGACAAGAATTCTTTGGATGGAATGCAAGATCTATATGAAATTGTAGAGGACTTAATATCTTATAATCCCAATTTAGACACTATGAAGTGTTTAATAACAATGTATAAGAAAAATATGTATGCTGCAGATACGGTACTTCGTAACAGCCAATATGATGTCTTTAATACGAGGATTCGATACAGCGAAAAAGTAGATATGTCTACCTTTTCGCAGGGGGGCGGACTGCTTACCTTTAGTCCACGTTCCGCTGCCTGTGTTGATTACAAAATCTTTGTGAAAGAATATATTGAATCGCTGCCAGCATCTATACGAAAGGAGTTTTCTTATGCCAAGAATAAAAATGTCGGAAAAACTAAATAATTCCTCCAAATTAATGAATATTAACACAGAAGAATATGTGGAAATGTTCCTTGATGCCGCTGGAATATCCCCAAGCAAAAAGAATAATTATCCCGTCGAAAATATAGAAGAATTGGCGGATAACATGCTCTTAGTTGGACATTTGGAACCTTTATTGATTGGAAGAGTAGAAGGTAAAGATAATATAATATCCGGCCATCGGAGATTTAGTGCCATACAATATAACATTAATAGGGGATATGGGAAATTTAAGAAAGTACGCTGTCTTGTTAAAGAAATGTCCGAGCCTATGTTTATGCTTACTCTTATATCCGGCAATGCGTTTAATCGGATTTTGGATGATGTTACGTTGGTACAACAGGCGAAAGATTATAAAGAATGGCTCGCACGTGCGGTAAAGAATGGAGATGTGACCATAGAGGGGACATTGCGAGATTATGTAGCAAAGGCTCTTGGAGTATCGTCTACTAAAATGGCACAGGTCGATAAGATAAATTCTTCCCTTTGTAAAGAGGGAATGCAAGCATTTAATAATGGGGAAGTTAATTTTTCTAAGTCTTATGAAACTTCTCGTCTGCCGGAAGATGAGCAGAAAGAAGTAATACAGAGCAGCCGGTTATTGTCTAAGGATGTAAAAGAATTGGCACAGGCCTATAAAACACAAAAGGAGAAGCAAGTAAACGGTGATAAAGACAAAATGCTCCAAGCCATGGATGAGGAATTGGCACGTGTAATTCTAGAAGAATTAGCGTATGGCAATTGGCTGAATGAAAATTATGATATTACGGAAACAAAGGATAAGACTGAAAAGCTTATTGGGCTATTAAAAGATAAAGGGAAAATAAAGCTTCCAACAGATGATAATATACATTTCATTTTTTTTACAAATCACTATGATGCGGTTAATAAAACAAATAGTTTTATGTCCCGGCAGTCCTATGACAATTTATTAAATATAGTTATTACCAGCTGGCAATCTAAGGAACAGGAAGGACATATTGCAAAAAATGTAAACGTTACTTTTTTAGAGGATACAGAAGACATTGACGCTCCCCCTATTCCTCATGTTACTTTTAATAAAATGGAGACGGAAAAAGAAGATGATGAGGTTGCAATATCGCAGCCGGAAATGATTCCCGGACCGGAAAAGAGAGAGGAACAGGAGACTGAACCGGTATATCGTTTCCCTATTCTAAAAAACAATGACGAACGGAAAGAATGGATAAAAAATTATGAAAAATGGGGAGTATGGCATAAAAACCCGACTCTTGGCATTACATACTACCGCTTTATCTTTCCGGATGGAATACAGCTTATCGTGGAAGAAATGCCGGCTTATAAACAATATTGGTCAGAGCACTTATACACACAGGTTATATACCATATTTTGGGGAAAAAGCCCGAAAGGACAGAAACTAAATTTGATATACACGAGGAGTTTCGACATAGTGGAAGTAGTGAAACAGAAGTAATCGAGCTGCTAAAGTACGAGAAAAAACAACAATAATTTGGCACCAATTGAAAGGGAGAAAAAAATGAAGGAAAAATTAATAGTCGGAGTAACAAAAGAGCCAAAAACCGACATAAGGCTGACAGCTGAGGACATGACTCCAGTACGGTTAAATCTGTACAAAGGGCAGAACATAAGTGTCCTTTTTACCGACGAAGAGGGAAACAAGAAGAAAGGCTTCGTACAGATCCGGAAATTGTATAAGCACCACGCACTCTGTAAAGTAAACGGAAGGCGAAATGAATGTTATTCCTACAACGAACTTTCGACGCTGGCAGCAGTGCGGAAAGGGTTATAGAAATGGACTGGGAAGCGGAATACAATAAAATGTCTCCGGAAGAAAAACAAATCTTTGATCTGGCAGTAGATTATGGTCTGCTGGATGATTTAAAAAAATGGGAAAAACCAAAAAATGAGGGAACTATGGAAGGACATAAAAACAGCAATTAAACAATTATTAAACTGGTAAAGGAGGAATTGTCGTGTTGAAATTTGAATTAACATCGGATACAAAAATGTATTGTGGAAAGAAATTATTTAGAATTAAGGCTTTAATCTCTTTTAAAAATGTAAAAGGGGGAGACCTTGGTGGATACATCGAAAAGGAAGAAAATATAAGCCAACATAGTAACGCATGGGTGTACGATAACGCAGTGGTGTACGGTAACGCAGTGGTGTACGGTGACGCAAGGGTGTACGGTAACGCAAGAGTGTCCGGTAACGCAAGAGTGTACGGTAACGCAAGAGTGTCCGGTGACGCAAGAGTGTCCGGTGACGCATGGGTGTCCGGTGACGCAGTGGTGTCCGGTGACGCATGGGTGTCCGGTAACGCATGGGTGTCCGGTAACGCAATGGTGTACGGTGACGCAGTGGTGTACGGTAACGCAGATTATACAACAATACATGGATTTGGATCCATGCACCGGACAACAACATTTTTTCGACAAAAGGATGGAAGTATAGGCGTAAAATGTGGTTGTTTCTTTGGCACATTAGAACAGTTCCGGGAAAAGGTAAAGGAAACCCATAGAAATAGTAAATTCGCCAAAGAATATCTCACAGCAGCTGATTTAATGGAATTACATTTTCTAAGACGGAATAGGATTGCACCAAATTAACATACATCACGGACGTAACCGTAAACAGGCAGCAGCTCCCGGTAACGGTGTAATACCGGGAGCGGAAAGGAGATTCTATTTCCAAAAATGAAAGATAAAGAATATGAACAATGGAGACAGAAAAAGAAAGAGGCAAAACAGAAGTTTACTGCTATGCAGAATCTGCCATATTTTGTAAAGGTTCGCAGAGCAGAACAAAGAATACTTGAATTTATAGAAGAAATGGACAAGCGGGGCTGCAACACACATGTAAGTGTGGGCGGACTGGATAGTATAACTCTTCTGTTACTAATTCGGAAGCTGGGAATAGATATACCAGCTATATCTGTATCCGGCGTTGAAGATAAAAGTATACAAGAGATTCACAAAAGTCTTGGAGTAAAACGGTTAAAATCTTATAAAACTAAAGTAGAAGTGCTAAATGAAATTGGATTCCCGGTAATTAGCAAGAGAATTGCAGGAAAAATTGACTTACTCCAGCATCCATCCGAAAAGAACCAAACAGTCCGACACGCTATTATAACAGGAGAATGCGGAGAACAGGGTCATTTTGCTACAAATAGCAGAATGAAGCTTCCACAGAAATGGCTTAATTTGTTCGCTGGCATGGCAAATGAACAATATGGAACGCATTACAAAGAAGCACCTTTTAAAGTTTCCAACAAGTGCTGCTATTTTCTAAAAGAAAAGCCGTGCGACGATTAGGCGAAAAAACATAACAGCTGGCCATTTCTCGGCATGATGGCTTCGGAGGGTGGGCAAAGGGAAGAGGCACTTGTAGAGCATGGATGTAATTATTACGGAAAAACTGTTATGCGTTCCGCTCCGTTTGCTCCATTTTTTAGACAGGATATCTTACAACTTGCATTGGATTTAGATGTGCCAGTGCCGGAAATCTATGGAGAAATAAAAAGGAAACAAGACGGGACGCTTTATACTACAAAAGCACAGAGAACCGGGTGTTCCATGTGTGGATTCGGAATACATCTAGAAACAAGGCCGAACCGGTTTGACCGTCTTAGAGAACAAAATTATAAAGAATGGCACTTTTGGATGTGCTTTTAAGGCATAAGGGATATGTAATTATCAGCGGTTACGAAACAGAACTTTACAATATAATGCTGGCAGAATGGAGCAAATATGAAATGACAGCGTATTCTCAGGCGTGTTCTAAAAAGAGAGAAATCCTTTGGATGAATTATGAGCCACCATGTAGGCAGCTGACATTTAATGATATAGGAGGGATGAAGAATAATGAGTGATGATGAAAAACTTGCTAAGTGGATAGAAACACATGACGGAGACGATTATTGCCGGTACTGCATATATGACAGCGATTGTGCCCATGAGGTGCGGTGTTACGGTGGACCGACAATTGAGCCTCCATGTTGCGACAAAGAAATAGAAGAACTTTTGGATACGGAAGCGATATTGGCGGATATAACAGAGGAAACGGAGAGTGAGTGATGATTTGTCCAAAATGCGGCAGGAGCGTACAAGAATTGCGGTAGCAGCGACAGGGAATAAGTGGGCAATGGAAAATTTTAATGCCACACACAATTAGGAGGTACGGAATGATTGATTTAGAAAGACAGAAAGAGAATTTTAGAAACCATAAGGCCTCTTTTAATGATTACGGAAACATTAAGATTCTGGATTTCAAAAGGCCTGATTCATCAGATTACAGAATCAGATTCCTGTTTGAAGAGGATTATTATCGGTTGCATATATCTGGTGATTTGGGAGAGCTAATTGCAACAAATTACAATAATATGACCTATGAAAAATTTGGTGACTTTGTCTGCAATACAGGGTATTTCGAGGAAAAGATAAACTGCCTTTCAAGAAACATTTATGTGTATGACGAGGAAAAGGCTAAGGGAGACCTGATTGACCTATTTGAAGAATTTGGCGTAGAAGATTGGTGCTGGCAACCGAATTTCGATAGCAATGACGAAGCTATCCAAGCTATTTTAGAGGATTTTGATTATGACCGAGGAATCGGTTCCAAAGGATATGACATCCTGTCTGAAACAATTGACAATGCGTGGGAGCATGTCGGAGATATAGGGAAAGAGAATACAAATATACTCGATCTGTATATGCTGGCGTTCGAGCTGGCTCAGAAACAATTAAAGGAGGGAAGCGTATGACGGACAAGGCAGTAGATGCTGAAGAAACAAAACGGGAAAAGGCAAGGCAGCTACGGTATAAAAAGCCAATCGTTAAAGAACTGAATCTGGAAACCATTACAGATAAGCTGTGGGAGATTCAGGAGAAATGCGAGGATGTTCATTGGTATACTGACACAGACGAGGAAACGCTTGTCAATGCTTTGGACGGAAATGAGGATGAGGCATATGAATTTAAGATGATGTTTGCAGACTTATGTGCGGAATGTGAGCAGATGTCCAATGACTTAAGGGAGGAATGGGTGCCGGATTGTTTTGATAAGTTTTTTGTGGCTGCTGGCGCCGGGGACAGTTTTGGCGGCCTCCTAGGATTTGATTCATACGAACAGGATTATTATGGGATTGACTGCATGGATTCTTTTGCAGAGGATGATGCGAAAAAGGCACTGAAGCGCATGACAAAGGATGATTTGATAGTAGCGACCAGGCAATGCTTCAAGGTCTACCAGGGATACATAGCGTTAAGCCATAGATATGACTGCCTGAAGGCTGCTCTTGACATTCTTCATGATCAGAACACCGGATATCTGCAGATGGTTAAGCAGATAGAAGAGGTATATGAAAAAGCCGAAAAAGAATCGCTTGGATTTCGTTATAACTTCGGCAAAGAAATAGAGGAGTTGGACAGAATTTTAGAAAATATGCCACAGGAGGCATGGATACAGTGAGGGAACACCAAAATGAAAGGGCAGTTGCGATTTGATGAATTCATGAATATATCGGAAGAAAAACTGCAACAAAACACCAATAAATGTGTTGAGCGGAGAACTCCGATGGTGGACCCATGCTATTACTGTCTGTGCAATTCCTGTATAAACAATGCAGAAAGCATAACGGTTCATCTGGGGGATAATAAATTCCCTGATGACTGGGAGGCATGTTTTTTCTGTGATGATTGTCGAAAATTTGATGGTAATACTGTGAAAAGAAATATAGAAAGGGAGCAATGTGTCAGATATGAAATTGATGATTATCATGCAAAACAAAGGCGGAAGAAATTCAAAGTGATCGGAGGTAAAAAGGATGGATAAGCAAGAACAATTATGGTTTTTTTTTCAATTTCTTCAGGAGATAGAAAAAGAGATGTCTAAGGAAGAGAAAAAACAAGTAATGATTGAAAAAGCCATCAATTTGAAGCTGATGTGTGATTATGTTGTCAGTTGTTCCTATGGTGATATTGTTCTGATTATTTGTATGCTGCACGATTATGTGAAAATGCTGGATGAGTTAAGAAGTGATATTCAATGGAAGGTCTATTATCGAGAGAAATTCATAAAAATGGCAGACAGGCTTTCGGAGCAGATTGGATATGACTATGATGCGGCATTGGAAAAATGCAAAAAGAAATTAGGGCAGGAGGAAAAGAGCAGTGATATAGGCGAAGATGGTCTAGCTCTTACAATGAAATATGGCAGAAAGAGAAAAGGAGAAAAATAAGATGATTGATGAAAAAAAGTTACTTGAAGATTTATGTGAATTAGGTAAGAAGACGCAAAAACAGCTTTACACAGCGGAAAAGAACCCAAATGAGGCAATGTTTGAATTCGCACTAAGAAATCAATTAGCAATGTTGCATAATGTAATTGGAAAAATTAAAAAACAGCCTAAACTCAATGAGTGGATTCCATGTAGTGAACGACTGCCGGAAGACGGAAAGGATGTACTTGTTTGGTACGAATATTTTCGATATGGAGAATATAATAAGATGTTTCAGACTTATGGGGTATCATGTCATCATAAAGGCATCTGGATGGGCGATGTGACCGAGTGCCACTCGAATTTATTGCTTGGCAGCCTCTGCCAGAATCATATAAACAGGAAGGATAAGGTAAATAGTATGGAAAAATTGATGATTGAGGATGGATATTTTGAAGGTGGTTATATGCCAAAGGCGTTATGTAGCGTAGGACGTGATGGAAAGGTAGACGATTGCGATACTTGCCCTGACCATTGCATGACTAAAGGTGGGGTTTGCACAGATTGCGTAATCAATGAATGTTTCAAGCGACTGGCAGAGTATGAAAAGACAGGTCTTACTCCGCAGCAGATGATGGAAATAGATAAACTGTATCAAGAAAAATGTGAGGAACTTGCGCATTTTGAACCAATAAAAGGTGTTACATATGCTGGACGGCAGGTTTATGTAAAAAAGGAGGATGATAAGAATGTTGATAGTTAGTCAGAATAAAGAAAAATTGATGATATTCGGAATATCTTTCAATGGTTTGGAATACGGAGAGGATACTGTAAAGAATGGCAGGAAAGAAGAAATCCAACATAAAATTTTTATTTCAGATGGATGCCTTGAAGAGGTCGGGAAGTACAAATCAAAAGAACGCTGTCTTGAAATTCTAAAAGAAATATGTCAGGCATACGAAAATGAGAGATTTTCAGATTATGCCTACGACCAGGCGGCAATGGTGCAGAGACCATACATATTCGCACAGAATTTGGTTTATGAAATGCCAGAGGAATAGGAGGGCAATGAAAATGTTAGTACTACCAATTAAAAAGAAATGGTTTGACATCATTTTGTCAGGCGAGAAAAAGAGAAATATCGGGAAACAACATCTTATTGGATGTCTAGGTTTTCAAAAGTGTTTGGAGAATGTGCATACGGAGTTGTGTATCCAAAATGTCTTGAAACTAAAAGTTTTGTTGCAAGCATAATGTTCCGCAACGGTTACAGTAAAACCTCTCCCTCATTCATAGCGAAATGCACATTATCAGTTGGCATAGGCAAGGAAGAATGGGGAGCAGAACCCGGTAAAATTTACTATCGGTTACATATTAAGGAGGTGCAGCATGAAAATTGATGATTTGATCAGTGAGCTTTTAGATGAGCCCATGGCACAAGAAGATAATAGCGTTGCATTTACGAGCAGAGGCACACAGCTAATCCATGAGATTGCTGAATTGTGTAATGGTATTCCTATTGTGCAGGAAACAAAAAAGCAGGCGGAAGATTATGCGGAAGGTTTATCTGCTGAGCAGGTATATGTGGATATGCTGATTAAAATTGTGGAAGCTCCGACGGCGATTCATATGAAAATGTCGGCAAAGATGCTGATACCTATTATCAGCCGGAAATTGAAGGAAAGGGGATTGTGATGGATAGGAAAAAGACAACGGAGTTTCTCGGAAACCTACTTGTTTCAAATAGGTTTGGAGGAATAGGTAAATATTGGGCAAAAGAAGTCAGCATTGATCCCTGGGCAACCAAAGGAAAACCTAAGAGGGTTGACTATATGCAATTTGTTCCAGCTGGACAGTGCTCTGTGTCAGATATAGAAAAGGGTATATTTGTCTGCTATGAAATCAAGAGTTGCAAACAAGATGTTTATAGCGGAAATGGATTAAATTTCCTTGGAGAGAAGAATTACATAGTGACAACGATGGAATGTTATAAGGACTTGTTGCAGGATTTTCGAGATGGCACATTCGCGAGACATTTACACGAAGTGGCACCAGACTCGTCGAATCACTTTGGAATAATGGTTGCAATACCTTTTATGTCAGAAATGACGGATGAATTTGAAAATCCAACGGAAATTGATTGCGAGAATGGTCGGTGGAAGCTGGCTGTTATACAGAAATGTGTCCTAGGACCGAGAAAAAAACCAATGACGGAACTTTTGTTTTGTATGTTAAGAAGCGGGCATTAAAGATGGGAGGAATGTAGAGTGATAAGACCTATTTTATTTAATACAGAAATGGTCCGGGCGATACTGGACGGAAGGAAGACGGTGACCAGACGAATGGTAAAACCGAAACAGTTAAGTGGAGTAGGGTGTATGTCGTGTCCAAACAATCTGCCGGAAGAGTTTTTGAGAATAAGAGAATCAATGTTCACACCTTTCTGCAATATGCCCGATAATGAACTAATCGGCACCATATATAAGCCGCCATACCAGCCAGGAGATATTCTGTATGTCCGGGAAACGTGGAGTAAAGGAAGTTTAGACTACAACAAAGAACAATATTATTACAGAGCGGATAACAACAAATTTTGTTGTAGATGGCATCCAGCCATACATATGCCAAAGGAAGCTGCACGTATATGGTTAAAGGTTACGGATGTTAGGGTAGAGCGGTTGCAGGATATAACCGAGGAACAGGCAAAAGCAGAGGGAGCAGTACAATGTTACGAAGAGTTAAGCCCATCCGAAAACCAACCCGTAATATATATAGCTTCGGACGGTAAGGGATATTATGTTCTTGGGTTTAAAAGCATTTGGAACCCCACTATAAAGGAAAAAGACCTTACTCATTACGGATGGGACGCTAACCCTTGGGTATGGGTAATAGAGTTTTTACGCTGTAAGAAGCCAATTTGAATGACAGTACAACATGGAAAGTCGCTCCCGGCCTGATACGTAAGCTGGGAGCGGAAAGGAGGACATAAAACTGTGGAATACACAAGTGGAAATGAGATTGCAGACCGCCTTTCTGCAATGAATTTTTCTGGTAATGTAATTCCCCCTACTTGGTTCAAGACGGTTACAAAAGAAAAAGGAAAACCTTACCTTTTGGCAATTATAATTTTGTCGGAAATTGTTTACTGGTATCGTCCAATTGAAATTAGGGACGAGGAAACGGGGGAATTTGTAGGCTATCGAACAAAATTTAAAAAGGATTTACTTCAAAAAAGTTACCAAAGTCTGGCTGAATACTATCATGTTAGTAAGCGACAGGTAACGGCTGCTATTGTAGCTTTGGAAAAAATAGGAGTAATTAAAAGAGTATTTAGAGAAATTACAAAAGCTGGAAAGGTATATAATAATGTTCTTTTTATCCAGCTATATCCGGACAAATTACAGGAATTAACTTATCCGCAGAGAGTAGAGCCGAAAAATATGAAGGATGTCGAAAATGCGAAGATCATTGATAATACCCCCCTCCCACAAAAAAATGTGACAGGGTGTCACCAAAAAATGGAAGAGCCTCCCACAAAAAAATGTGAGACAAATACAGAGAATACTAAGGAGATTACTAATAATACTTTAAATCCTATCTTTTCTGTCCATGAAGATAATTATAAACAATGCTTTTTGGAACAGATTGGATATGATGTTATAAAAGCGGATTATAAAGACGACAGTGCAGCCAGTGCTGTGTTAGAACAGTGCGTAGAAATAGCAGTTTGCGTTTTAAATTCCAAAAAGCGGAAAATATTAGTAAACAGTCAATGGCAACCGATTGGTATTGTACAGCAAAAATTATTGAGCCTTAATTTATCTCACATGAGATTCGTTATAGCAGAATTTCTAAAAAACAAAACAGAAGTAAAAAAGATTCGTAGTTATTTACTTACCTGCATGGTAAATGCAGTTTATGGATTAGAAATTAAAACAGCGAATAACCGGATTGCTAATTCGAAACAGAAAGTAAAAACAAATATATTTAATTCTTTCCCGCAAAGAGAAATAAGTAAAATGCAAATGGATTCTTTAGAAAAAAAATTATTATGTGCAAGGAGTGAATATTGTGAAAAATCCGTTTAAAGAATATAGACGCATGAAAAATCTTATTGAATACTACAAAGATAATATGGAGCTGATGATGAGGTGTAAAAAATATGCGGAACTGGGCTTACTTTTGTTTAGTAACGTAAAAAAAGGAGATATTGTATATTTAATCGGCAGCCAATTAAAATATTACAATGAACTACATATATGCTGCGTTGATAAAATTGAATTTTTAGGGAACAATGATGCAAGAATTGTAGTCCGTGATATTACCAACCCCGATTTTATGGGGAAAACGCATATGATAAAGAACAGCAGTTTTGGAAAGTATTTCTTTACAGAACAAACAGCAGCTAATATTGCACTCAAAAAACTAGATGAACAAAAATAAACAATTGCCGTAAAGGAGCTGGAAACAATATGGGCAGAAAAGGAAGGCCGCTTAAAACTGGTTATGGGGAATTTATAAAATCTATAGAACAACGTATACAGGAAAAAGTATATATTAAAAAGGAGATCGAGAAAGAAATCCAAAAATACTTAAATTCCTGTTGCCATAATAATAGAACGATAAAGGGAATAAACTATTCCACGGACAAAGTAAAGGGAGGTGCCGGGCAGCAGGATTTTGTTTCCATTGTAAATAAGATAGATGGTCTGCGTGCTAATTTAAATAAAATTAATAAAGAACTAGCGGAACTAAAAGGAAAGAGAAAAAAACTACAAAAAATATATAAAGAGACCAATGATATAGAAGCTAAGGTCTTCTATTATAGAGAGATCTTAGAGTATAGCCAGACTATAACAGCAATAAAAGTCGGCTATTCCGTCCGGCAAGTTCAACGGATAGAGAAAAAGATGAAGGAAAAATATGGTGTCAGATTCTGACATGGAAATAATTATTTATTACATAATTTTTTTATAAAAAATTTAAAAAAAAATCATAAAAAAGTGGTGTTTTTTGCCGTGTTTTCGTTGATTTTACTGATCTAAAAAAAAATAAAAGATGTCGTGGAAATGTCGTGTTAAGGTGTGTTATAATGATATCATGGATATAGAAGGAGAGAGGACAATGTTCCCTCTCCTTTTTACGTACGTGGAAAAGGAGATGATAAAGTGAATCGGGTCCAGCCAATAAGAGATAAGCAGACAGTAAAAGATATCTTTGATTATCTATATGAAAAGAAAAAGCGGAATGGAATTATGTATGCTATTGGAATTTATATGGGACTACGGATATCCGACATACTACCTCTTAGAGTTAGAGATGCAAAGAAACAGTATTTCTATTTCCGGGAAAAAAAGACAGGTAAAGAAAAGCGGATACCAATAAACAGATTTATCCGTAAGTTGCTGGATGATTATATTAAGGATAAAAAAGATTATGAATGTCTGTTTCGTTCTCCTAGAAAAAATGCGAATGAGCCGATTAGTCGGCAGCAGGCATATAAAATTATATCGGACGCTGGTAGGAAGTTTGGATTACAGGACGGAATAGGCACACACACCATGCGAAAAACATTTGGATATCACTATTATAAGAAAACAAAAGATGTGGCTACGCTTATGGAACTATTTAATCACAGCCACGAATCTATAACTTTAAGGTACATTGGTATAACACAGGATACTATATCACAGGTATATAAAAATATAGACTTACTTGAGTAAATGCTTAGGCAGGTCTTTTTTATTTTGGTTTTTATATTAAGAAATGGCAATCTGTTTTCGTTTATTTTAAAAGTTTACATAATAAGAAATTGTAAAATAAAGAAATTAAAATATAAGAAACAATAATAAGAAAGAACTCGAATTTAAAAGAGTTTACACAATAATAGATATGACAATAAAAATAAACACAATATACGTGTAAAATGGCAACAATAAATAGCCAAATTTGAGTAGGTACTGTGCCGGAGAAATAAAATCTCGCGGGTGCTTAAGGCCCAAAGTAAGGCTAGTTTTCTGCACAAAAAATATCGGGTTGCCGTTTCCGTTTGGAGGTGATAATGTGGCGGATAAAAGAAAAATAGATGATATTTCGGATATAACAGTATCTGCAAAAGTAATAGGGGAATGTTTAAGCATTGGTGACCGGATGGTCCGGCATCTAGCAGATGAGGGGTTGTTAAAAAGGGATTCCCATGGAAAGTATTTATTGTTACATAGTGTTAAAAACTATGTATTAGCACTTAAAGCTTCAAAAGCCGGGGAGAAAATTGATCTTGATGATGGAGATTATTTAGACCTAAATAAGGAGAAGGCAGCTAATGAACATTGGAAGTCTTGTATAAACCAAATAAAACTACAGTTAATACAAGGACAGGTTCATCGTTCCAAAGATGTTGGAAGAGTTATTACAGATATGCTGATTACATTTAAAGAAAAGATTTTGGCCCTTCCGGCAAAACTTGCTACAAAAGCTGAGGGAAAAACAAAATTAGAAATTCAGGTGCTGTTAAAAGAGGAGCTGGATAATGCTCTGGAGGAACTTTCGGAGTATAATCCGGCGGATTACTACTCCGATGAGCATATCGAAATTAATGAAAATATATTCTTGGAGAGTGATACGTTTGAAGAAGAATGAGAAAGTTTCATATCACACGCTGATTTTTATATGTAATCTAGCAAATGTATTAAAGCCTAGAAAGAAAATGAGTATATCCGAATGGGCGGAGGAGAACATGATATTGCCAGCAGGCTCTAACGAGCCGGGCAAGTTCCGTGTTGGAAATATGCCGTTCCAAAAGGAAATATTAGATGCCATTGCAGACCCAAGAATAATAGATGTGTCTGTTATGAGTTCTGCACAGGTAGGGAAAACGACAATATTACTTTGTGGAATCGGCTATTATATAGATTATGAACCATCCACACAGCTTTTAGTATTACCAATATTAAATCTTGCAAAAGTATTTTCTAAGACAAGACTGGATACTATGCTTAAAGATGTAAAAGTTCTAAGTGAAAAAATACCGGTAAAGGCAAGGGATACCGATAATACCCTTTTGTATAAAAGCTATCCGGGTGGTCACATTGTCCTTGCCGGAGCGAATTCCCCTTCTTCTCTTTCCTCCATGCCCCTTAGGATTATATGGATGGATGAAATCGACCGTTTCCCGGATTCAGCTGGAGAGGAGGGAAATCCGGTCAATCTAGCAGAGAAACGTTCCACCTCGTATTGGAACGAAAAGCATATAAAAATGTCCACACCGACCCGTTCCGGTGAGAGTAAGATAGAAAAAGAATTTGAATCCGGAACAATGGAAGAATGGTGCGTCGAATGCCCGTGTTGTGGAAAATGGCAGCCATATGACTTTGACCGGGTCGAATTTAAGACAATTACAATGGAATGTGTGGAATGTGGTGAAAAAATCAGTGAAAAGGATTGGAAAGAATCTAATCATAGGTGGATTGCAGCTCATCCGGAGCGAAAAAGCCATCGTTCTTTTCACTTAAATGAATTAGCCAGTCCGTTTTCCAGTTGGGAAAAAATGATTAAGAAGTACAAAGAAGCATATGAACGAATGAAAAAATACCATGACCCCAATGACATGATTTCTTTTGTAAATACTGCTCTTGGAAAAACATGGGATAATACCGATGTGGATGAGAGTTCTGTGACAGTAGAAGTGTTGAAAAGCCGGGCAGAGGTTTATAAAGCAGACATTCCGGATGGTGTACTTATGCTTACGGCAGCAGTGGATGTACAGACAGACCGATTTGAAATAGAGATACGGGGCTGGGCGAGAGAATATCAGTCATGGGGGATTTACAAGACAGAAATTTATGGAAACATTGAGAAAAATGAAGTATGGAGGGAATTAGAAGAATATCTCGAACAGGAATTTTCGTTTGCAGATGGCACAAGATTAAATATTGCAGCAACGGTCATTGATACCGGGGGTGACCATACGAATGCGGTATACAAATGGCTAAAGAAAATGCAACAAAAGGGAAAAGCTGTTTACGGAGTAAAAGGATATACCGGAAGTGCCGACGGAATCCCGTTGATACATAAAAAATCGAAAGGCCAGATCAAAGAAAAGCTGAAAAACGGAAAAGAGGTCGTAGTAGATGAAACAACGATATATATTCTTGGAGTAAATTCCGGGAAAGAGGACATTGTGAACCGGTTGGAAATTGATATACCGGGAGAGGGATATAGCCACTTCCCGGCGAATGCAGGCCGGGGATATACAGATGAATATTACGAGGGACTCTTGTCGGAAAAAAAAGTCTTTAAAAAAGTAAGGGGCATTTATAAATACACATGGGTAAAGAAAAATGGTGTAAGAAATGAGCCTCTTGATTTATTTAATTATGGATATGCTGCTTGTAAAATTCGACGTCCGGTATGGAATGTTTTAGAAGAAAAACTGGATAATGGAATTAATTACATGAAAAGAGGAAAGAAAAGGGCGGTTAATAATGTCAGGCGGCAGACGAAAGGAGAATCATGGGAATGAATTATAAATTGCAGAGTCGTATTCAGTTAAAAAAAGAAAGACTCCATGAATATTATAAAGCGGAAAGCAAAATATTGAACAGCCAGTCTTATACGCTTGGTTCTAAAACACTTACAAGAGCTGATTTGAAAGAAGTACAAAAGATGATTGAAAAATTGGAAAATGAAATTGCTTCGCTGGAAACGTATGGAAATAAAAAGCGGAGAGTTCGACGTGTAATACCAATGGACTAAGGAGCATGACTATGAATAAATTGGATAAATTAATTAATTATGTGTCTCCAGAAACTTATCGTCGTAGAGCAGAGACAAGGGCAAAAATAAATATGCTAGAATCGACTGTAAAAGCAGCAAACAACCTAATAATGCCGGAACGTATCATGAACTCCGGGTATTCCAATGGGGGAGCTTCCAAGAGGAAGAGCTGGGCGAAAAAATATAAAGCGAAAAGTAAATCCGCCAAAAGTGATATAGAGAAAAATCGAACCACTCTCCGTGAAAGAAGCAGGGATCTAGCAATGAATAACCCCATTGGTTCCGCAGCGTTGACAACAAATCGGACAAATTGCATTGGAAGCGGATTGATTCCAAAGCCCAAAATTGACTATGAATTTTTAGGAATAACAAAAGAAGAGAAAAAAGAACTGGAGAAGACAATCCGTAAAGAATTTGCTATTTGGGCAGAATCCACACTGTGCGATAACAATGACCAGAACAATTTTTATGAACTCCAACAGATCGTATTTATGGATTGGCTAAGAAACGGTGAAGAGTTTATTCTTTTAAAATATTCCGAAGAACTTGACTATATGCCATACCAGTTACGATTAAAATTGATAGAAGCGGACCGGGTATGTACTCCCGGAAGCCTGAATGCAGAATATTATGGATATGACCAGAAGCAAAAAAACGGAAATACCATTATGAACGGGATAGAAATATCCAAGGATGGAAAGGTAGAGGCATATCACATCAGTTCTATTTTTCCAGGGGAAGATTCTTCTAAGAAAAAAGAGTGGGTGCGGATTGTAAAACGTGGGAATAATACAGGAAATCCTAATATTTTACATATTTTTAATGCAGACCGAGCCGAACAATATCGTGGTGTACCGTTTCTTGCTCCAGTCATAGAGACAATTAAGCAGATGGGCCGTTACACAGAAGCAGAAATTATGGCGGCAGTAGTAAACGCTTTTTTTGCTGTGTTTGTAACAACAGAGGATGGTGAAAGTCCGGAAGGATTTAAGGGAGAGGAGCACGAAGATGAAGTAGAATCCGAGGAACTTGGCGAACAGGAAATAACAATCGGCAGTGGTACGGTACATTATTTAAAGACAGGAGAGGGGGTTGAAACGGTTACCGCCAATCATCCGGCTTCGGGCTTTGATGTATTTATAAATTCTCTTCTAAAACAAGTTGGAGCTGCCTTAGACTGTGCACCGGAAGTGCTCTTAAAATCTTTTAATAAAAGTTTTTCCGCTTCCAAAGGAGCGATGAATGAAAGCTGGAAGGCTTTCCGAATGCGAAGAACTTGGTTTATTAACGATTTTTGCCAAGAAGTATATAACATATGGTTTGCAGAAGCTGTGAGCAAAGGAAGAATTAATGCTCCCGGCTTTTTTAATAACATTCTGATTCGGAAAGCTTATACAAATTGTACATGGAATGGTCCGACACAGGGACAGTTGGAACCGGGAAAAGAGGTTGCGGCAGCAGCACAGAGAGTAAAGGAAGGGTTCTCTACAAGAGAAGATGAGTGTGCGGCACTGAACGGAAGTGACTTTGAAGATAATATACGAACCCTTGAAAATGAAAATAAATTACTAAAACAGGCACAGGGCGTGCTGGAAAGTGAGGATTAAATATGGCAGTAAAAGTAAATGTAAAAGGACCTATTGTTACATCCGGGAGCAAGTGGATGTATGATTGGCTCGGAATGCCGGCCTGTTCACCGGGGGACGTTGAACAGACATTGACAGAAGCAAACGGTGATGAGGTGATATTGGAAATTAATTCCAATGGTGGTGTAGCAACTGCCGGCTTTGAAATTTATACCATGCTGATGGAATATGAGGGAAAGGTTACCGCCCATATAGTGGGGGCGGCGATGTCCGCAGCGTCTATTATAGCGTGTGCAGCAGATAATGTATTAGCGTCAGATACCAGCATTTTTATGATCCATAATACACAGAGTTATGCAGAAGGGGATTATCGGGATATGCAGATGGAGGCAGACGCATTACAAGAATTTAATGAATCTGTTATAAATGCGTATGTAAGAAAGACGAAAATGAACCGAGAAGAGCTGCAGGAGTTAATGGACAAAAATACCTATATGTCTGTAAAAACAGCGATAGAAAAAGGATTTATTGATGATTATATGTTTGGCAACCCGGATGAATTGGTGGTTGTAAATTCTTCTGTACCAATATTTACAAATGAAATGGTAAAAAAATTTGCCATGGCATTAAAAAGAAATGAGATTGCCGGAGTAACACCATCGGACAATATGAATGTACAGGATAACAGCAATAATGCTGATTCTGATAAAACAAAAAATGAAAGAAAGGAAGGAAAACAGAAAATGACACTGGAAGAATTTTTGAAAGAAAATCCGGAAGAAAATGCAAAAGTAGACCAAATGCTGGATGAGGCAAAAGCAGAGGGAACAAAGGAAGAAAGGACACGGCTGAAAGACTTAGATAAACTTGCAAAAAGTGTTACATCGGATGTCTTGGAAGAGGCAAAGTACGGCGAGCACCCAAAAGATGCTAAGACCCTTGCCTATGAAGCTATGGTGGATGATTCCAAAAAGGCAGCAGCTTATATGCAGACTGCTCTGTCCGACAGTAAAGATTCCAAAGTAAATGAAGTTGGTTTTCAACTGGAAAGTGAGGAGAACAAAGAGGATGAAAAGTCATCTAAATTAGCTTCACACGTTAATCATAGGAAAGGGGTGAAATAATATGCCTGAAAACTTAATGAAAGAAGCATACGAGGTAAATAAAGACAATCTGATTTATGATTATCTCCGATTAATTGATGCGAAAAATGTAATGGTTCAGTTGCCACAGGGAAGCGGAACATTGAAACGGGGGCAGATTATTGACTTTGACGAGAACAAATACCAAGTACATAAGGCAGGTGGAACGGCCAATTGTATTGTTGCCACCGACGTATCTTATTCGGAGGAAGAAACAGAGGCAGCTGTGTCCGTTTACATCAGCGGAGATTTCAGTATGGATGCTTGTATCTCGGATGCAGCAGTGGAATCACAAGACATCGAAAGTCTTCGCAGCAGTGGAATTATTTTAAAGTAAGGAAAAGGAGGAATTAAAAAATGGTCATGGAAACAACAACACTAATTGATGCTGTTAAAAAAATGTATCCGGTACATATGTTTTTTAAGAACCGGTATTTTCCGGATGGAAAGGTATTTTATTCGGAAAAAGCACTTATAGAAACCAAAAAAGGTGGTAAGGATATAGCACCTTTTGTTATCCCGGTATCGGGCGGTATCCCAATGAAAAAACAAGGACACCGGGCATTCGAAGTAAAGGCACCGTATATTGCTCCTACAATGCCGATTACGGCGGATGACCTTGAGAAAAAGGCATTTGGTGAATCACCGGAATCCGGACGTACCCCGGAAGACCGGGAAGATGAAGTACAGGCAGAATGTATGGATGAATTGCGGGGGGCAGTTGAACGAAGAAAAGAAAAAATGTGCATTGACATTTTAACTACCGGCCGAATGCTGATGAAACACTATGCCACAGCAAATGATGCCGCAAAGGATGTAAATGCAAAGGAGATGATATTACAGTTCTACGACGAGGAAAGCGGATTCCAAAACAAATTTCCATTACAAAAGGAATTTTCCTCCATGTCCGGAAGAGATAAGATGGAGCTTATTTATAATATGGCAATGGAGTTGAACGGACGAGGAGTAAAGGCAACGGATCTTATCCTGACAAAGGATGTAGGACCGGATTTCTTTTTAGACAAAGATGTCCTAGAATATTTTAATGTTCGCCGGGTAGACCTTGGGACAATTAAACCGGAAGAATTTCCGGACGGAGTGATGAGCATTGGAGTATACAATGTAAGCGGAATTGCACTTACCATTTTTATATACGACAACAGTTTTAAGGATTTAGACGGAACGGAAAAGGATTTCCTTCCAAAAGGAACGATTGCCATGTTAAAACCAGCAATGGGAACTACGGTATACTCACAGGTTACGTTAGTATCGGAAGAGGACGGGTTCAGCTCTTATGCAGCCCCGCTTGTCCCACGGCTTGTTTACGATACGAAAAATAATATGGCAGAGGTTCAAATGTTTTCTCGTCCTGTACCATATCCAAATGATTGGGAAGGCTGGCTCGTTGCGAACATTTATGACACTATGTCAGAATCTGACATTGCGTCAATTTCGGCCGGACAGGCAGAGGATGTATTCACAGGTGAAGATGATAAGCAGGATTTTAAGAGTACGGAAGAAATCAATGTCATGACTAAGGCACAGCTTTTAGAATACGGTAAATCTATCGGCGTTGATGGATTATCGAATAGTATGCTGGTAGATGAAATCAGGAACGCTGTCCTTGATTATCAAGAGGCCGTCAAGGACGGTGCAGGTGTATAATTATGTCGTTTAAAGATGATATTGCAGAGGATATACATAGTGTTTTTCTTGTGGAAGACGAGTTTGCTGAAAAGCATATGATTGATGGAAAAGAAATGCTTGCCAATATAGATGAAGTAAAGACGCAAAGACATAATAATAATGACCAAGAGTGGGGAAACCTAAAAAAGAAGAAAAAGAGTATTATTCTGTATGTTGCCGGAAAGGACTTTGGAAGACTTCCGGCTGCAAACAGGATTCTTGTATTAGATGGCAGGAACTATTTGGTTCAGGATGCGGTAAATGATAACGGAATGTTTATATTGACATTGGAGGTAGCTTAATTATGAGAGTAGTAGCCCGGCCAGATGAGGCGGCACTTAATAGAATTACAAAGGCACTTGACGGCATTTCTTATAAAGCACCTACTGTATTAAAAGACGCAGCAAATGAAACTGGAAAGTATGCAGAAAAAAAGATTGTTGATACAGCCACAAAGCGGTACGTATTCGATAATACAATCCATTTAAAAAATGCCATAAAAAGAAAGAGAGCCACCTATGCCAATCCAAGGACAATCCTATCTATAAAATCATCTATGAACAAAATGATACATTTTATGGTTACACCGGGCAAGCCGGCAAATCTGCCCGGAAGACCGAGTGTGTATAAAGGAAAAGTCTTACGGCAATCTGCTATTAAACCTTTATATGAAAATGGTGTAAAAGCGTTCATAATAAAATTTACGAACGGCGGAGCACAGGTTGTAAGGCGGATGCCGGGGAAGACTTATAGTGGTAAAAATCTAGCAAAACGTCGAGCAAAAAAACTTGACACGACCAAAATTGATGTTATGTATTCCCCATCGGAAACACATATGATGGCGAAAGGATATGTTCTGTCGGAGACAGATATTAATAACCAGCTGCAAAAGAATATTAAGAAGCATATTAACAAATTAATGGAAAGGTTAGGAAAATAAAATGACACCGGAAAAGTTACAAAAGGATTTGTGTAAAGAAATTCAAATCCTTTTGAAAGATGTAATACTGGAGGACAGTCAAAAACAGAAAAGTAAGATCAATGTATTTCCGCAGAACCTCCCCTATCAAAAAGATGAGGAAGACTTGCCTCCTTATCCATATTGTATTGTGGCTCTCACTACGAATGAGCTTCCACCGGAACGAAAGCCGCAAAAGCAAGGGGTTACTCTTTACTTTGGAATCTGCTACTGGAACCCGGATTGTCAGTATCAGCATACGATGCTTACTATATTTGAAAAAATAAAACGCAGATTTAAAACGAATCCACTGCTTGGAGCGTCCAGCTGTAATGATACCATTTTATCTGTTCTGGACGATGAAGATGATGTTTCCTACCCGTATTACTATGGCGGAATGAAATTAACTTTTGACCTACCAAATTATGAAAGAGAGGATATGTTTACATGAGTGAAGTAAAAAAAGAAACAGAACAGTCAGTGTCAAAGACTGGTTCTAAAGCAAAGAGTGCGGGAAATAAAAGCACCAAAACCAGCACACCTACAACGGTCATGTACATTGGACCACAGATAAGGGGTGTAGTGAGCAGTAATACGATTTTTAATAACGGTCTGCCGGAAGTTTTAAAGAAAAAGGCGGAGGAAATGCCGGTTATTCAATCACTTATTGTACCAGTAAAGGAATTAGCAAGGGCAAGGAGAGAGATGCAGGATGAAACGACTGCGATTGGAACCTGCTATAAGAAGTTAGTTTCTTTATTAAAAGAGAAAAGGGAGGCGGATGAAACATGAATCATGGAATTTTAGTAACAGAACAGGATGAAGTGACACAGAGCCAACAGAATACGACCAGTGGAATTCCAGTTGTATTTGGTACGGCACCAATCCACATGGTGGAAAATCCGGAAGAAGTATCAAATAAGCCAGTTATTGTACACAATATGAAAGACGCCAAGGAAAAACTCGGTTACAATGAAGATTTTGAAAAGTATACTCTTTGCCAGAGCATGAAGATGTCACTGGATGTCTTTAAGGTCGCACCTGTTATTTTTGTGAATGTTCTAGATGTAAAAAAGCATTCGGCAGAATTTAGCAATGTAAATGTTTCGGTATCGAATAAAAGAGGTTGTATTTCTGTAGAGGGATGCCTGATAAATAGCCTGAAAGTATCTTTGCCAGACGGGCAGGAACTGGAGAAAGATGTTGATTACATAACAATGAGGGACGGTGAATCGGTTTACATTACTCTGTTAAGGGAAGATGCAGAGTCCATTCAGGAGCTGAATGTAAGTGGTAAAAAAGTAGATGCTGATCTAGTGGTACCTTTGGATGTAATTGGTGGATATAATGCGGATACTGGGGAAGAAACAGGACTTGAACTTGTACGCATGGTCTATCCAATGCTCGGCATTGTTCCCTCCTTACTGCTTGCTCCCGGATTTAGCCATATTCCAGAAGTGGCTGCTGTTCTGGAAGCAAAATGTGAAGCAATTAACGGCTGCTTTACTGCGGAATGCATATTGGATCTGGACACGGAGAAGTATAAAAAGTATTCGGATGTGGGAAAAGCGAAAGAAGAGCTTGGGTGCTTGTCCCGGCATGCTTACGGAGTCTGGCCAATGGCAAAAAAGGATAACCTGCTTATTTATGGCTCTGCTGTTGTGGCAGCCCTGACACAATATACGGATGCCCAAAATGAAAATATGGCAAATCTTTCCCCATCCAATAAGGATGCTAAAATAGATGCGGCGGTACGAAAGGACGGAACAGAAGTTCTACTTGATTTTGTACAAGCAGACTCTATCAATGATATTGGTATTGGAACATTTTTAAATATGAATGGCTGGAAATTATGGGGAAATGCTACGATGGCATTCCCGGCAGATAAAAAGCAAAAGGCTAAGTTCTGGTGCATCCGACGCTTTTTTTCTTGGCGTGCTAATTATTTTATTACAAATCATCTTGCCAAAATAGATTTAACAGGAAATACCAAACTTTTGGAATCCATCTGCGATGAAGAGAATATTCAGTGCAATGCTCTGGTAGCAAAAGGGGTATGTGCCAAAGCGGCAATTGAGTTTCTTGCGGAAGATAATACGGTGGAAACCTTAACAAATGGTGAGTTTATGTTCAGCCAGATTTATGCACCATTTAATCCGGCACAGATAATAAAGAACACAATGTCAATCGACATTGAATCGGTCCGGGCAACTTTAACGTTAGGAGGGAATGAAGGATGAAGAAAGGTATTATTCCGGAGATTATTAACAATTTTAATTTGTACAAAGGAGTTGATAATGGAGGAGAAAAATTTTTGGGAGTTACAGGGGAAATTACTATGCCGGACCTAGAAGGAATGACAGAAACTATTACCGGCTCGGGAATTTTAGGGGAAGTTGAGGTAACAAACCCCGGACATTATTCTGCCATTAATATGGAAATACCGTTTGTTGCCCTGTGCGACGATATGCTCCAGCTGCACCCGAGCAAAATGAACATGCTGACGATGAGAATGTCCGAACAATCTACCATTAAGGGCTCCGGAGAAAAATGTTATACGGGCTTAAAGGTCGTTGTCGGCGGTACCGTGAAAGCATATAAGCTGGGAACGGTAAAGATTGGTGGACAAATGGGTTCCAGTGTGACGTTATCGGTGAATTATATTAAAATTTCCGTTGACAATGATGTCCTGCTTGAACTGGATAAGATCAATGGACGTTTTGTGCTGGATAACGAAGATATAACCGCAGAAATTAATAAATTATGTTAAAAAAATGAAATGGAGGATTTAAACATGGAGAACAAAAATGAAAATCTGAAAGCAGAAGAGAAAAAGGAAGAAGCAAAGAAAAATATTCTTGTTCTGGAACGGCCAATTACGTTTGAAAATAATGAAATTAAAGAAATTGATTTATCCGGATTAAAAGAGGCTACAGCAGAAAATCTTGCCAACGCTAGAAGAATGATGATTGCAAGGGGTGCTGTCAATGATCCATTTTTAGAGCGGTCCCCTGAATTTGCAATGTATGTAGCTTCTATTGTGGCGGGCAAGCCAATTGAGTTAATTAAATCGCTCAAAATGGTGGATGCCATGACTTTGCGAAATATGGTCCTTGATTTTTTATACTAAACGGCATAACATTTGACGGAATAAGAGATTTAAAGAAAATCTGTATGCAGCTCAGCATCGGAACGAAAGGGACAGATATAGGATATTTCCTGAATCTGCCCCTTTTTGAGCTGCGGGAAGTCATAGATGATTATGTGGAGGTGATGAATCACGGGTAGAAGACAAGAATATGAAATGGCGATACGCATTGCAGGAGAAATATCGAAGTCTTTTCCTAATGCTGTTAAGTTATCCAAAGCAGAATTAAGGGCGATTGCCAAAGAATCTAAAATAACTTCTAAGTCAATGGGCCGGAATTTTAGTGATGGTTTAGACAAAACCAGTAAGATGTTCAATAAAATTGAGAAAATGGGCGTAAAAGCTTTTAAAGCGGTTGCGACAGCGGCAGGTACAACGGCAGCTGCCGTTGGTGCATTTTCGGTAAAAACCGGTGCAGAATTTGATAAGCAGATTTCTACGGTAAAGTCTATATCCGGAGCAAATAAGAAGAATACGGAGGCTTTACGACAGGAAGCCAAGTATCTGGGAGCCAATTCTGTATTTACTGCAACAGAGGTCGGACAGGCAATGGAGTACGAAGCACGTGCCGGATGGCGTACTAAGGATATGTTAGCAGGAACAAAAGGTATTATGAATGCTACCTCTGCGGACGGTGGAGAACTTGCTACGGTGTCGGATATTATAACCGATAACTTAACAGCCTTTAAGAAAACAGCAAAAGAAGCGGAGAAAATGGCCGATGTATTGGCTGCCACTTCTGCAAACTCCAATACGGACATAACCAAAATGGGAGAAACGTTTAAATATGTTGCACCCATAGCATCCGATTATGATTATAAAGATGTAGCTTTATACACTGGATTAATGGCCAATGCCGGAATTAAAAGTAGTATGTCTGGAACTGCTCAAAGAAGTTTAATAAAAAGAATTGCAAAGCCAACGGAAGAATCCGGCACTGCTATAAAAAAATTAGGAATTAGCAAAGAGGTAATCGAGAGCAATGATTACGACAGGTTAATGCAGAGCATAAAGAAAGGAATGAAAAAATATTCCACTACCGAGCAGAAAAAATTAGCTGGTATGCTTGCCGGAACCACGGGAATGAGTGCTCTTATGAGTATAGTAAACACTTCGGAAAAGGATTATAAGAAATTAAAAAAAGCCATTGAAGAATCCGCAGGTGCAGCCGAAAAAATGTCTAAGATCCGCCTGGATAATTTAGACGGAGACGTGACACTTTTTAAATCTGCGATGGAAGGTGCCGGCATTGAAATTTACGATGAGTTAAAGGAACCGCTCCGTGACCTTGTACAAGGGGCAACCGAGTGGATCGGTGATTTTTCGGAAAGCTTTAAAACGGAATTTCCCACGATCAAGAGGGAAATACAGGAGGCAGGTGAAGCAATCGGTGACTTTGCAGAGCCATTATTAAATGTCGGTGAATGGTGTATGGATAACCCGGAAGTTATTGCCGGTACGATTGGTGGAATTGGTACAGCAGTTGCCGGCCATAAGGTGGCAAGCGGTGTATCGAAGCTGGCAAGTTCCCTAAAAGGACTTGGAACGGGTGGAATTGCTGCTCTTGGTGTTACGGCGGCAGTTGGAGTAATCGGCGGTGCTTGTGCAGCTGTAGAAACAATAAGAAAGGAAGCGAAAACAGCTTCGCTGGATAAGCATTTTGGAGATATTGCTCTTTCTATGGAAGATATAGAGACGGCAGCAGAAAATATTGTTGGCAGTAAGAAGTTAAAAGCTGTCGGAGAACTTTTTTCCTCCATGGAAGATATTGAAAAGGTAGCAGATGAGATGAAATCTGCCAATAAAGAGATTTCGGCTCTCGATTGGAAAGTGTCTGTTGGCATGAAAATGTCAGAATCTGACAAAACGGATTACGAAAGTAGTGTCCATGAATATATAGAATCTGCCCAAGAACTGGTTGAGAAAAAAGGTTATGAAATTAATGTAGCAACAAACCTTTTATTTAATGATTCGTCCAAAGCAAACAAGTTAATTGACGAGAATAATGTTTTTTATAAAAACCTTGATACAGAAACAAGTAAACTTTCTAAAAAGGTTAATAAGAAACTGGAGAAGGCGGTAAAAGATGGTTTTACTCCGGATTTACAGAAGGAAATCAATTCCCTTCTTGGACAGATAGGAGAGATAACGAATGCCATGACGGAAGCTGAAAATGAAGCTTCTTGGGAGATGATGGAATCTGAGTGGAGTGGAAAAGACTTGGATGCCGATTCCTTTAAAAATCTTGCTAAGGAAGTACAGGAAAATGTAGATGAATTAAATTCCGGGGCAGATTCTGCGTATAAAGAATCCGTAACTAATCTTTTGGGACAAAAAAAGTTAGGATATATTACGGATGAAGAATACGAAAAAAAGAAAAAAGAATATGAGGACGCTTATAAACAAACGAAAGCTAATGCAAAGGACCGTGGCGTCACATTTATGTATAACACCATGATGGATACTTATGGGGATAAGTTGGCCAACGGCGGGTATGAATCCGGTGACATTAATGCCATTAATGATATGATGGGCATAATTAAAGAAATGAACCCAGAAGGCAAAATAAAAGAAATGACTGACCAATGGGATATTATGTATAAAAGAGTTGGAGCAGATGGTTGGATTGATACTAGAGGTTGGTATTTATTAGGAGACTTAGCGAATAATAAATCCGGTACATTTTATAATGCTAATCAAAAAGTTAAAAAAATGGCAAATGAGTATAATAAACAAAGCACAGGGGAAAATGTAACGGAAATAGAAGATATGCAAAGGGCAACTCAAAATCTCTTGGATAAAACCCCATTAAATTTTGAAAATTCCATAACAATACCGGCAAAGGAGGCAAGTAGCAAAGCCACAAAAGAGATCAAACAAAATATTAAAACTAATATGGAATCGGGAGTTACGGCAAATCTGCCAATTAAGCTTTTTGGAAATTACACGATGGAAACAAAAGGCCTTGACGGAGTTCCAAAAGGCAGTTCCAAAGGAAACAATAATAATATTTTTGGAAAGGCAAAACCATATGCCAAGGGAGGAATTGCGACAGAACCAACTATCCTTGTTGCGGAAGCTGGTATACCGGAATCCGTTATTCCCATCGAACGTACGCAGCATTCAATGGATTTATGGGAACAAACCGGTAAGTTGTTAGGAGTTCAGATTTCATCGGTTCCAACATTCACCGAGTTAAGAAAAAAAATGAGCAATTTCAGCGTAAATCAATCTCAATCAGGTGGTTTGTCCGGTGCCGGACAACAACAATCCATTCAAATTTCGTTCGCACCGCAAATTACGATTCAAGGTAATGCCGATAAAAAGGTAATTCACAATGCTATGACGAATGAATATCATAGATTTGAACAACTATTGAATCAGTACGTGAATAAAAAACGAAGAGTGTCTTTATCATAAGGGAGGATTTATTTTGTATGAAACATGTGCAGGTGATACTTGGGACAGTATCGCTTATTTTATTTATAACAACGAAATGTATGCCGGGTGGCTGATGAAGAATAATCCGTTTCTGCTTGGTATTTGCATTTTTCCAGCTGGAGTCTATGTCTATACACCGAATCCACCAACCACTGATGAAGATGATATGCCAGAATGGAGGGATTAATTTGGAAACAGCGAGAAAAACCAGTTTGTATCTAAAGCATAAGGAAAACGTTCTGTCGAATACTACAAAATCTTTTGTCGAGAATTTCCAATATATAGATGTGGCTTCCGGTGAAAGTGATTCAATTGAATTGACTTTAAATAACAGAGATTTACGATTCATGAAAAGTATGCCAAAAAAGGGAGATAAGATTATTGCTAATATTACAAGGCACAACTGGATAAAATCCGGTACAAGCAAAACTCTAAAATGCGGGAAATTTATTCTAGATGATTTAAGTTATAGCGAACCTCCCCGCACCTGTATGATAGGAGCTGTATCCATTCCGGCAAAGGGAGAGTTTAAATCACGCAAGCGGACAAAAACGTATAAGAATATAACGATTCGGGAGATTGCTAAAACGATTTCCCGGCATGCCGGAGTGACATTACATTACGATGCTCCACGGGTACATATTAAAGAAATTGAGCAGAGCAAGACTCCGGATTCGGAGTTCCTCTTGTCTTTATGCAGCGAATATGGACTTGGAATTAAAATATACAATGGGAAAATCGTTATTTTTGATGAAGAAAAGTATGAAAAGAAAGCGGTAAAGACTACAATTTGGAGAAACAGGAAAATGGTGGAATCTTGGAACTGGAATACTACATTGCAGGGCACATATACAGGTGCAAAAGTAAGCTATACCGTTCCAAATAACAGTAAGACACATCATGTTACGATTGGTAAAAAGGGACGTATGTTGGAAGTGGATGTGACGGCTTTTTCTAAAATGGATGCTATTTTAAAAGCAAAGGCAAAACTAGCGGAAGAAAATAAGAAGAGAACGACAGCCACACTTACTTTATTTCCTCCCAATAAGCCGATTATTGCAACAGACACCATACGCTTAAAAGGATTTTACAAGCTTTCCGGAAAATATTATGTGGACAAGGTGGAGCATAATGTATCCTCCAGTGGATATACGCAGACGCTAACCGTACATAAAGTAAGTCCAAGAATAAGTTAGGAGATTGGTTATGGAGCGAATTCAATTAGGAATTGTATCTGCCATAGAAGCGGAGAGCGGCATGGTGCAGGTTACTTATGCAGACACAGGGGCAACATCGGACTATTTACCATATTTAACGTATGGGGAAGAATACCATGTTCCTAAAATTAATACTATGGTACTTGTTGTAGGGCTGTCCTCGGCTGTATCCGGTTCGATTGTAATTGGGGGATTTTGGAATAAAAAGAATCTTCCGCCTATTACGGAAGATACCATTTGGAAAAAACAGATCGAGGAAAATGTTTCTATGGAATTTGCAGGGAATGTACTAACGATAAAGGCACCTAATATAGTTTTCGATGTTGGAGGAAAGAAAATTAATATTTTAGATTGTTTACAAGGCGGTGAATCAGATGGCTAAAAAGAAAAAAATAAAGGTAAGCCGGAGCAAAACCGTTGAATTAAAAGGAGTAGTAAAAAAGTCAAGTTCCAACGAATTGAAACCTGTAGCTGCCGGAACAACAAGTGTAAGCAGCCAAAAGAAAATCGCTTCCTTTGGCGGGCTTATATTTCAAGTGGCCATGACGGATAAAAATATGAAAATACTGGCCATGAATAATATTAAGCAAGATGTTTCCGGGGAGTGGTCGAGCCATTCTGTTATTGGTGGAAAACCTAAATCTGAATTTACGGGTTCTTCGAATCGTAACTTTGATTTCGATATTATTGTAGATGCACAACTTGGTTATAAGCCTCATTCCATTATGAAAAAATTAAATAAAATGGTGGAAAAAGGAAAGGTTTCTAAGCTGTTTATTGGTACGCATAAAATCGGCACAGGAAAATGGAAGTTGGAAAAAGTGTCTGAAGAATTTGCTCTAATCTATGCGAATGGGAAACTTGTAAGAGCTAATATAACTCTTACTTTAAGCGAATATTTTTAAAGGAGGCAACATGGTACTTGGAAATGTAAAATTTATCAATTTGAGTGATGTAGATTCTAAAAAGGAAAAGGTAAAGCGGTTATTATCTGCACTATATTCTTCAATGGAAGGTACATATCCAATGAATCGTGCGTATGGGTTAAGCCAAGAACCTTTAGATTATCCATTACCGGTAGCACAAACAATGCTGGCAGAGGAGATTTATAATAAAACAGAAACTTATGTTCCGCAATGTGAAATCGAATCCATTGATTTTCAATATGATGAAGAAAATGATGCATTGATTCCGATTATTTCCTTTGAATTGGGAGATGATGAATCTTTCGATGATGAAGACTATGAAAGTGAGGATGATGAAGATTATGAGTGTGATTGACCAGTTAAAAGCATTGCCGGATATAAGTTTTATTGACAATGAAACACTTGAAAACGTACTGGTAAAACTAAAAACAAACTATGAATCGAAATATGAGGAAATAACAGGGGATAAATTAGAACTATCGGATGCTGACCCGGACAAATTAAAACTAGATTCGATTGGGCAGATCTTATTCCAAATTATGCTGTACGTTGATTTTGTTGGAAAGCAAAACCTTATTAAGTATTCGACAGGAGCATTTTTAGATGTTTTATCTGCGAATTTACATGTTTTACGAAAGCCGGGCAAGGCTGCAACGGTTACGATTCGTTTTCATTTGTCGGTTGCACAGGAAAGTATCTATACGATTCCGGAGGGAACCCGATGTGCAACAGAGGATGATATTTTCTTTCAATCGCTTGGAAATGTAGAGATCCCGATTGGTGAAACATACGCAGATGTAGCGTGTATATGTACTACGCTTGGAGAGGAGGGAAATAATTATTCTCCGGGGCAGATTAATACATTAGTAGATTTGCTTCCTTATATTCAAAGTGTATGTAATGTAACAGCATCTTCCGGCGGTGAAGATGAAGAATCGGACGAAGATCTAGCGGAACGATTTTTCTATGCCCCGTCTGCTCTTAATGGCTGGGGCGGCGAGCCTTATTATGCATGGTATTTAAGAGAGTTTTCGGCAGATATAGGGGATATAGTAACCAGTTCTCCAAAACCGTGTTATACAGATATAGCATTTATCCTAAAGGATGGTTCAATTCCGGATGAGAATATAATTATAAATGCACAGAAATATTTAGATGAAAAATGCCGACGAGAACTAGGGGATATTATTACAGTAAAACAGCCGGATATGCAGGAATTTAAAATTGAGCTGGAGTATTTCATTAATGAATCGAATCGGAAAAATGCTTCTAAGATACGGCAAGATATTGAATTGGCAATCGAAAACTATAGAGTATGGCAGACAGAAAAGTTTGGGCGGGATATTAATCCGGCCCAGCTTTTTTATAATGTTATGAAAGCAGGAGCAAAAAGACTTAATATTATTGAACCTGAATTCCAAGTGGTGGAAGAGTTTAAAATACCATGCTGCGTAACTACAAAAGTGATATACGGGGGAATTGAAAATGATTAACAATGAACAATTTGAAAAGGGTATGGTTGGCTTGTGGGATGTACAACTTACGGATATGTTTCCAGAGCAGAGCACAGAAACCGTATGTCTGTCCTATGCTGTTTATATGGCAATGCAGGACATTAAAAAGTATACGGAGCGTTTATTTTTGTCTGGGAATATAGAGAATCTGCCGGAAGAAATTTTGGATTATTTGGCAATCGAAAAAAATCTCCCCTACTACGACAGTGACTTCCCCATTGAAAAGAAAAGAGAACTTCTAAGCAATGGGTATAAATGGAACATGATGGCCGGCACGGTTGGCGGAATAGAATCCCTGATTCAGATTCTTTTCGGTACCGGCAAAATACAAGAGTGGTTCGATTTTTCGGACGGGGAAAGAATACCGGGGCAGTTTGATATTAACATTAACAGTGAAAATGTAACGGAAGAATCGTATGAAAAGTTTTCACGCATCCTTCGGAATGCAAAAAATGTTAGCCGTCACCTTCGACAAGTTCGAGTTAATTATGATAGCAAGTATGGCCTTAGTGCTATATCTAATTTTAGCTTGGCAGACAATATTATTATTCGATAAGGAGGATTGTATGGGATATTTTAACACACAAATAATAACAGATGAAGGACTGGCAATGATGTCTCGTGGAATTGCTGGACAATCCCAGATTATATTTACAAAAATGAAAACCGGGGACGGTGAATATTCCGTAAAAGAGATTGCTGTTTTAAAGGAAGCAGCATCCCTAAAAGATGAAAAACAATCTTTTGGTATAAGTTCCATAAAAACAGATCAGGAGACAATTCGCATAAAGGCAACTATATCCAATAAAAATTTGAATGAACCGTATTATATTAAAGAAATTGGTGTGTATGCTAAGGAAAATGGCGGAGAGGAGAAATTAGTTGCGATTTCTATTTGCCAAGATAATCCTACACTTTTACAAAAATTTGATACAATGCCAATTGAGATTCCTATTACAAATTATATTGCACATTCTGGAGATGGGAATTTTAATATTGTTTATTCCAGTAATGTGTATGCTACAGCGGAAGAGCTGCATGAATATGAAGAGAATGCAGCACAGGAAATGGCAGAACTGGATGATAAAAAGTTGAATAAAGATGATATATCCGATTGGGCAAAACAGCCGGAGAAGCCATCTTATACAAAAGAGGAAATCGGACTAGGTAATGTGGAAAATACAGCCGATAAAGATAAGCCTGTATCTACTGCTGTACAAGCAGCTTTGGATTTAATATATGCAAATGCAAACCAATTTACCCTAAATAAAATAGCAGAACTGATTAACGGAGCACCGGAAACATTGAATACGCTAAAAGAGATAGCAGACGCCATTGCAGCTAATAAGAGCATAGTCGAATCTTTAGATGCTGCTATTGGGAAAAAGGCAAACCAAACAGAA
The DNA here is from genome assembly GCA_947631505.1 of uncultured Lachnospiraceae bacterium. Taxonomy (GTDB): domain Bacteria; phylum Bacillota; class Clostridia; order Lachnospirales; family Lachnospiraceae; genus Eubacterium_F. The sequence continues at coordinate 56,859 of CANRLR010000005.1, read as the reverse complement.
TTTGATAGTCATACGGGAAATAAATCTAATCCGCATAGCGTTACAAAGGCACAGATAGGACTTGGTAATGTAGAAAATAAAACCTCTGCAACGATTAGAAGCGAACTAACAAAGGCTAATGTAACTACGGCATTAGGTTATACACCTCCAACGACAAATACGACATATGCACAGGCAACGGCAAGTATGTTAGGGCTGGTAAAGCTGTACACCGATACGGGAGAAAGCACAGACGGTACCATGACAAGAAAAGCCATTACACAGGAAATTGACACTTTGCTCAAAATGATAAACGAAAATGAAACATGGATTGGGTCTAAGAAATCTTGGAAATTAGCGTATTCAGGCGTAATGTCAAACCAAGGTAGTGGATTTAATGTCGGCCAATATATGTCTACTCATCCAAATATTACAGAATTTAACATAATATGTGAGGCAATAGCTTCGAGCGGCACTCGGTATGTTTATACTTATATACTATCCATTACGGCATACAACGATTTTGTCGGCAGTGGTGGAACTACTACTATAATACAAGGATATTCCGCTAGTGGTTTTACTGGCCGATGTGAGATTGCTATTGCTAAACCATATATAAAGCTTAATGCGTTATATGTTGGAAACACTTCCTACACAGGAAGTCAAGCGATAATGAAAATTTATGCAAAATAGAGAACAATTGCTTTTGGTATAAGAGCAATTGTTTTTTATTTATATAAAAAAGGAAGGAGGGAAAACAGTGGATATAACGACCCTAGTTATAGCGATGGGAATTCCGTCTGCTGTAACAACATTTTGCTTTGGACTTTTGCAAAGGAAAATTACAAAGAGGCAGAAAGCCGAGGAAGAAAAAGAAAAAGCACGCAGGGAAAATGAAGCAATGGTAGCAGAGGGTGTAAACGCTGCGATAGTGTTATGTGTAGCAACGGCAAAGGCGGTACAACGAATCCCGGACGCAAATTGCAATGGAGATATGAGTTCTGCCCTTGATTATGCCATTGAAGTGAAAAACAAATATCGGGATTTTATTAGGAAACAGGGCATTGATGCTTTATATTAAGAAAGGAGACATAAAATGAGAGAATGGATTAAAAAGCACAAGGAATGTATAAAACGAACAGGTCGCACTTTTCTACAAGCGGCAGTTGGTGTATTTGTTACAGCGATAGGTAGTGGAGAATACCAAGTGGCAGAATGGAAAACTTGGATTATAACACTATCCGGTTCTGCAATATCCGCTGGAATAGCGGCGGTTATGAACCGAAAAGCGGATAAGGAGGAATAACAATATGGCAATAAAAATCAATAAACTTCCTGCGAAAAGTATAAGTTTTGGAGGGAAAAGATCTTTAAAAGATGTAAAATATATACCAATACACTATACCGGGAATAAAGGAGACACAGCGGAAAATAATGCGAAGTATTTTGCTACTACAAATACGAGAAAGGCCGGAGCACATTTCTTTGTGGACAAGCAGGGAGAAGCATGGGAATCTGTTCCACTAGAACGGATTGCATGGGCAGTAGGTAATTTGTATTCTAGAAAGAACGGTGCAGGTTCCTACTATGGAAAATGTACGAATGCAAATTCCGTTTCCATCGAACTTTGTGATTGCCAAAAGAATGTAAGCTGGGAACAGATGCTTACGGTCCATGAACTTGTAAAGTATATCCAAAAGAAGTGTCCGAACGCAAAGACAATTATCCGGCATTGGGACGTTAATGGCAAAGAGTGTCCTGCACCAATGTGTGGAACAAATAATAAAAAGTGGAAACACTTACATAATAAGATAGTGTACAACTACCAGTATAAGGCAAAAGTTAGCAAAAAAGCTGCTATCCGCTCTTCCGGCAAGGTAACTGCAAAGAATAAGATTGGTACCGCAAAGGTAGGGGATATTGTTAAAATATCTAAGGTAGTTGGAAACTGGGGACGGCTACTGGGAAAGAAAAATGGAAAATGGCAGTGGATTTTTCTTAAAAAAGTGAAAGAGATATAAGAAAAATTATACCCTACAGAATACAGACATCCAGTTTGGGCAGGATACATTTTTTCCGTCGCAATATTGAGTAAGAATTGGCTGCTCTACATTAGGACGGGATAGAAAATTAGAGAAAATTTCATCCACGACTTGAGAAATGCTGTCAAAGACATTCCGGTTCGGAATCCATTTGTGGTCATAGGCAGTGGAGGTTGTTATCGTAAATTCATAGCCCTTATTTCGATACCATTCGGTATAGACCCGGTTTAAGGTAAAGGACTGGATAGCAAGGACATTGGCCTGAATAGTAGACGTCGGCCAGGTTGAGTAAATTTCACTGCTGGCAACATTTTTTATATAATCCCGATATTTTACATAATAATTTTTGGCATTCCGGTCGGAAGGAGGACCATTGTGGACGACAACATATTCGGGAATGACAACACGGCTGAGAACGATTTCACCCGTTTCTTCCACTGTTTTGATTTCACTTTCCGGTATTTTTGGCGGGTAATCTCCCCATAAAGTGTGGTCAGGAATGACAAAAAGCTCTGCGCTGTCCGGTTCACTTTCTGAGACCGGAAGTAAACTGGCATTTTGAATGGCAGTCTCGCCGGACATGATTTCAGCCCCGCTCACTTCAACGGTTTCAAAGCCGGGAGCACTGATAAAAATTGTGTATTCCGAATAAGGTTTATTTCCTCCTGGCTCCATGCTGTACTCCAATGGTGGTGCTTCTAATTCAATATCATTTAATTGTCCGGAATTATCGGTGACGGATTCTTCCAGTACGCGTTCCGGTTCGTTCTGTGAGACAACTCTTACCGTCGCACCGGGAATGGGGCGGTTGTCATTATCGGAAAGTACTCGTATGTTTAATTTTCCATATTCCATAGTTTGTTCCGTTCCATGGTCATTTTACTTCAATTTATGAACAGTTTGTGAAAATGTTCCAATGCCTATTGACAATTTTATTGCCGTGGGTATAATTAGAATACGAATGATTTAAATGTTAATTATTAATTGGTTAATTATTAAAAAAGTGAGGTGATGGAATGCAGGAGGATGAGTGGAAACATTCTACAGAATGTAATGCAATAACGCATCGTATGATAATTACAAACCGGTTGCATTACCGTGTATTAGAAAAGAATTTGGAAAGTATTGGTATTCATCGTGCCAGCCATCGGGTGCTGATGACGCTTGCCCGTAATCAGTTCGCATCCCAAGTGGATCTGGCAAGGCGTATGGAGGTATCGCCGGCATCTATAGCGGTTACTTTGAAAAATCTGGAAAAAACAGGTTATATTAAGAAAACAGCTAAAAAGGAGGATAACCGCATTAATTTTGTGGAGCTGACAGATAAAGGGCGAAAACTAGTGGAAGAGAGCCGGGAGTTCTTCGACAATTTGGATAAAGAGATGTATCAGGGGTTTTCGGAAGAAGAACGGAGGGAACTCTGTAATTATTTGGACCGTATTTATGATAATATAGTTCAAATGGAAAAAAGAATAAGACATACAAAGTAAGGAATGGAGGACAACAATGGGACGATATAAAAAGTATGTAAAACCGTATATGTCGGCATTTATTCTTGGACCTATTTTTATGATAGTGGAGGTTCTGGGAGAGGTAATTCTTCCCAAACTCATGTCAATTATTATTAACTATGGCTGCGGTCAGGAAATCGGCGTTGAGGCAAAGGGAACAAAATTCATCATTATGATTGGTGTGGCTATGATTGTGACGGCCTTTTTGATGATGCTTGGCGGTGTTCTGGGAGCTTATTTTGCTGTGAAAGCTTCTGTCAATTTTGCGGCTGATTTACGAAAAGATGTATTTAGCAAAGTACAGAAATTCTCATTTGCAAATATTGAGAAATTTTCAACCGGTTCTTTAGTAACGCGTCTGACCAATGACATTACGAATATACAGAATGTTATCTCAATGGGACTGCGGATGCTGCTTCGTGCACCGGGAATGTTAATTGGCGGACTGATTATGGCATTTATTATGAACTGGCGCTTGGCACTTGTTTTTTGCGTTATCATTCCGATTCTGGTGACGGCACTTATATTGGTTATGAAAACAGCGTTTCCGCGGTTCAATATTATGCAGACCAAGATTGACGGATTAAATGCGAGAATTCAGGAAAATATTACGAATCAGCGGGTGGTCAAGTCTTTTGTCCGGGATGATTTTGAACGGGAAACATTTGACCGGGCCAATAATGATTTAAGGGACAAGACACTTCGTGCGATGAAAGTGGTAATCTTAATTATGCCGATTATGACGCTGGCAATGAATGTTACAATCATGGCAGTTGTATGGTTTGGCGGACAGCAGATTATTACAGGAGATATGCCGGTTGGTGATCTGAGTGCCTTTACGACTTATGTAACACAGATTCTCATGTCACTCATGATGGTGTCAATGATTATGATTCAAGGTTCCCGTGCTATGGCATCTTCCGACCGTATATTAGAAGTTCTGAATACGAAAATAGATTTGAATGATGATAATGCATCGGAAAAAGAGCACTTAGTTACAAGCGGTAAAATTGAATTTCGGAATGTGGGATTCCGCTATTATAAAAAACACAAGACAAATGTGTTACAAGATATTAATTTTACAGCGAATCCGGGAGAAACAATCGGCATTATCGGCTCAACTGGCTCAGGAAAAAGTTCTCTGGTACAGTTGATTCCGCGTCTGTATGACTGTGATGAAGGAGAAGTTCTGGTCGATGGTGTAAATGTAAAGGAATACTCTTTGAAAAACCTCAGAAATGGCGTTGCCATGGTATTACAGAAAAATACATTATTTTCAGGAAGCATTATGGAGAATCTCCGCTGGGGGGATGAAAATGCTACAGAGGATGAGGTATATCAGGCAGCGGAGGCTGCTCAGGCAGATCTGTTTGTTCGAGATTTTACCGAAGGATATGATATGGAATTAGGTCAGGGCGGTGTCAATGTATCCGGTGGACAAAAGCAGCGTCTTTGTATTGCAAGGGCATTATTGAAAAAGCCGAGAATTTTGATTTTGGATGATAGTACCAGTGCAGTGGATACAGCGACAGAAGCAAAAATCCGTCAGAGTTTTTCTACTACTTTAAAAGATACAACGAAATTAATCATTGCACAGCGTATTACTTCTGTTGAAAATGCAGATTGTATTCTTGTTATGGAAGAAGGACGTATTGTAGGACAGGGAACGCATGAAGAATTAATTCAGACTTGTGAAACCTATCAGGAGATTTATTATTCTCAGAAAGATAAAGAAAATGAGGAGGTGGCAGGATGAGTCAGACACAGAATCAATCTCAAAGTACTCCGAAGGGAGGACCTCAAATGGGACCGGGTCCAAAGGGCCCGAGAGGAATGCATGGCGGAAAACCGAAAAATGTAGGTGCTGTCTTAAAGAGATTATTTCGCTATATGAAGGAAGACGCCGGACGGATTGTGGCTGCTCTTTTTTGCGTTATTATTTTTAGCGGTGCAACTCTGGCAGGTTCTTACCTGCTGGCTCCGATTGTGAATAACCTGTCTGACACGGCAAAGGTAGTGGCTGCGGCAAGTGCCGAATCAAGGCCTGCGTTAATTACACAAGGCTCCTTGACTTTGATAAAGGGTATATTCGTTATGCTGCTTGTATATGGTTTAGGCATCGTTGCCAATTATATGCAGCAGCGGATTATGATTCAGGTATCCCAAAGGGCTTTAATTCGTATCCGTAAGGACTTATTTGACCATTTACAGCAAATGCCGGTACGGTACTTTGACACAAATGCGACTGGTGATATTATGAGCCGATTTACAAATGATATTGATATGATCGGTGAACTTCTCAATAATACAGTAATTCAGCTTGTATCCGGAACAATCAGTATTGTGGGAACTCTTGCTATTATGATTTCGATGAATTTTTGGCTTGCGCTTCTTACCATTGTTATGACCCCTGTTATGATTAAAGCCGGTGGAAGCATTGCAAAGAGAAGCTCCCGATATTACCGGGAGCAGCAGGAAGCATTGGGTATGCTGAATGGCTATATTGAGGAAACTGTGACAGGACAAAAAGTAATTAAGGTATTTTGTCATGAGGATACAGCTGTAGAAGAATTTTCGGAATTGAATGATGATTTACGGAAAAAGCAGATATATGCACAATTTTTTGGCGGTATTATGGGACCGGTCATGGGAAATATCGGGCAGGTCTGCTATGGTTTGACCGCTACCATTGGAGCGATTTTCTGCTTTATGGGTAATTTGTCAATTGGTTCTTTAACCGTATTTGTCAATTACTCTAGGCAGTTCAGCCGTCCAATTAATGAATTGTCTATGCAGGTGAATACGATTTTCTCTGCTCTTGCCGGTGCCGAACGCGTATTTACGGTTATGGACGCAGAAGAGGAAGAAGGAGACCAGCCAAATGCAGTGGAAATGGAAGATGTCAAAGGTGAGGTGATTATGGAACATGTGACCTTTGGTTATAATCCGGATAAGATTATTTTGAAAGATATTAATCTTTATGCACATGCCGGACAAAAGGTTGCCTTTGTTGGTTCCACTGGTGCGGGAAAGACTACAATTACAAATTTGCTGAATCGTTTCTATGACATTGATGAAGGAAACATTACCATTGATGGTCTTGATATTAAGGCTTATAAAAGAGATAGCCTTCGTTCCCATATTGCCATGGTTTTACAGGATACCCATTTGTTCAGTGGTACGGTGAGAGAAAATATTCGTTATGGCCGTCCCGATGCTACGGATGAAGAGGTAGAACAGGCAGCAAAAACTGCCAGTGCCCATTCGTTCATTATGCGGTTAGAAGATGGATATGATACGATGTTAGAAGGAGACGGAACAAATCTGAGTCAGGGACAGAGACAGCTTCTTAATATTGCAAGAGCGGCAATTTCTGTGGCTCCTATTCTTGTGCTGGATGAGGCAACAAGTTCGGTGGATACCCGTACAGAAATGCATATTGACCACGGTATGGAACGCCTAATGAAAAACCGTACTACATTTGTAATCGCCCATCGTCTGTCAACAGTCCGTAATGCAGACTGTATTATGGTATTGGATCAGGGTGAAATAATTGAGCGTGGAACACATGACGAGCTGCTACAGAAAAAGGGAAGATATTACCAGCTCTATACAGGTGCAATTGAATTAGCGTGACCAATCTACAGTTATGGCATAAACAAGGCATGAAAATTACTAGACAAATGAAGAAAAATGTTTTAATATGATAATACTAGAGTCGAAAAGTCATTTTTGAAAAGAGGAAGGAGAGAAATTGATATGTATAGTAGATTTGGTAAAATGATTCTAAGTGTTACATTAAGTACAGCATTGGTGTTAGGGGCAGCAGGAGGAGTACAGTATCCGGTAAAAGCGGCAGAAACTGTATCCGATACAACAAGTGGTGCAGCAATCAATCAGGCGCCACCGTCTACTACTCCTGTAGATACTAGTAAAATAAAGATTAGTAAGACAAAAAATGTAATTATGGCTGGTAAGAAAACGACACTTACTATTACGGGAACTACATCTCCGATTACGTGGACAAGTCAGTATCCGACAGTGGCAACAGTTGAAAATGGTGTTGTAAAAGGTGTAAAAAAGGGAAAAACGATTATTACAGCCAGTATGGATGGTATTACTTTGAGCTGTACGATTACTGTAGTCGCTAAGATGTCAAAGAAAGATTTTGGCAAATTCAATTCGGAGAATTTTGTTAGTTTTTGCAAGAGAAAAGGTTATAACCGTGGCTGGTCGTGGGTTGGTCAGTGGAAAGGAAAAAGTAAAAAGAAATCTACATACCGTAAAGTGAAAATTGGGAATTCGCTTTCGACCGTGCAGAAAAAATACGGGGAGCTGAAGGTGAAGAAGTGTACTTCCAAAGATCCATTTACTAAGATGAAAGGGTTGAAGAAAAACAAAGTAAAAACCTATGCAGATGTCACTTACGGTAAATATCGCATTCGATTCTACTTCAATAGTAAGAAAAAAGTAGTTGCTATTATTTTGGCTTGTAATATTGGTAAAATTAAAAAGAAAGCTTTGAAAAAATATATGTAAAAAAAGCGTCGTGAAAACCCGACGCTCTTAAAGTTTGCCTGTGGCAAACTTTGCTCCGCAAATGCCGGACTTTCCGATAAAGTAAAAAAAGGGGACTTCTAAGAGTATTGTCACTCTTAGAAGTCCCCTTTTTTGAAATTAATCGGATTCCTCTGTTTCGGATTCTTCCAAATCGGATTCTGTGTTTTCTTCCTTTGCCTTCGGTGGCAGAGATAACAGAACAAGTGCTGTCATTAACAGACTTAGTACAATCGGTGCAAGGTAGACCACCATTTTCGCCGCAGGGGAAACCGTATAAATATCCGTGTTGAACCAAACGATCACTCCGAAGTATATTATGAAAACAATTGTTCCAAGAATGGAAGCAATGATACGGGCAATGCTTCGCTGGTTTCCACCTAATTTGGCTTTTGTCACTTGAAAGACAAGGAAAAATGCTAATGCGGAATCAAAAAGCCCAAACAAAAGCATTCCGGGATTCATAATCATAAAAACCTCCAATCTGAAGCGTTTACGCAAACTGCGTTCATATAATACTTCTTTACAAAAGAATATTTTTTATAACTATATAAGTATAGCACAAAAAAATGTATTCTGTAAAGAAATTTGGCATTGACATTTGTATATCAAGATGATAAAATATTTTTTGCATGCAGGAATGGCGGAATTGGCAGACGCGCACGGTTCAGGTCCGTGTGGTAGCAATACCATGAGGGTTCAAGTCCCTTTTCCTGCATTTTCTATTTTCTTATTCCAAATAAAACCATCATATTTTTTATTATCAACAGAAACTTTTACATTGCTCCAGAATTTTCCGATTGAAATCACTTTGACCTTTGTATTTTTTGGCACTTTTACTAATATCTTAGAAGCTTTTTTATTCTTTTTATGAAGTGGTGCAGTTTTAACATTAATGGTTCCTGTTCTATATTTCGATAAATTGGTCCTGCCTCTGATACAGCTATTTTTTACAAATCCATTATATGTGCTGTTATTGATAGTAGTTCTCACATTACTCCACCCATTATTACAATCCTTTATATAGTTGATTTCTTTGCCAACTGGTAAATTACCATAGCTTCCAGACACAATATTGGCTTTCTTGTACAAACGACACTTTGTAGAAATTTCTGTACTAGGTTTTTTATCATATTGAGGTCTGCCATATCCTTTGATGTTAGATGTTCTGGTTCTTTTCGCAACCATTCCACCGTTTCTTTGTGAGCCACTATCATTACTTGATGTATTTCCTTCAATCGTTGTGATTGTTTTACCATTCACGGCAATGACTAATCCAACATGGCTGTATGTAAAGAATACTAAATCACCAATCTGGGGATTTGATGTATACCATTGCTTGTGTTTTTGGAACCAATTAATTGTTTGCGAGCAGGAAGCACTTTTCCCGCCTATAAGATTTAATGCATCCGATTGATTAAATAGCCAGCTTATAAATGCCATACACCATGGATAGACACATCCACCTTTATTCTTATCATTAACGGAATGACCATAATACCAAGTATTGTATTTAACATCATTGGAGTTTTTTTCTACTGTTCCAACTTCCTTTTTGGCTAGATTTACAATTGTACTTGCATATACTTTTTTCATTTGTTATCCTTCTTTCTTTTGTTTATAAAAACGAACAACCAGATTAATGATTTTTCTTATGCTTTTTCTAATAATTCTAATCGTTTTTCTATGTTATTTAAATTTTCTTGAATTTTTAAATTTCTCTTTTTGATATCTTGACAATACTTTACAAGTATCATGATAAACTCTTCGTATCTAACATTGTAGGTTGGTTCTGCGTCATAATCTTTTTGTAATTCATAGATTGCTTTGCCTTCATCGTCTTCGCCAACTTTTACTGATTTATCCGGATATTCTTTTACTAAAGGTGCGAATGAATCAGCGTCAATTCCAAGTTCAACAAGCAGTTCCTCGAGTTCCTGTGCTATGATTCCATAGTGCGTTCTTCCGCTTGAACCATCATTGAATTTGAAGGATTTTGGTAACAGACCGTCAATTATTTTCTCAATAATATCCGACTGCATGTCCTCAATGTCATGTTTTTTGTTCCTGTCTGATGTTGTAATCACACCAGACGAATTATAAACATTAGTAAAGTAAGCATCCCCGAACCGGTAAGCACTGTGACCAATATGAACACCTATATCATTTGCAAAACTTTTACTTGGAAAAAACTGAAACACATTTGAATACTGGCGAAGCAGTAATTGTGGATATGACGATGTCTTATTTGCCGCAGTCCCAATATTGAATTGATAATTTGCATCACCACTTGCCTTAGCGATTCTAGCAGAATTTGCAACAGTTAAGTCACTACTAACATTTAAATCGTTAGTAGTGAGCTTCTTAGAATTTAAGTAAAATGGAAAATAATTACTATTTGTACTATTATCATGATAATATACTCTAAGATCTCCTGATTGTGTATCTATCTGCCAAAATCCTGCATTGTCATGTCGTGTCATTTGTATATTTCCGCCTTCATTGTCTGTCCACATAGCTATTTTACTTCCAGCCTGTATTGCACAATTAGCATTATCGTACATTGTATATATATGTCCTAAGGCTCTCAAACCGCCACCACCTACTTGGACAATTCCACCGTCATTATTAAGATAAAGAGGAGATACTGCTGTACCACTTGCTTTTGCCTGAATTTCATTTGAATCCATTTCTATATGTTCTGTGGCAGCGTTTCCACCTACAATAAGTGCAGGAGAATTATTTGCAGTACCAGATAAATCTGTTGCTTTTGATAGAGTAAGAGTTCCTGTAACTGTCCCTCCACTTAAAGGCAGTGCAAGCTTAGAATAGTTTTTGGTATCTAAACACATTACCCAATCTTTCCATGTATCATACCAACAATTTCTTGTGTATATAGAACAAGCGTCAGCTTGTATAAAAATCTGACTTACCATTTTCATATTACTAACCGTATTTGAATGCTGAATCAGATATCCATGCTCTGTACTGTTTCCTGTTGGTGAATGTGTCATCGCTGAATTTCTATCTATTTTCCATATTCCATCTGTGAAATTATTGAAATCTGTAATGGATGTGTTATCTATAGGGCATAAATAAAGTGCTGTTGCAGTAGAAGCATTACCATTGAACTCAGTTTCGATTGAATATCCTGATACCAGAACAATATCAACTAATACATCTAATGCTAATGCAGAATTTTCCTGCCCCGGATATAAATTATACATTGCTTTGACAATATTAAAAGATTTACCAGAAACAGTTGCATTTACAGGAAGTTCTCCACCAGAGCTTCCACCGCCAGACCAAAGGTTAGCCATTTGCGATATATAATATGTTATTCCGGAAGGAGTTGTTCTGCTCTTTAAGATTGTATTTCCATAATCAGTCAGCGATTTTGTTCCAACACTGTCAGAAGTAAGTCCGACAAGGGCATATCCACAATAACCACTAGCACTATTAACTTTTACAAACAATGCCTTTTCCGAACTGGTTCTCTGAGCTCCCCGGCCATTTATATACATTGTATCCTCAGCACTTTCTGTAACAATATAAGACGGATTTTGATTTCCAGTTGATAAGAAATAAGTTAATTTATTTAAACCAACCTCTACATTATTTGTGCTCAATGATGAATTTTCATTGGAGGAAATAGTAATTTTTCCACTTGTTGAATCAGGAGTCAATGTCACGTTTGAACCAGCTGCAAGAGTTAAGGTATCAGTGGCATTATCTGCTGAAATAGTGGCAGAGTCTACCACAACGTTGCTGAAAGCATTTTGGTTTGCCTCTGCATTACTTGGTGCATGTGCAGATTGCGAATGAGTATATGCTGAGTCCCAGTTATTGCGTTCCTGTCCTGTAATATGTTTAACGGTATCCGTTATATGTTCATAAGCAGTATTCCAGGCATCAAATAGGGTTTGAGAAATCTTGTCAATAACAGATTTGTTATCATGCGTATGCTTTTTGTTATTAGAATCCTCATATTTTTCATGGTCTTCTTTACTTAATAAGCCATCGATACGATTGGTTGCTTTCGGAATGGCATTTGCAGAGATAGTAACCCATTCTGTACCATTATAACGATAGGTGTAATCCGTGTCTTTGACGTTGACCGTCCATCCGTCTTTAGGATCTGGATAAGTAGTGGCAATGTCATCAAATGTTTCAACAGATTCTTTCCAGTCAATATTGGTTTCTAATGTTGAAAATTTATTATCTATTTCATTTCTTGTATATTTATCATTCCAAATTTCTTTGTTAGCATTCATGTCATTTTCGACAGAGACAGCTTTGTCATAAGAAGTTTTTACACTATTTGGAGTTGCTGCGGTAGTAGTAGATGTACTTGTGATGCTATCCGTTAATTGTGTAATACCTTTGTTTGAGATGGTAGCCTCATATAATTCTGTATTAGATACTTTGGTGTTTGAATCAAGACTTAGTACACCGCCAGCTACATTTTTATCTTCTGTTAAAATAAAATAATGAGAATCTAGCTTATTCTGTAAATCATCCGTTGCATCATTTGCTCTTTTTGTTGCATTTTCTGCATTTGAAATAGCAGCAGCAGTATCTTTCTGACGTTTTTCTTCATTTTTACTACGAGTATTTTCTGCTGCGATTCTTGCTTCTTCATTTGTCTTAATGACTTGATTTTTCTCGATTAAATCATTTGTTTCTACAACAGCATCTTTTAATTCTTCATAAGTATTATTGATGTCAACTTTTGTTCCTTCAATTTCTTCTGTCATTTGATCCACTTGTTCTTTTTTTCCTTTGACATGATTTAGTGTATCAACAATTGAATCATATTCGTTGCTGCTTTCGATAAAGGTACCGTCCTGCACATTTGGCTCTACATAGATAAAAAATGTATCAGAAAATAATATTTTATCATCCTCTTGTATGATTAACTCGCATTTTTCTGTTCCCGGTGCCGCCAGCATTTGTTTTGTCATTATCACTTCAATTGTATTATTCGCGACAGAGATATTATTGGTATTGATAACATGTGTGTGATCGCCTTTTAAAGCGGATATATGAATACTCCAATTTGAATGAATGTCTATTTCATTATTTTGGTCATATAATTTTATCTGAAGAATATGGGTTTTGTTTGAATTTTGCTTAATTACGGTTCGTTTGACATCGGACGAACCAAGGTTTAATTGTATATTGTGATTTATAGGATTAATTTTAATCACCGTCCTTTTTTGAAATAATCATAACCATCGGCTTGGTCAGGGTCTTTGATTTTGTATTATATTTTATTTTTCAATTTATTTATTATATTTGTTTGATTAGCAACAATTTCTTTAAGTTCATTAATATCGATATGTTGACTTTGTATCGTTGCAACTATGGGAGCAATAAATTCTTCATATCTAAGAGCGTAGGTGTACGTGTTGTCATCATCAAAATTAATCGGAACATCCTCATTAAAAGTTTGTTTTACAACAAGACCAGTATCACCAATCGTTTTTAGCATTACCTTTTCTACATCTTGAGCAATAAATCCCATATGCTTACGATTACTTGTACTATCAGCTAATTTATATTGTTTAGGTTCAAGATTTAAAATAAATTCTTTTGCCTTTTCTATATAATCAATATCCGATTTTATACGTTTATCAGATGAAGTTGCATGAGGAGCATTTCCAGTATAGTATATATTTCTTGCATTAAGATATATAGAATTCGGTGCATAGACCGGGGAATTATTCCAATAGCCAATCCATATATTATCGCCATTAGACCAGCCAATTAGTGCTGTTTTATTAGAACTGCCAGGTTTATATGTTCTGATATAATTATTATTTGGCAAGGTTATTTCCCCTGACATATTAAGATGTTCACAATTACCAATATATGTTTTCATCCTACTATTTATATAAAAACGTGGTGAATTTGTGGTTGGATTGTTTATACTTATATCTAACAAGGAAGTGTCTCCGCTATATGTATAATCATCATCTAGTGTAATCAACGAAGAGCTAATATTCAAATAGCTACCCAATTTTTTGTTTTGTATATATATTGAACCCTCTTTTACTATATCAGTTACTTCTGAATTAATATACAATCTTCCTTCTGCATAAAGAATTGTTGAAAGTTTTTTGCTCTTGTCTGTACTATATATCCGTCCATTATCAATTTGCCATCCACCAAAATTTCCACTGGTAGAATAAATTTCACCGTTAAAATATCCATCCCCATCTGTATTAACACCCATGACAACAGAATCATTGCCATTAACATTTTTATTTCTAATAACAAATAACCAGTTATCAAGTGTATTATTACCGGCTTTATGATTAGGGTCAATTTCCACTGAATAATCTCCACTTGCTATATATAAATACCCGCCACCAATTTTAGGCGAAATAACATAATCAGAACCAATTTCAGTAGTAGGTATACTTTTCCCCAGTGCTGTATCTACATTTGATTTAAACGTGGAAAAATCACGCAGAGACTTTGTTAATCCACTATCATATACCAGACCTACAATTTCTGTTTTTCCAGAGATGTATTCAATATATGTTCTTGTCCATACATAACCGCTGCCAGCCCATGTTGGTTGATAATCTGTCCAAGAACCACCAGTCGCAGATGTTTCTGATATTGACAGATAGTATTGCTTTTTGGTTGTTTTAATGCCATCTGGTGAATTACCCAAACAATTGTATGTGATAGTTTTTTTCCCAACAGTATCTATAGCAACTGTTTTGCTCCACAGATAATTGTTATTCAGTGTGCCAGTAAATATTTTGTTCCATTCAGTGCTTGACTCTGCCGGGTGTGTTGTATTACTGGAAGATACAGCATAATAAACCTCTATTGTATCGGTAACGCCTTTATTTATCCAAGTAATCGCACCACCATCAAGCGTGATCCCTTTCCCATCTATTATTACAGTAGCATTATCCGCTGTTCCATCTCCACCACCGTAAATTTTTAATTGATTCCCCGCTAACAGATCACCACAAATAACGTCTGCCCATACACCATACTGTAATGCTCCATTATACATCCCAAGTCCGATTGCCAGTTTAGGTGTATTCCAATTGTCATCCGTCATGACAATATTCCGGTCAATCAATTTTGTCTGATATTGGGAATATTCACCGGTTTCCGGTATCTTTTTTCGTAACAAAATACCATGACTATCAATGACAACATCTTGGTCACGGCTGTTTATCACATTCATAAGAGAAGCATTTAGACCTTCGTTTTTGATCTGTACGAACTGGTCATTTGCAACGGCTCCCTTATCTGCCTGTGCTGCCACATAATCATATGAGGTTGCCATACTGGATGCATGATCAAGAATCTCTTTTACACTCATTGCCGTATTGGTCTTGCAGTTTGTAACATTGCTGAAAGTAACATCAATCTTATCCGTAACAGGAAATTGAAGATTTATCGAAGTAATCCGCATTTTGTACAAATCATTATCAATTTTAACACGCACATAGTTGTTGATTTTAAACTGTGAATAGTCATCATTGACCAAAATTCCTTGATACATAAAACTCTTTTGTGCGACAATAGAAGAGAGAGGTGTTGTAATCTCGTACTGTGGTGTACAAGCCTTTGCCAATTCCTGTTCTGCTTTTGCTTTCAGTTCCTTTGCCTGTTGGATAATCTGTGCGTTGCTTAATCTATCCGAAGTAAAATTGCTATTGTCATAGATATCCTCTCTGATATGTGAGAGAAGTTCGGTATATAACGTATCACCAAAATAAGTTCTTGTTTCAAACTTGTCCTGATATTGACTTCTTAACTTAACAAGAGTCTGTCCTTCATGTTGTTCATAACTATCAGAAATGTTCTTCATGATATCGCAATAGGTGTAAATATCATCTCCTGCAGCACCACATCCCGGATTCCTGCAAATATTTCCTTCTGCGCTGACAGCGACATTGGTACTGTTGCACTTCAGACAAAGACATGGTTTTGTTCCAATAAATTCATTGGGGGTGTATACTGTCTGGTTCGTATCATATCCACCTGCATAGACTGAACTTATCATATGTTCAAAGATTTCTTGTATACTTGCTTTGTTTTCTCCTTTATAATATTTGAAGCTATATGAAATTTCACCTTTATCATTTAGATAGTCGTCATCATAATCACCGCCGAGATAACTACAGACAGCAAAAATCTGGTCTTCCAGTACATTCATCTGTAAAAGAATATCATTCTGTATTTCAACATAGTTGCTTCGTGTGTCCATTAGGATTGTATATTGTTCAGAATCTTTCTCTGTAGTCCGAAGCAGATCATCAATTGTCTCAATACATTTCTGATATCCGTCAGCATAAGATTTTAAGAGATTGTATCCGTATTTTTCCCATTCCTTTTTCCTCTCATTTTCATAAGATAAATCAACAGTAGACAATAGATAAGCCGAATACTGTTCTATATACTTTTTGTACTCTTGTTGTGATTGGTCAGCAAAATAAAACTGTACGATAAAATTGTCAACTAAATTTTGTTCTGCCGTATCACCAGATAGATATTTTTCTGTTGATGTGCCGCTTGTGATATATGTTCCTTCACTCTTTGTAATATGGAGTGTATAAGAATCATCCCGGTTGCCGGTATTATAAAACTTAATTGTCCCATACCAGCGATAGATATGATTTGAATCATAATCTTTCTCTGGTATATCATCCTCATTATCTGACTTATCAATCGTCATAGAGAATCCCTCCGGCATGAACGTAGTGAACAGATTAGAAATAGAAGTCTTTGCAGAAGAAGACGGATATTTATAATAATTATCATAAGAACTTATATAGAATTGGTTATTAAAATACTTATAAATATGATCAAGTACAAAGTATAATGCTTCGTCTGTCGTTTTGATTTCCTTTTCAATATCCGGCATTTTACCGCTCTGCAGGTATAAACGTATGTCATACGCATTGTATTCTGTTTCAAGAAGTTTTTCATAAGATCCAATATTAGTATTATAATCATCGGCATACTGTTCCAGCTTCGCAATTAATTCCTTGCTCATCATTTTTTTCTGAAAGTCCGAAAATGCCATAATCTTGCCGGAGGCAGATAGGTTAAGTCCCTGTACCGTATTGGTCATGAGGTCATCCCCTCCGGTAATCCTGAAACAGTTTTTAATGGAGTCTTTGTCACCGCATATGGAAATATCATCCGAGAGATTGTCAGTAGAAATATAAATTCCGCTTTCGCAGCCAATATCCACAACATGTGCAGATTCATTACAATTCTGACATATACCGTTTATGATGTTACGGAATGTGGAAGTATTGGAAGTGGCTGTTGTCCCTGATTTTTGTGCTTCCTTCCAGCATCTTTCGCAGTATTGCATATCGTAAGCGTTGATGATACGTTCTACATTTCCGTCCTCACCAATCCGTACTTGTATATCGAAAATGCAGGTAACTTCTTGTTCAATGTCATGCAGGATACTTATAATATCCCTGTCGCTCCATGAAAAAGTGCGCTGAACATATTTCAGCGTAGGTGACACATCTCCGATTTTATAATGCGGTGCAGCGGTCAGAATACGATGCAAGAGAGAGGATTCCTTTAATTTCTTTGCTTGTTCCTCATCGGAATCAATCGGAATATTCCGGTAGAACACGGTAGGATATTCTTCATTATAATCACCACGATTCATATCATCATCGGTATTTACTTCTAATGTATGTAAAATCTGGGATAGTTCTGAGTATCCAAGAGACTGGGCGGTTACTGATTTAACAATGGAAGTGTTCTGATTTTTACTGATAGAACACTCAAAAAATCCAAAATCACCGACCTGAATCACCGATAAATCATCGAATTGGTCAAAATAGGGAGATTTTCTATCGTTAGTTTCTTTATAATAAGTAAAACTGACTTCATCCGGTTGATTGACTTCATGAATGCTAACAGAAAGATTTTCAATCGGATATAACTCACCAATTTTTTTTAGTTGTTTATTTACAAGAAATACCTGAGGTGTTTTTATCTCATCCGTAATCGGATTCATTGAGTATCCGTATTTCTTAAATGGGATTGCCAATTATACCACCGCCTTTCTTGGAACCCTCCAGTTCATATTGACAGTGCAGTTCCCTGTTACAGTAATTTCATTTATCCTATTTTCAAAGGTATTTCCAATTGAAAACCATTTCCAGTTAAAATCATCAAAAAATGTAAGATGATTGCCAGCATAACCTTTATTATCAGAAGCCTTATAGCATTCCGATGATTTTATTTTCATATCTTGAATCGTAATTTCTTCGCCTGCAATGCAGTTATTAATTTTCATCACATCACTGGTTAATGCATTGCTGATAATAATATCTTGTGGTCCGGCATTAGAAACAATTTTCATTGCAGGGTAAATAATACCGATTTCATCTGAACTGTCATACAATCTTACGGTTGTGTCAGTGAGAGAGGAGATAGTAGTAGTATTCCGATCTGACCAGCCATAGGGTGCGTCACATGCTGCTGTTAATGTCAGACCATAACATTCTCCACCAATTAAATATCGTTCTGCATTCAATTGGCAACGGTAAAATATATGTTCAAAACCTTGTTGGATGAATTGTAGGTATTTATAATCTTTTTGGACAAGCCAACGCATTAGAAAAGCCAGTTCTCTTTCAGAGAATGGCTCTTTGCTGACATATGGATTTTTACAAATTTGAAAGGTGAATGACAATGGCTCATTATATGCAGCACTTGTTTTCACCCATTGGTTCGAATTAGGTGCTTTAAATGTGGTGAATTCTATATTATTACCGGCAGTTGCCTCCCCATTTTGACCACCATCAAACGAACCAATTATCAAGTCATATTCTTTGCTTGATTTTCCATCAAAAACAAACTCTGTACAATACAATGGCATTCACTTCCTTCCTGTTATTTTATTGCATTTTGTAGTTTCTTTTTATATTCATTGCTAATGGATTTTGTTTGTGTAATCAAAACTTCATAGTTGTTTTTTAGTCTTGTCACCTCAGTAATCAAATTTTCATATTGCTGTTTGTATTGTCTGATTGCATTTAATTCATCCAGTAAATCATTTCTTTCTCTCTCTAACCGTTCTGCTTCCTTTTTCCATAGTGTAATTGTATCTTTGTCTTTATTTTTATTAAATATACTCATTTTTCATTCTCCCTTATAATTCTGATTTTTCAATATAATAAAAGTGCAAGAGTATTAACAACTATTCTCTTGCACAATGTAAAAACTATATTTATTTTGAGTATTTATGGTACAAACATTCTAAACAATGTTCAAAATCAACCTTCTTTCGTTTGAGTCGATTCATAATTTTTATAGTTTCTTTCTAATGCGTTGCATACTTTAATTTTATTTTCATCCGTCATCTTTTCATAAAATTGAGGAGATGCAATAAACATCATTATATAACAATAATCAACAAAATTCTACGTGCAGATTAATTCATAATAAGAGCATTTGATTATATTAAACATCACAATGATTTCACACATATAGGAAAGCCTGCCTATGAGCAGACCCTCCATACAATATGCTAAGTCTACCTTACACTCTTAATATTATTTGTAATCCGTCCTTTCGTCACTAAATCTTTTGTTGCGATAGTAAATGCCTGTTGTACTTTTTTATCATTTTGCAGAGCTGATACAAAATCCTGTGCGTTCTGTACATTTGGTAAATCTAACTGTAAATTAATATCGCCAAATGATTGAGAGTTTCCAATATGATTCGGCACAATCTTTGAATAATCAGGAAGATTAATTGCTTTTGTGAGATTATCCATAATGTCTACCGTATATGGAAGCATATCTGTAAATTTCTGTGTTAATACTGTTTCGTTTGGATTCACACGTACCCACACATTATCACCAGTTTCAGGTGCATTTGAACGAACAATACCACCTGTTTGAAAGCCAGGATACTTATGTCTTAATTCATTGTATACTTTGCCGTTTTCGTCAAAACTTCCATCACCGTTTGCCAATCCTAAATTTCTAGCGAACAAATTAATATAAGACATTCCACCAGAACCAGTCCCTGTTTTTACAACATATCCATAATTTGACAATCGTTTGTTTAAAGCACTCTTATATGATTTCCCTTCTTCTGCTTCAATCAAAGGTTTATTTATGTCATCTTTAGTACCAGAGAATTTGCTTAAAAATTTTGTAAGATCATCATCCGTTAAATTGCTATTACTAGAGCCACTATTTCTATTAGGCGTTCCATAACTACCATCTGGGCTAGGCCTTGCACCTGCATCTTTAGCTTCTTTTGGTATGTTACTTCCAGAACCGTCATTACCGCTATTAAAGCCATTATTATACAGTTTAATAACTTCCTGTGAGAAATTATTGAATGTCTGTCCTAACTTGGAAAATCCGGTTTTAGTTGTCTCAGGTAGTGTTCTTATAGCAGAACCGTTTTCATCAATTCTTAAAAGGCTGGTAAGGACATATGACATATCAGTAGAAGGATTGTATCCATAATCAGTAGCGTAATTACGAAGAATCACAGAAATTTCATTTGATTTGCCATTGATTAAATTTACACCTTCTTTTACAACCGCCTCAAAGTTCTTCTCCAATTCTTGAATCAAATCTTCATATTGTGAATACAGATTATCCAACATATTCTGCTGGTCAGAGATATATCGTTCATACTCGGTATCTTGTAATTCTTCGTTCGCTTCATCCAATTGGAGCTGAATTTTTGCTTTTCTTGCACGACCTTCTTCAGAATCATCACCTTGAAGAGCAGCCAATTGCTTTTCTAAGGTTGCAATATTCTTTGTCTGACTGGCAATGTTCTTTTGGTAATCATACAAATCCTTCTCCATATCCAACACCTGTTTTTTGGCATCAATAATGGATTTAAGATAGGAGAGCTGTGTTTCATACTTCTGCGTCATCAGGTCATAGATCTGCTTTTCGTTGGCATATTCGGCAGAAATAGCGTCCTGTTGCTTTTGAATTACTTCAGAAAGTTTTTTCTCTGCTGCTTCCAAAGAACCATAACTATCTAAAGCGTGAGCATTGCCTTTCTTATAAGAAGCAATTGCCTTTTCAATTTCTTCACGTTCTTTCTTATAGGAGAGAGCAGTGCTTGCATTGGCTTCCATATCAATACCATATGTACCGAGAACCGCAAGTCCCTCTTTGGTAAGATCTCCTGTTTTTTCATTTGTAAGATTGTCACCAAGAAGTCCAGCTAAGAAGTTCGCTTCTGTACTTACATCAGAATTACGGGACGCAATATCATCATACATTGCCTGTCGTAGTTCACCGATTTTCTTATTGTTCTCAATAATAGCAATCTCAGCATCATTAATAGCGTTCTTAGTCGATTGGATATCAGATTGAAGGTCATACCATTCCTGTGAATTTTTGACAAAGGTGTTCTGTTGTGCCTGTAATTTAGCAAGCTCATCATTTAGCGTTGAAAGTTTCTGATTTTCATACTGATTCAGACTGGAATAATAAGAAGACTGGACGATCTGACCACGGGCTTCTACTTTGGATACTTGATTATCCATATTTTGCTTCCCATTGTCAATGACACCGATTTTATTTTCATATTCCTTTTTCAGATTGTCAATTTGTTGCTGCTTTAATTCTACCTTTTTCTCCTCGAGTTCGACTTGTAAACGTTCTTGCTCAGTTGTATCATCTGTTAATTTTGCAATATCAATCTGTTTCTTATAAGATTTTTCAAGATAAGAAAGCTGAGTTTTGATGTAAGAATTTTTCTCTGCATAACCAACAGCGTTTCCAGCTCTTGTTTCCGCAAGGGTTGCTTTGGCATTGTAATCGTCCACTTGATTTTGGAGTTTTTCTTCCTCGAGTGAACGAATTTTAGCAATTTGCTCTTCTTTATTTTTCTTTGCGTCCTGTGCCTTGTCATAATAATTGATGTAGCTGTTAATTTTATCTGCGTAGCTTTGACCATACTTTTTAATCAGTTTGCTATAGCTTGCTTTTGTGATCTTGCCTGATTTTACTTTGCTGATAATATCCTTGGATAAAGCAGGAACTTTATTTTTCCCTTTGCCGGAAGCCTTTGCTACTTTGTTGGCTTTCTTCGTATAGGTATCAGCAGCAATACCGTACTGCTTCATGAGAGTTGTTGACTGTTTAATCTGTTTGTCAAGGTTATTATTTTTCTTTTTCACAGAGAAAAGATTCTGCAACTTAGATGCGGTCAGGTCAATAATCGACTGCATACGAGTAAGACGGCGTTCAAGCCAGTCGATTTCCTGTTTTGATTCTTTTGTTTTATTCGCATCTTCTTTTTTGTCATCGGACTTGTTACCTTTTGTTGTTTTTATTTTTACTTTTACAGGTTTAATTTTACCATATTCTTCCTGAATTTGCTTAAATGCTTCTTCTGGAGATATTGTTCCGCCGCCGTATAGAGCACCTTCCGCACTTGTTTCAACTTTATTCTTGAATGATGCGGCAGCGGCGGCTCCATAATAACTTTCAATCAAATCTTCAAGAGCAGTTACTTTATCATCGACATTCAAATTTGAGTTGTTAAAGATTGTTTCCTGTGCAACATAATCAGCAAGAGCAATCTGGGCTGCATAACTGCAGCCTGCTTCCTCTAGAAATTTTGTAGAAGCGTCATTTGTTTTGTCACCTACATCACTCTGTGCTGCTGCTAATGCTTCAGCTTTCAGAGCATGAAATTCTTTTTGGGAAGCCAGCATTTCATTTACTACAACATCTGCATTTGCGACACCCATTTCTTTAAGAAGATTTTTATAGTAACCTTCGTTGGTTTCATCTAAATTGGAAAGAAAATTATTGCTGTTTACAAAGGATGAAGCCAGATCATCTTGTGCTTCTTTTAATTCTTTTAATGTTGATTTGCTGCTAGAGGCAATATCCTTATATTTTTCCCAGTTACTGATATCATTTTTATCCGACCAGCTTTCAACGCCAAGATTGTCATACAAAGAAGATAATGTAGTTGTACTTACACGATTATCCTTTGACTCCTTTTTCTCATCGTAGCTGGATGTAATTGCAGTAATTCCGGTTCTCATTACAGACAACTGTTTTGTTTCATCAACTAATGCGTTTATTTTCTGTGTTGCTTCTTCGGCAGAAAGTCCGGTATCTTTCATAAACTGTTCTGCAATTGTAGAATCTTCAAATGCCTTAACTGTAAGTTTTCCTGCTTCTGCTAGTTCAAGAAGTTGTTCTTTTGTCTCTTGTGAAGCATTCTTTACATCGTCATTGCCTGTTGTGCCAAGAGAATCCCATGCTTTGGAGAAGGTTAGCATATTCGTACTAGTTAATTTATTAGTTTTAGAGGTACTAGATATATTGTTTTTCCATTTTTCATACCATGATGAGAATCCTGTACATGTTGACATATAAATGTCAATCTGTGCTTGTAAAGTTTCATCATCGAGCATACCATCAGCAATTGTTTTAGCTATATCGGGATCATTTTTAGCTTTTTCAAATAATTCATTTCTATATTTTTCAAAAGAGTATACGGAATTTACTTTTGAATTATCTGCATTATATGATATAAAGTTATCAACTAAATCTATTGCTGCTGATTTCTGATTACCTAAAACTTCCTCCCATGATTCTATTTGAGAAGTTACAGAAAAATATAAGCCTGAATTTTTCTTTCCCCCTTTGTTTAATGCTTCTTGTATTCTTTTTAGGTATGCAATTTTTTCTTCTAGTGTTTTTAATGGATTGTCATTTTCATCATATTCGGTATTTACTTCAGCATAATGTCTTGTATTAAATGCACCATGAATTAATTGCATAAATATGTTAGGGTCGGATTTCGTTATGTGAAATCCTGAATTTTCTAATACATCTAAAGTATCTTCATTCATATATCTTTCTGAATATACATAATCATGAACGCCGTCATCTTCTTGGTTTCTTATTGTATTTGATACTTTTTCAGCATTATAATAATTTCCAACAGAATTGTAATAAGCACTCTTTTTCTCTTTTTTTACTATTTTTTTTATATTAGATAACTGTTCGTCAAAATTACCATTTACTAAGTCTAGATCTTCGCTTTGAGTTCCATGCAGTGTGTTTATTTCTTTTTGTAAGTTAAGAAGTTCCTTTTTTTTATCAGTGTTAGTACTTTCGCTTTGCTTTATAGATTTATATTTTTCTTCTAAATTATTTAATGATTCTATATTTTGATTATATTTTTCTGATTTTGCACTACTTTTATCGAATGATTCTTTTGACTTTTGTTCAAGTATTTTATCGGCATAGACTTGATTGTTAATATATTCATTTACTTTATCATATACTTCCTCGATTATGCTGTTAAATATTTTTTCAATTACTGGTTTAATAACAGTAGATAAGCCCTTATTGAAAGAGCCAAGAATATTACCTGTGTTCTTTGTAATTGATGAATATTCGGTGGATATATATTGTTGATACGAAGTAAGGTCTTTAGCTGAGTAATTAGTATTTTTTAGAAATTCAATTAGAGATTCATCTGTAAGATTTGATTGTTTTATAAAGTTATCAAAACCACCTTTGATATTTGAAACATTGATAATTTTTTTGGACAAATCTCCCCCTTTTTTTTCATACTTATTAAAGAATTGATTAGCTTCTGAACTAACACCCACCGTTTCCTTTTTGGTATTATAGCCATTATTAATAAGACTGCCCTGCTTATTAATCTCAGAATTATATTGTACTGCCAAAATAAATCTGATATAATATATTTTGTATTGCTTCTGTCAATAAAACAGTAGTTTGATTATGATTTATTAATATGTTAAATTGGGGGTGATTTTTATGTATGATACAATGAAACAATGCATTCATTGTAAACCGGGAGAAAAAATAAATAAAGGTTATGACCAGTTTCCAGAAGGTAAAGATTTTTATGATTATTATATTGACATGATAGACCCAAATGAAGAACAGCAATTAAATAAAGTTATTTCATATAGTTCATGGAAAGAAAATCTGATCAATAATATATGTCCTTTTTGCAAAAATGAGTTGGTAGACACTTTAATTTCTCCAGAAGATTGTCATGCAATTGCTGAGTGTTCAAATTACAACAGAGAATTATTCCTTGCTATGATTGAATTACGTAAAAAAGATGTTATTGAATTTGAAGTAAAGATGCAATCATTTAGGAAAAAGATGGAAGAAATAGAAAATATAGATGTTCCACGTTGCCCAACTTGTAATTCAACGAATGTAGGACGGATTCTTTATAAAAAGAAAGTATTGAGTGCTATATTGTTTGGTTTTTATAGTTCAAATGTAAGGAGGACAATGCGTTGTTATAATTGCGGATATAGATGGTAATTTTCTTTTGCTTACTCACTTTCATGAGGTTCAGACTGTATATCACAACTGTATACAATTACGCCTGTATGTAGTCAAACCTTGTCAGTCGTTGGGGGCATTCCCATATCAAAACTGTAGACTTAGGGAGATATAATAATGTTGAGATACTATTAAAGTCAATAAATAATACATTTTTCAATGACATTTGCTATTTTATAATTCATAATATAAGAAAATACTTCCATTTACTTATGACATTAAAAAAGGAGGACTAGTGATTATGGCAGTGATTATTTGTACAGAATGTGGTAAAGAAATTAGTAATGAGGCAATAAAGTGCCCAAATTGCGGATGTCCCACTAAAAGAGAACATGTAATAAAAGCCCAAAATACAATGTCTCGATTTAAAGTATTATCCACTATTTTGGGATTTATTATGTTTGCAAATTTATTATGTTTGTTGTTTTTAGCTAATTGGTTTTGGACCAAAGGAGAAAAATATGAATTTGAAAAATCTAACAAATATACAACTACACTTGCCAATGAAATGTTAGGTACTTATCCTTACAAAACATTTGATGAGGATTTAATAAAAGAGGGCAACAATATAAAAAAATTAAAAAATGTTAGTTCAGTAATCACACCTGTATTTATCATTTTGTTTGTAATTTCAATAAGTTTATATAAACACTTTAAAAACAAATATGAAAATTACAAAGGGGCATTAGAAGAACAAGAAAATAAACAGGTGGTTATATATTAATTTGCACTCTCTAACTTTTATTATCACTTGATTAAAAATATAATTTATAATGCTAACTCACTTTCATGAGGTTCAGACTGTATATCACAACTGCATACAATTACGCCTGTATGTAGTCAAACCTTGTCAGTCGTTGGGGGCATTCCCATATCAAAACTGTAGACTTAGGGACTTCCCTGCTTTCAGTATAAGAAAAGGGGTCTTATACTTACCTATTGATTACCCATTCCTTTTTGTTTTTCATAGAAATTATCTGCTATGAGATAAAATCAGAAGACTATGAAAGTACAAAAGCATAAATTACACGTAGGTTCTCGCCATATGCATACTATATATGTTTTTTTCTGTCTTTCGACACCGTTGCCGTTTATCGTTTCCGATTCCGTTTTGGATTATATATAGTCTTTAGGGTTTCCAGCATATTCGGTTTTTATAATTTTCATTAAAGGTATCCGCTTATTTATAGTGGCTACGCTCCCGTCCGTTAATTGCATGGCATTATTATGTAATCTTAGAGGGGTGGGCGCAGTACAATTCACCACTGGAATATTGTACATTCACCAATACCTGATTTATTTGTTTTTTCTATGGAGGAAACTATTTTGTTTGCAGCTTTTCTGATTTCAGAAGAAATTTCTGTATTACTAGAATGTAGTTGGGATGGCCGTGTTGTAACAGATTCAATTTGGTTTGAACTGTTTCCCGAATCCGCTTTTTTATTATTGATTTGAACTAATTTCATAATCACGTCAGTAAGTAACTTGGATAAATCATCTTTCTTATCGGCCATTTCTCATACCTCCTTTCTTTTTTCATTCTTCCATAATAGGGTATAATCCCATGAGATACTCTGCCTTAACGCCTTTATTGAACACATCGGATGATTTCAATTTCTCAATGGTTATATCAACGTCGCTGTTTAACACTTCCACTAAGCTGGCGTTAAATTTTTTGACTGCCTCTGTGTCCTCCTTTGGAATCTGAACGTTACCATTTTCTGTTTCAGTTCCGTACTCCATAATTTTTTCATTTCGTATAATTTCAAAATTAGAAACATGATTTTCTAAGGATTTCATGATTCCAAGTAATTTAAATTTAAATAATGAATCTATTTTTGTGTTGTTATCATCGATCAAGGATTTCAATGTCTGATTCAGATTCATTACTTCACCTAATTTGATTTTCAATATTTTATCCCTCACATTTCTGTATTAAATCCGTTTTTGAGTTTCTCTTTATAAATGTCGTCAATGACTTCCATGCTCATCCTTACTTGTCCATTACTCATATGATTTTCTTCTAATGTTTTCTCATACTTTTGATAGATTTGAAGAATGTGGTCAAATTGTTCTTTGCTAAAATCCCTGCCGTTTGACAGAGAAGAGGCAAAATCCAATATTTCATATCGCATATCATCAATCTGCTTATCAATAAACATTTCCGTTAGACGCTGCAGATCATTTTTGATAGCGGTATCGTGTTTTATGGATTGTGTAACAGATTCCTCGTGCTGTTTTTTGAGTTCCGTCACTTCCTCTATCGTGTTTATAAGTAATTTGTGGTCATTTTCTTTATTACGAACCCATTTTACAGGCCGTCCGATAATTTTGGAAAACCTTCCGATCGTTTCATATATAAAAATGACGCTTGAAATAATGATAAAAGCAGTAATGATGAATACAGGAAAGTCTAGGACGAATAATTCTCTTATTATTTCCACGTATCAATCCCCATTCTGTTTATCTACAATGTCAATTCCTAAAATTTTTGATAAGGAGTTCATTGCTTTTGTTACATAGATAGCGATGGCAGATGTCATGATAAATTTTGGGGTTACACCGATGGAAGACAGGTCGGTTGCTTCAAAGCAGAAAGCTAATCCGATAAAAGCTGCGGATATAATACCTGCCTTTCCCATTCCGTAAAAAAGAGTCTGAAAGCTAAAATGAATTCTTTTCGTCCCTATATTATAATAAATGCCTGTTCCTATGTTCATTGCGATGGCAACGGCAAGGACAGGCAGTAAATTTAGTATTTCAATCATAATAGTCCCCATTTCTAATGTTTGCAGGATTGCGGGAATTGCGAAGCAATGGAGCAATCCGTGGACATCAGTTAATACAATATAGGAGAGTGGCAGTATAAATGCCACTCTCCCAGAACATCGGATTATCACACCGCTTTACTTAAGAAATAATGACCTTAACAACATCTTCAACGTCGTTATGAACTACGCTGATATATGCTGTACCCGTGCTTACAGCGGTAACAATTCCGTTTTCCACAGAAGCAACAGAGGAATCACTGGAAGTAATCTCACATTCTGCAATATCAATGCTGACATTACTGTACAATCCGCCTCGGATACCGATGACATTAAGAGGTTTTGTCTCATTGACGGCAAGGGTAATAACACTAGGTGTTACTGCCAGATCTGATACGGCAACAGCAGAGTCTTCAGACGGAATCTCGGTAATATAAGCGTAAACAGAGCCGTCTGTACAAGAATCATCATCAACTGCCAAAGCATCACCCTCCAGCTTGGTTGTTGTGTTTCCGCTGGCTTCGAGAGTAATATCAAAGGTACCATTTAACTGGAAGGAAGGTACTTCAATCTGTACTTCTCCCACCTTACCTTTTCTGTTATTGTGCTTATCAGCACTCATAACCAGACGACCGACAAATGGTGTAGATTCGGCGTCTACGGTTACTCTTTTTACGTTTGTACTATACTGATAGGTAGCCAATATCTTGCCATCTGCGTCACCGACTGTAATTGTAGAACCA
Source organism: uncultured Lachnospiraceae bacterium (assembly GCA_947631505.1). GTDB lineage: Bacteria > Bacillota > Clostridia > Lachnospirales > Lachnospiraceae > Eubacterium_F. The sequence continues at coordinate 27,896 of CANRLR010000005.1, read as the reverse complement.
GCTGGTGCGATTTCTTCAGTGGAACCATCCGAGTATTCAACAAATACTTTTCCGACCGGTTCTCTTTTTAAAGTTCCGATACCTTTTGTCAGAGTTACCGGTTCTGCTACTACAAATACATCCTTTAAGCCCTCAAAAATAGTAGAGCCGACATTGGCAGCGATATATGCCAGATTCCACTGTGCCATTTCAATCGAAGGAGCTAATTTTCTGCCATATTTGAATTTGTAAAGGGTTTTATTTCCTTTACCGCCTGTAATCTCCTGATCTTCCATGGAAACAGAAATAGAAGTGTTTAATGAAGTAGTACCAGTAAAAGCCAATACATCATTGACAAAAAATGCTACATCAGCCGTTGATACCAAAAAGTCCTTTGAATAATTATTTACAGTATTTTTCATAATTTAATTTCCTCGCTTTCTTTATTTGCTTGTTTTATTTATAAAAATAAGAAGTAAAGCTATTCTATTTTACTTCTTAATTCGCCCTCATCTGTTTTGAGGTTCTCATATTTGTCGGTTACTTCAATACTTGTCATCCAATGTTTAATTGGTTCTTTGAATGTAACCATTCCGCTCATTTGACCAGAACGACATGCATTGTACTCATCATGTTTATTAATTCGATTAATATATCTCCAGAACTTTCTTATTGTTAGATTGGAAACAAATTCTTCTGAGACCTTCATTTCAATAATGAGAGAATCAATATAGTCTTCAATATCTGACTTTTCCTTGCTTTTTTTTGCTTCAAATTCTCTTGCTTTTTCCAATGCCTGAATGGTGTCAATATTTACAAATTCGTCCATATTAAAATCAATATCATTCTGGATAATAATAATTTTTCTTAAATCATCAAATACAGAATTTGTTATTTCAAAACCATTAATCGAAAAGGCAAGAGAGGAAGTGCTATATTGTATTTTTGTATCCTCTCCGCATGCCAGTTGAAGAATCTGGATGATAAAATCAAAATAGAATGGCAAAAGCGGAATATGGTAGTGGTCGGACAGCTTTTTATTGCGAAAAGAATATTTAATAAAATCTAAGTAGTCCATTTTAATAAATTCCTTTTCTTGAAAGATGGAATCCTTACGTAGTGTCAGAGCTTTTTCGTATTGCTGGAATTCAATGATATTTTTCATCTGAATCGGATGCAGGGAGATTGCTTCGTTATATATTACTTCCTTATTAAAAATTAAGTATGGAAAAAGAGCTTGTTTACTGATTTCCATTCGTATCTCCACTCATATTGAGATTAGAAATATGATACTTTAAGCATTTTCCATAATAATTTTTATTCGGTTTATAGGATGTAATATATCCCGATGGAGCGGGCTCTACCGTTCCGATTCCTTCCATTTCATCTGTGCCGTTTAAAATTTCATCAACAATCGCACATAATATATCAATGCGGTTTGCATTTTGACCTGCAAAGTATCCCATATTTTTTACTTCATCCACAGTAGGAGAAGTATCAATTGTTAATTGGACTAATTCTTTTGCTGTAAAAATATAGATATAAAGATTATAATCCGTGTATATGTTGTTTTTTACGGTATCGATGTCCGTGTCAACAATAATAAAAGTTTTTTGCTCCGCTGTGGAATCATCCGTAAAATCATAATCAAAGATATGATGATATATGTTTTCAGACGGATTGATTAATGGAATAAGATTTTTGCTGCGAAGCAGAAGATCGATAATCTTATTTTTGTATAGAGCAGCATAATACAAATTAGACACATTTCACCTCCTGACTCTTTCTATATAAGAAAACAGGTGACCATACTTTCAGAACAAAAGCACCGCCACCTGTAGAAAAAAGGAATGTAATGATTTTTCAGCCTGACTGAAGGTTGTTTTCAATCGCATGATGCAGATTTCTGACTTCTTTTTTGAAATAGTCGCTTAAATCAGCATGTAAGCGTAACACAAAACCGAATTGGGAAAGGGGGAGATTCGATTTGGATTGCTCTGGTGAAATGTAGTCTGCTGTTATTTTTAGTCCCGGGAATAATTTAATTTCAACATAATGGCTGTCATTGCTGAGCTTATGCTTTACTACATCACCTAACGTATTCAGAATGGTGGAAATCTCACTTGTTGAGCAGCCGGTTCTTTTGTGTATTTCAGAAATAACATCTTTTTGATTATATTTCATCTTGTATAGCAAAACCTCCTTTCCCTTTCCTAAGCAGAATAAATAACGCGTTCATATGAGTGGTGAAATGGATTTCAGATTTCGGAATTTATTCTTTTTTTTGTGATTTTAAAGCCCAAATGAAAAAGCTTAATATCGTCACCGTCTGGTTCTAATTGTTCCAGAACAGAAGATGAGTTTATAATTGCTTTATGAAAGCTTTTGTTTCTCCCTAAATACAGAACCTGTAACAGGATGTTTTTTATCGCCGTATTTTCTTTGGATTCTAAAGAACTCAATAATCGGAAAAGAGTCGAGAAGCCAATCGATTCTTCTTCGATATCGGTAAGTAAATTTTCATATAGTAAATGATGCTTTGTCTGTTTATCTTCCTTTTCCATTTCTGATTGAAAAATATTCTTTCTTCCACTGACATATTTTTTCAAGATGCCGTATATACGATTAATCTGTTTTTGATTTACATCTGAGGTGCGGAATTTGGATTTATTTAATATAGCAGCAAATGGAAGCCAGTCCTTTTTGTATGGATTTCGGATTCGGAATCCATTTACAATGGTCTGTAGATAATCCATGGAAGTGTTGTATTTACAATAATTTTTCTTTTCTGGATTATAATATCCCTTCTGCTTTGAAATATGGGAGAAAAAATGTGGTGTTTTCTTTCTGCCGTAATCATCAATAAGCTCATGCTTATACTTTTCCCGCATTTTATTCAGTTCTTTTCCGTTGTCAATGTCAAATTCTTTTTTTGCCTTGTCAATCTCAATACCAGACATGACATCTAATTGGCAGATATCATAATACAGTTCCTTTATATCCTCATAGGAACTTCCAGCATACAATTTATCCCATAAAAGAGAATTCAGTTCTTGGGATAAATTGATAATTTCTCCGATTTTATTTACGGATGTTCGTATATCCAGATCTGCTTGTTCCTCAGGTGTATAATATCGGGTTATTCGTTTTGCTGATACAAAGGAAGTTGGCGTTTTAAATTGTTGATAATTCCGTTTGGCAGCTTTGATTAAAATGGGATTATCAGTCAATAGTACCGTGTCACTGTCAAAATCTGCCCCGGAAAGCCGTTGCAGAATATTTTCGCCGATTGAATTAATACAGACGATCTCCTCGGTCAGATTGAAATAATGGTCAATTAATTTGTTTTCCTGATTGGTGGCTAACCATAGATTCCCCATTGTGACATGAGGACTTCTCGAGCCAAGTAGTGTCTTGTTATACTCAAATCGTATGTTATGAATATTGCCAACGCCAATCTGACTTTCTCCTTGAAATTGTCCAATTGCCTGCTGCAGCATTTCGATTGGGTTTCCGAGAAGTGTGGAGTAGTTGCCGTTTACATATACATGACCATTTTTGAGATTCTTATAATAGGAAGCAAGTAAATCGTGTAAAAAGGACTGATAGTATTTTGTTTTTGTAAAATTATCATTGATACACATCAAGTTGTAGACAACATCCGTTTTATTTAACATAGGTTTTGACAGAGGCTCAAGCTTGTCAATGTCAGGATATTTAATATAATATCGGACAACAGCAGGATTGTCTCTCAGTTGTTGTGCAAAATCTAAGGATTCTTGTAAAAATTCCTTCATTTCTTCCTTAGAAAGCTGTAACGTATTAATGAGCTGATAATGGGTCTGTACCAGCTTTCCTCCGAAAAAAGGAGTTTTCTTAACATGCTTTACGACTCCGAAATGGGGGTAAATATGGCGGAGCCAATTGTCCAGAGAATCGAACTTCAGGTACTTGATACTGCTCGGGGTAGTAATCAGCTTGACATCTTCAATTCGTTTTGCCCATGTTTTTCCATTTAATTGTGATATATCGGTAATGTGGTTGTCTTTGAACCATTGCTGGATATTACAATTAAAACAGCATGATTTAAACATCAAATTTCGCAGAAGAACCATACCATAGCAGGAATAGCTGCCTAGAAGTGATATATCAATAAGGGATTGGCCATCCCAGATGTTGTTTGAAATTTCGCAATTTTTTTCCGATGTGGTGAGCCATCCCTTTTCATTATGTGTTTCAATCACATCTTCCCGAAATATGCTATTGTAATCATCAATCAGCAAAATGTTTTCAGGAGATATCGTTATCGTATCAATAATACTGCTGGAGGGAAGAGATATATAGCTTTCATAAGCAGCTAAGTCTACCTGCTGACCTTTTTGAAGGGATATATTTCCTGAACTAAATTTTAGGAGAGGCTGAAATAATTCTTTACGAATGAACAAACATTTACCAACGCGGGCAGAGCCAGAGGAGCGTTTCATTCTGCAATAGTGGTTTCCGTCACAGACAAAACCGTTTGTGTATAGCTCTCTACGCAGTTCAGCACTGGTTTTCTTTGTTTTAGGTTCTTTTTTCTTTTGATACTGTTTTTCTTTGATACAAAAATAGTCAGGAAGTTCTTCTACGGGAGAGAGAACCCTCTCTCCTACTCGTATACCAACAATTTCCCCACAACTGTTCTTAGCGATACAGTCAGTAAATGTAAGGCTTTTAGCATCATATCCAAATTTTACAAAGGTGTTTCTGTTCATTTGGTTCCATTCCTTTACTGAATATTTGAAGGTAAGGTTTATGACATTTGCTGTATAGGAATGTTTCTTCCTCTTAAACGTAAAATCTTTTCGCCTGTATATTTTGTGATAGATATCTATTAATTCAACTAAATCCAAGCTAAAATCCAGACTGTTCACGAATTTGTGCAAATTATACTGTCCATCTTTCAGTTTTAAATGATACCCGTCAGGATTGTCGTGAATATAATGGGATGCCAGATAAATATCCTTTGCATCAATGGATGGTATGTAAATGTCGTTCTGTTCCATGCTGATTCCTCCTTTCAAAAGAGTGTCTGCATTTCTTATCAAATTTCCAGTCTGATTCAATCCGAGAAGCAATATCACACATTGAGGTCTTTCCGTTGTAATCATAGTCGTAAATTTTTCCGCCAAAGGTAGAATGATCGGTCTGATATGTTTTTGTGGTAAACTTTTGTGCTGTCATTGAGTTTTATCCTCCTTTTATGATTTAATTTTTGTCACACTTACTACTTCTCCATAAATTTTTTGACAATACCCTTTTGGAAGGAGAGACATTTTTCGCTGTTGTATGATTTAAAAACACGACATTATCAAAGATTTTTGCTACATTAGCGATAAAATCGAAAAAGTGAGAAAAAACTCGTAAAATGGTGAATTGTAGTTGTGTTAATTGTGTTGATTTTAAAAATGAGGTGAAAAAAATGAACCAATCAGTAAAAACATTAGGAAGAGTTGTACGCAAAGCAAGAAAAAGTAAAAACTTATCGCAGGAGATATTAGCAGACAGAGTTAAGGTATGCAAAAGGACAATCATTGATATTGAGAATAATGCAGGCAATCCTAAGTTCCAAATATTGTGCCGATTAGTCAAAGAACTAGATCTGCCGCTGTATCAGTTATTTTATCCTGAAATGTCAGAAAATTTTGAGATAAAGAATGTTTTGATACAGGAAATCAATTCTTGTACCGAGAGCGAAATGAATATGATTCTGGTGCTGATAAGAGCATTAAAAAGTACGTTAAAAAACAATCAATATGCTCGTCGATAATGTTGCGTTTTTTTGGCATAGAGTAGTTCAATCAGAAAAAATCCACGAAGTGCAACATTTTGGGAAACAAAATCGTAGTATTATTAGAACTTTGACAAAACATCAATATTTTACCGTTAGTGCAACAAAAAAACGAACAAACGTTCGACAATTATATTGACAAAATAGAACATTTGTTCTATACTTGTGTTGCAAGACAAGAAGAATATTGTATACAAATGAAATGGGGGATTCGTATTGGAACAGATTTTATTGGAGTATTATTCAGATAATGCAAAAAAACTTCATGGAATAGTGGATAAGCTGCTATTAAAATTTGGAGGCATATCGGAAAAGGATAGAGATGATTTTTATTCTTTGGCAAATGAGGTATTTGTAGATGTCATGAGAAGATATAATAGGGAACAGTCCTTTGCACCATTTTTGTATTTGTGTCTTTTCAATAAAGTAAAAACAGAAATGACGCGAAGGAACCGCTATAAGCGGAAAGCAGAACGAATGACGGTGCCCATTGATATGCCCATGAGTGACAATGATGGTATAACATTAGCAGATAAAATTGCTTCTAATATCGATATTGAAAAAGAGGTTTTAGAAGGAATGGCAGAGTCAAAAAATGAAAAAATGGAAGGATATTTAGACAGTCTTTCCCAGATACAAAGAAAAATTATAGAAATGAAAATGCAGAATATAGAAGTATTCACGATAAAAAAGAAATTGAAACTTACCGATAAACAATACTCATTCCACATGAGGCAGATTACTCAGTATGAGCATATTCGATTATTACATATTTAAAAAGGAGGGGTATCAATGCAGCAAATTGGAATGGAAAAAACAAAAAGAGATTTTCACTCTACGAAATATTATGTAAATGCAGTAAAGAAAGAGACCGTGAGAACCGACCATCCTCAGCAGAGGGAATCAGGTCAATGGACATCGGAATATCGTGACGGTCTGATTGGAACAGTTTTAAAAAATGAAGATATTCCCTATATTGTACTTTGTGAGCAGGTGACAAAAAAGGGAGTGGACAATTATATTATTGATGGGATACAAAGAATAACCACGATTTTCAATTACAGGGTGGGTGCCTTTAAATTAGGAAATAAAGTGGAGGAACCATTGATTGAATATCAAGTAAACCGATTAGATGAAAATGGGAAACCAGTGCGGGATGAAGAGGGAAATTTGGTGCATGACACCGTAGTTTGTGATATTCGAGGAAAAGGGTATCGGGATCTACCAGAAGAACTGAGAGAAATATTTGATGAATATCAACTTATGGAAGTAAAACATTTGAATTGTTCCGATAATCAAATCGGGTATCACTTACGAAGATATAATCATGCCAAAAAGATGGGGGCAAGCCAAAACGGTATTACATATTTAGACAAAAAGATAGCGATGCAGGTTAAAAATATTACAGCAACTCATCCTTTTTTTAAAGATCTGGGGAATTTTAAACCAGCAGAAAGAAATAATGACACGCTGAACCGAGTTGTATTGGAAAGTATTATGGCAACCTATTTTTTGTGCGACTGGAAAAGTCCCTTAAAAGATATATGTACTTATCTGAATGAACATATGGAAGAGGATATGATTATTGATTTTAAAATGGAACTGGATTCGATATCAGAGGTAATGACCGATTGCGTTTCAGAGATGTTCAATTCTAAAAATTCATTTTTATGGTTCGTGACCTATCATAAGTTTTGCAAAACCGGTCTATCGTCCAGTAGATTTATTGAATTTATGGAAACATTTCAAACAGCTCTTCATAAAAAGAAATGGAATGGAACATCATTTGATGAGATGAATCAAGTAAGCACAAAGAAAAAAAGCTGTATAGTTGAAAAATTACAGCTGCTGGAAGAATTTATGTATGAATTTATCGGAATCAGACAGGAGGAGTGTGAAGAAATGGATTTCTTGGACTTTGTCAGGGAAAACGTAAAGAAAGATACGACACAGGAAGATATTGATTTTTATTGTGATATGCTGGAGGATCTAACACTAGAGGTAAACGATCATACAAAGCTGCTGGATAAGTCGAATAGAGTGTCACTCATTGCCCTGATAGCGTATGCCTGCGAAAATGATATCGACTTAGATAAATGGTTGATTGATTATTTTGAGGCACATAATACGTATATAAAAAATCAGAAAAAAAACTATTTAAAAATGGTAACAGATTTAGAAAAGGCTGTGAGGCACAGGTATGGGGGACAAAATTTTTAAGACAGAACACAAAGTATGATAATTTCATGAAAAAGTTCCTCTTTGTATTGCGGGGAACTTTTTTTTATGATAAAATATTTTCGTATTTTTAGAATTTATTTACTTGGAGGCAAAAAATGAACAGTGCGAAAAAAATCATGAAAAATCAGGGAGTAAAAACAGCAGTTTCTCCTAAAAAAGTAAGTAGTGGTATGGAATTAAAGACGAAAGTTCTTCTGATTCTTGGAATTCTTGCTGCCGTGGGACTTTGTGGAATTGTATTATTTATCAATTTGCGTCCACGTCCAGTTTTAACAGTATCGGGAACTGATTCTGAGGGAAAAGCAGTTACGAACACCGTGAATTACAAAGATGTCCTTTATGATATTTATGGAACGGAGGCACAGTATAATAATATGGAACAGCTGTATCAGCAGATTTATGGCAGCAGTTTCTGGGAGGCAGAAAATGTGGATTCTGCTGGTAGAAATGGGGCATCCGCTGCGAAAAAAGAATTGATGGACAGTTTGAAACAGCGTGAAATTTTATATATGGAAGCACAGAAAAACAATATAACTCTGACCGATGAGGAGAAGAAGAAGGTAGATGAGGAAGTGACACAGGCAATAAAAGCTATGTCAGATTCCCAAAAGAAAATGAAAGGATTGGACGAAGATTCGATTCGTGCGAACATTGAGAAGAGAACAATTTCAGAAAAATATAAAGAAAAAATCATTAAGGATCTAGGTATTGATGAAAATGCATTGAAAGCATCGGTAAGTAAGACGGATTACCGCCAGTACACCTTGCAGTATTACACCATTACCAAGACACAAGATGATGGAAATAATGGTAAAAAGGCACTTAGCAAAGAAGACCTTGCTAAAAATAAAAAGGCGATTGAAGAGGTTCAGAAGAAGGCAGTTAAGGCAGAGGATTTCTCCAAAAATATTATTACAGATAAAAATGATGATAGTATAGATGATTCCACTGGTGTAGAATATGGAACAGAAGACCTGATTGAAACGGATACAGACTTCATGGATGAAAAGACACGTAAGCTAGTGAAAAAAATGAAGAACGATGAAGTATCTGCTGTTCTGGAAACAGATGAAGCTTTTTATGTAATCAAAATGGTCAATAATAATGATACAGAAGCATACGACAATCAGTGCGACACCGTTGTCAGTCAGGAAAAGGAAAGTAAGTTCAGTGAAAAATATAAAAAGGATATCAAACCAAACTACAAAACAGAGATTCAGAGTTACTGGAAAGGCCGTGTAACTTTGGGCGGTATTACAAGTGGCAACTAAAGGCTGATACTTTAGAATGGAGGATATGATGGCAAACGTAAAGAGGATTTATGTGGAGAAGAAAAAACCCTATGCGGTTCGTGCAGGGGAGTTGAAACAGGAATTAAAGAAGTACCTTGACATCAAAAAACTGGAAGAGGTTCGTGTGCTTGTCCGTTATGATGTGGAGGCATTGTCAGATGCGACGTATAAGAAAGCACTTGTAACGGTATTTTCAGAACCGCCGGTAGATATAGTATATGAAGGAACCTTTGAAAAGGGCGAAAAGGATTTTGTATTTTCAGTGGAATATTTGCCGGGACAGTTCGACCAGCGTGCTGATTCTGCTGAACAGTGTGTGAAGCTGCTGAATGAAAAGGAGGAGCCGGTAATCCGTTCTGCTACGACTTATGTTTTATCGGGTGATATTTCTGCTGAAGATTTTGACAAAATTAAATCCTATTGCATTAATCCGGTGGATTCCAGAGAGACAGATGAAGCTGTGCCGGAAACTTTAATTACAAAATTTGACGAACCGGAAGATGTAAAAATATTTGCCGGATTCAAAGATATGCCGGAAGCAGAGTTAAAAGCTCTTTACGATTCTCTGGGACTTGCTATGACATTCAAGGATTTTCTTCATATTCAGAACTATTTTAAAAAGGAAGAAGACCGTGATCCATCTATGACAGAGATCCGTGTGTTAGATACCTATTGGTCTGACCATTGCCGTCATACGACCTTTTTGACAGAACTGAAAAATATCTCTTTTGAAGAGGGAGATTATAAAAAACCGATTCAGGATACATTCAATGCTTATAAAGCTGCTCATACCGAAATGTATCAGGGAAGAGACGATAAATTCGTATCGTTGATGGATATTGCACTGCTTGCCATGAAAAAACTCCGTGCAGAGGGCAAACTTGAGGATATGGAAGTGTCAGATGAGATTAATGCCTGTTCGATTGTTGTTCCCGTAGAAATTGACCATGGAAATGGGCCGGAAACAGAGGAGTGGCTTGTGTTTTTCAAAAACGAGACGCATAACCATCCAACGGAAATTGAACCGTTTGGTGGAGCTGCTACCTGTCTTGGCGGAGCCATTCGTGATCCATTGTCCGGACGTGGTTATGTATATCAGGCAATGCGTGTTACCGGAGCAGCGGATCCTACGAAATCTCTGAAAGAAACGATGGATGGTAAGCTTGCCCAGAGAAAAATTGTTACTGGTGCAGCGAAAGGATATAGTTCTTATGGAAATCAGATAGGTCTGGCAACAGGTCTAGTAGATGAAGTATACCATCCGAATTATGTGGCAAAACGTTTGGAAATTGGTGCCGTTATGGGGGCTGCTCCAAGAAAGAATGTCATTCGTGAAAATTCGGATCCGGGTGATATTATCATATTGCTTGGCGGACGTACCGGCCGTGATGGCTGTGGTGGTGCTACCGGTTCCTCGAAAGCACATAATACGGCTTCTATTGATACCTGTGGTGCGGAAGTGCAGAAAGGAAATGCTCCGACAGAGCGTAAGATACAGCGTTTGTTCCGGCGGGAAGAAGTGAGCCGCTTGATTAAGAAATGTAATGACTTTGGTGCCGGAGGTGTATCGGTTGCCATTGGAGAGCTGGCAGATGGCTTAACGGTTGATCTGGATAAGGTTCCGAAGAAATATGCAGGTCTGGATGGAACCGAGCTGGCTATTTCAGAGTCTCAAGAGCGTATGGCAGTTGTTGTAGATAAAAAAGATGTTTCTCAGATGTTAGCATATGCAGAAGAGGAAAACCTAGAGGCTGTCTGTGTGGCAGAGGTTACCGAATCTCCTCGTCTTGTATTAAAATGGCGTGGAAAAGAAATTGTTAATATTTCCCGTGCGTTCCTGAATACGAATGGTGCTCATCAGGAAACAGATGTTGTTGTTACTATGCCGAAGAAGGCAGATAATTATATCAATAGAGTGGAAAAAGTAACAAGCTTTAAAGATGCCTTTTTAAAGAAACTGGCAAGTTTAAATGCCTGTTCCAAAAAGGGCTTGGTGGAAATGTTTGACAGTTCCATCGGAGCTTGTACAGTAACAATGCCATATGGTGGTAAATTCCAGCTGACACCGGTACAGACAATGATCGCCAAGCTTCCGGTATTAGATGGCAAATGTGATACGGTGACCATGATGAGTTATGGAATGGACCCATATCTTATGAGCTGGAGCCCATATCATGGTGCAGAGTATGCTGTTCTTACATCGGTTGCTAAAATTGTGGCAGCAGGTGGTGACTATAAGAAGATTCGTTTCACATTTCAGGAATATTTTAAGAGAATGACAGAAGATCCGAAACGATGGGGTGAGCCTATGGCGGCCTTATTAGGTGCCTATGATGCCCAAATTCAGCTGGGACTTCCGTCAATCGGCGGAAAAGACAGTATGTCAGGAACCTTTAATGATATTGATGTTCCACCTACACTTTGCTCCTTTGCTGTGGATGTGGCAAAACTATCGGATGTCGTGACCGGCGAGTTGAAAAAAGCAGGTAATGTACTGGTAAAATTTAATATTCAAAAAAATGAATATGATTTGCCTGATTTTGCATCCATTATGGTACAGTATGAGAAAATTACCAGTCTTATGCGGGATGGTGTGATACAATCTGCTTATGCGCTGGATGGAAATGGCGTGGCAGATGCGGTTGCTAAAATGGCATTTGGGAATAAGCTCGGTGTTACGGTATGCGGTGAACGGGAAAAAGAATATTATTTTGCACCAGCTTATGGTGAGATTGTTGCAGAGGTGGCAGAAAGTGACCTTGCGAAGCTGGATGCTGTGGGTGCGGATTACGACAAATTTGGTAAGGTCACAGAGCAGGCAGATTTTGTATGCGGTGATGAAAAAGTGTCTATGGAAGAAGCACTTGCTGCATGGACAGGCACGCTGGAAAAAGTATTCCCGACACGTTCGGATGTGGAAGAAAAAGAGATTGCAGATAAATTGTATGACACCAAAGATGTTTATGTCTGCAAACATAAAGTTGCGAGACCGAAAGTATTTATTCCTGTATTCCCGGGAACAAATTGCGAATATGATACAACTATTTCATTCCGTGAAGCAGGAGCGGATACAGAAAGCATTGTATTTAAGAATATGACCGAGCAGAATATTACCGATAGTGTTGCTGCCTTTGAGAAAGCAATTCATGAATCTCAGATTCTTATGTTCTCCGGTGGATTTAGTGCCGGTGATGAGCCGGATGGTTCTGCGAAGTTTATTACTTCGGTATTCCGCAATGAGAGAATTAAGGAAGCGGTTCATAAATTACTGGATGAGAGAGATGGTCTGGTACTTGGTATCTGTAACGGATTTCAGGCACTGGTAAAACTGGGATTAGTTCCTTATGGAAAGATTACGACCCAGAAGGAAGATTCACCGACGCTGACAACGAACAGTATCGGACGTCATATCTCAAAATCGGTATATACAAAAGTAGTTACAAATAAATCTCCTTGGTTACAGGAAGCAACGCTTGGTGGTGTGTATGCGGTACCGGCCTCTCATGGTGAGGGACGTTTTGTGGCAAATGATGAGTGGATCAGAAAACTCATTGAAAATGGACAGGTCGCAACTCAGTATGTGGATATCAATGGCAGCCCAACGATGGATGAGGACTTCAACCCAAATGGCTCTTATATGGCAATTGAGGGTATTACCAGTCCGGATGGCCGTGTGCTTGGCAAGATGGCTCACTCTGAGCGCCGAGGTGAGGGCGTAGCTATGAATATTTATGGAGAACAGGACCAGAAGATATTTTTAAGTGGTGTTAAATATTTCAAATAATTGAGAGATTTTCCTTTTTTGCAGAAAGGAGAGCAGAATGAAGATTATATTGGCCTCCCAGTCCCCTAGACGGAGGGAACTTTTAGAACTATTAGGACTTCCTTTTGAAGTAAAAGTATCGGATACGGAGGAAATCATGACAAGTACGGATCCGGGCGAAGTGACAAAAGAACTCTCCTGTCAGAAGGCAGAGGCGGCAGCGGAAACGATAGAGGAGGGAGTTGTGATTGGTGCGGATACGGTTGTATCCTTGGAGGGAAAAATTCTTGGAAAGCCAGAAAATAGAGAAGAAGCCAGAAAAATGATTCACGAAATACAGGGAAAAAGCCATAATGTGTATACCGGAGTGACGGTTATCGAGAAGAGGGCAGGAAAAGAATGCAGCAGGAATATTTTTTCAGAGAAAACGACGGTGAAGGTTGCTTCGATGTCGGAGGAAGAAATTGAGGCATACATTTCTCTTCCGGAGCCCTATGACAAAGCGGGAGGTTATGGTATTCAGGGCAGTTTTGCAAAATATGTAGAGGGAATGGAAGGGGATTACTTTAATGTAGTAGGATTGCCGGTTCACCGATTGTATGATGTGATAAAGCATCTGAGTGACAAATGATTTTTCACTTTTTGTTCCGCATAATTTGTGAGGAATAACTTAATTATGTGTAGTTGAACAAATCCTTTGATTGTGCTACAATATAGTGAATCAAAAATCAAGGGAAGTGACAGTATGGAAACAGAGCAGCATTATGTTTATAAATGTCCGATTTGCGGGCATACATTTGCGGCAGAGATAGTAGAAAAGGAAGACAGAACCTGCTCCCAGTGCGGCAAAGGTACTTACACGATTCGTTCAGAATCCAGTATTCGTAAAGTCTTTACAAAGAGCAGGGCTCAGCAGTAAGAAAGTTTCTTTCAATATAGCGGAACAGAATAGGATAAATTCAATGAATAACTTTGATTTTCAAAAGTTCGCATTGATTTATCCTATTTTTTTGTTGCAATATACACACTTTTTATGTATAATAGATATATATCGTGTGTATAAAATACATATACATAAATAGAAATTTATGCAAAGAGTAAAAATAGCATGGTTAATTTTACCTATGTCTTTGTCACTGGCGCTCTAGAATGGAGAGGGAAAAATGAAAAAAAGAGTAAATATTACTCTGGAGGATGAAGTAATTAAGCGGGTGGATTGGTATGCGGACCAGCATTATACCAGTCGTTCAGGAGCTATTACGATGTTGATTGTAGATGCCACGAGTAAAATGAAAGAGAGAACACCAAAAGAATCATGAAAACAACAATGGAATACACGGTGGGAAACACAGCATTTCAGATTGTGAACACCGGAAAAAGGATAAAAGTAATTGATGTAAAAAAAGAGAAGAAAAAAAAGAAAGTAGTAAGAAGGCTTTGTGTTTCTATATTGTCTGTATGTGCCAGCGTATGGTGTTGCTTTACGATTGTAAATCTGCAAAATACTCAGACGATACTGGACAGAAAAGTGTACTCACTTCAGGCAGAGATTGAGAATTTAGAGCATGAGAATACTGTGCTTGCCAAAGAATATGAGAGTGAGACGATAGATTATGCTAAGGTTTTTAAAAGGGCAAAAGCATTGGGAATGAAATTTCCGACTTCAGACCAGATTTATCGGTATACGGTACAAAAAAGCACAGCGGTACGGCTTAATAACAGCGTGATAAAGTAGCATAAGCTATCAAATATTTATTTGGGCAGGTGTTAGAATGTGCCTATTTTCGGCCTTTCAAGAATATAGACAAAAAAGTTGTAAAAATTTGAAAAAAGTGCTTGCATTTGGAATAACTTTTATGTATAATAGCATTTGTGATTGAATTGGGCTATCGCCAAATGGTAAGGCACTGGACTCTGACTCCAGCATTTCAAGGTTCGAATCCTTGTAGCCCAGCTTATAAAAGTCCTGATATTTATCAGGACTTTTATTGATATAACAGATATTTTCGTGGCTGATGCCGCCGTATCATTGTGTCAGGAACGGTGATATGACAGTATACAAAGTATGGAGGAGAAACCCATGAATGACAGTTTAAAGAAAGAGATAGAAAAACGTCGTACTTTTGCGATTATTTCCCACCCGGATGCCGGTAAAACAACTTTAACGGAGAAATTTCTTTTATATGGAGGAGCGATTAATCTTGCCGGCTCGGTCAAAGGAAGAAAAGCAGCGAAGCATGCGGTATCAGACTGGATGGAAATTGAAAAGGAGAGAGGTATTTCTGTGACCTCTTCGGTACTGCAATTTAATTATGATGGATTCTGCATTAATATTTTGGATACACCGGGACATCAGGACTTTTCGGAAGACACATATCGTACGTTGATGGCAGCAGATTCTGCAGTTATGGTGATTGATGGTTCCAAAGGTGTAGAGGCACAGACCATAAAATTATTTAAAGTTTGTGTTATGCGGGGAATTCCGATTTTTACCTTTATCAATAAGATGGACCGGGAGGCAATGGATCCGTTTGAGCTGTTGGATCAGATTGAGAATGTGCTGGGGATTCGCACATGCCCAATAAACTGGCCGATTGGTTCCGGTAAGAATTTTAAAGGGGTATATGACCGTAATACGAAAACTATTTCCCGCTTTATTGCCGGAGATAACGGACACAAAGTAGATACAGTAGAGGTAAAATTGGGAGAAGAAGGGTTAGATGACCTGATTACGAAAGAATATCATGATATTTTAGTGGATGAGATTGAGTTATTGGATGGGGCCAGTGACGAATTTGATTTGGAAAAGGTTCGTGCAGGACAGCTGTCGCCAGTATTTTTTGGCTCGGCATTGACAAATTTCGGTGTGGAAACCTTTTTGCAGCATTTTTTAGATATGACAACTTCTCCGCTGCCCCGTATATCAGAGGGGGGAGAAGTCAATCCCTTTTCCGAAGAATTTTCTGCTTTTGTCTTTAAGATTCAGGCGAATATGAACAAGGCACATCGGGACCGGATTGCCTTTATGCGGATTTGTTCCGGTAAGTTTGAAGCCGGTATGGAGGTAATGCATGTACAGGGCGGAAAGAAAATCCGTCTTTCCCAGCCGCAGCAGATGATGGCTCAGGAGCGGAAACATGTGGAAGAGGCATATGCGGGAGATATTATTGGTGTTTTTGATCCGGGTATTTTTTCGATTGGTGATACGCTCTACAAGGGAAAAGAACCGGTAAAATATGAAGGGATTCCAACTTTTGCACCAGAGCATTTTGCCAGAGTGCGTCAGGTAGATACAATGAAGAGAAAACAGTTCATGAAAGGAATCAGCCAGATTGCACAGGAGGGCGCGATTCAGATTTTTCAGGAATTTAATACTGGTATGGAAGAAATTATTGTAGGGGTAGTAGGGGTGCTTCAGTTCGAGGTGTTACAATACCGTTTGGAAAGTGAATATAATGTAGAAATCCGCATGGAACAGCTGCCGTATGAGCATGTTCGCTGGATTGAAAATGAAGAAATAGATGTGTCGGCATTGTCGGTTACTTCCGATACAAAGAAAGTAAAAGACCTGCGTGACCGTCCGCTGCTTCTTTTTACCCATCCATGGAGCATTCAGACGGCATTAGAGCGGAACGACGGTTTGCTGTTAAGTGAATTTTCAAGGAACTAGAGAAAAAGAATGGAGGAACTTATGAGAAGACTGGAACTGGACTTGTGCCGGATCTGTGCCTGCATCATGGTTGTTTTTCTACATGTGGCAGGTTCAGACTGGTATGTCAATCCTACAACAGCGGAATGGGGCGTATACAATTTTATGTCTCTGCTTGTCCGCGGAGCAGTTCCGGTTTTTTTTATGATCAGCGGAACATTATTTCTGGGCCGGGAGGAATTTGATAGAAAGCGTTTTGTGAAGAAAAATGTTTTACACCTTATATTTCTTTACGGCTGCTGGCTTTTTGTTTATGCCTTCTACACACAATGGATGGAATCTGGTCTGGGAGACTGGCATGGACTGATTAAAAAAGTGTCAGAGGGATATGGGCATTTATGGTTTATGCCAGCTATGATATTGTGTTATTTCGCACTTCCGGTAGTGTGGAGTGCCATTCATGGTAAAAAAATCAATATACGATATCTTATTTTTGTGTTTGGGATTATTACCCTTGTGAAAGCGAATGTACTTCTTTTTTCGGAATGGTCTTATGCACTTTCTACACTTGTAGGAAAGTTTGATATTACTTACATACAATATTTGGGGTATATGGTTTTGGGATATTATCTCTCACAAAGAAAATATGGCAATACAGAACGTTGGTTGGCAATTCTTGTTTATGTGGTGTCAGTGCTCGGAGCAACAGGGCTGAATACATGGTATTGCTTGTCCCATGGCGAAGCAGTCACATGGATTCATGGTCATTATATTGTACTGACAGTATTGGAATCCGTTGCAATTTATTGTTTTATGCTCAGTTTTAGGGGTAAATTGAACCGGGCAGAAAAAATTTTGAAAATACTGTCAGACCACACATTAGGAATTTATCTCATTCATGCTATGATTTTGGATTACCTGATTCATCATGGCTGGAAGGTGTCGATATGTACACCATGGATTTCGGTACCATTATTGACAGGAATGGTATTTGGCATCAGCATATTGATTGTTTTTGCCGGAAAAAAGATTCCTGTGCTGCATCGGCTGCTTGAGTAGCTGAAATGCGGAATATTTTGTCCTTAAAAGAAGAGGGTGTTCCCCGTCATTTTATTATGAAGGGGAACCCCTCTTTCTATTGATTTTTAGTGAATTTTTTGATGGATCATCTTACATTCAGTTTTTTCTTCATTATCATTACGGTAGTGATATAGAATGCAATACTAAATACAATACTGATCGCAAAACCGACAAGGAGAGAAGAATTCATATTTGTCATCGTTTCTATGAATTGATCTACGGTATCTACGGTATATTCTGTAATCATAGTAGAATCATCTACTGCAACGGAGCTTCTTATATTGCTCAAAGTGATCGGAATCGTAGCGATAAAGCTCACCATCTGCATGACGATATAAATTCCGATATACATGCCGATGCTGATTAAAATACGATGATTATTAAATAACTGTCCCAGCATGATGGAGCAATAAAACTGCAGTGTGCCCGCAAATGCACCGATTATCATAGCGAGAAGGAACAGAATAAGGGATGTCCGCAGAACATTACATATTTCCGGATACATATCCAAAACTTTGCCGACCATGCTGAAAAAATCGCGGATATAGACCGGCTTTAAAATACCGACAATAAATAAAGTGGAAAAAATCGAAAAAATGGTAATAATAACTGTAATTATCTGGTATATGGCAGCGATTATCAGTTTTGAACAAAGGATTTCGCTTGGCTTCGCCGGCAGGGTAAAGGTCAGATAAGCTTCGGACGTTGCCGTAGTGCGGTAAAAACGTAAAATGATAAAGATGTATACGGCGATATACATGGCAAAAAGCATGATGATAAAAGAAGTCATACTTAGGACTGCCATAATACTGATGATTCCATTTGCATCGGAATCAAAACCAAAACGCATCATAATGCTGAAAAGCGGTGTGAGTACGAGAATAAAAGCAAACATTGGCAGGAAATATCTTCCCAGTGCCTTAAATTCATGTTTCATTAATTTTCTTAACATCTGAATACCTCCCGGAATAATGAATCGACAGACTGTCCTTCTTTTTCGCGGATATCATCCACAGAGGACTGAAGACGGATTTGTCCGTTCTGCAGGAAAATGACATCATCCAGAACGCTTTCCACGTCTGCAATCAAGTGCGTGGAAATCAGGACGGAAGCATTTTCACTGTAATTATTGATGATTGTCTGTAAAATGTAGTCTCTTGTTGCCGGATCAACGCCGCCGATTGGTTCGTCCAGACAGTACAGGCTGGCATCACGGCTCATCGTAAGAATTAATTGTACTTTTTCCAATGTACCTTTTGACATATGCTTCAGCTTCATTTTCTTATTTATGTTCAGGCGCTGCAGCATTTCTTCCGCTTTCTTCTGTTCAAAATCTGCATAAAAATCACGGAAGAACACAAATAGATCTGTTATTTTCATCCATTTCGGAAAATAACTGGTGTCCGGTAAATAGGAAATGTGCTGTTTGGTAATGACTCCCGGCTTCTCTCCGCCGATTGTAATACTTCCTCCGGTAGGAGTCAGAAGTCCGTTGATCAGCTTTAGAAAAGTGGTCTTTCCACTTCCATTTGGCCCCAACAGACCGATAATCCGTCCGCATTCCAGCTTCAGATCGATGTTCTGAAGTGCCTTGGAGCTGCCGAAGGATTTACTAAGGTTATTTGCTTCCAATAAAATCATAGATTCCTCCAATTCTGCCTTACGGCGAGTTATTTTTTTGATAAATATTCTTTAATTTCCTCTTCACTATACCCTAGATATAACAGCTGCTGATGAAAATTGCCATAGAACTGTTCGGCGAGAATATCTCTCATATCCCGAATTAAGGACTGGTCGGTCGTAACACTTCGGCCGTTGGTGCGGCTTCCTATTAACAATCCTTCTTGTTCTAATGCGGCAAGAGCCTTTTGCATCGTATTGGGATTCACGGCTGCTTCCGCCGCCAGTTCCCGGACGGATGGAAAAGAATCTCCCGGATTGTAAGTGCCGGAGAGAATTTGTAATTTAATATGATCAATCAATTGTAAGTAAATTGGTCGGTCACTTGTTAAATTCCAAGGCATATAATCCTCCTTTCTGAAAATGTGTACCACTGTATTAAGTGCGTAATACAATAGTACACAAAAATTTTTTAATTGTCAAGGACTTTTTTCGACAATTCCCTCGGTATTCGTCCTTTACTTTTTTTATGCAAAGTGATAAAATATAAGCACGAATGAATAAAGTAAGGAGGATAATTCAAAAAAATGGCTAGATTAAAACAATCCATGGATGGAAATACCGCTGCAGCTCACGTGGCATATGCCTATACAGAGGTAGCTGGTATCTATCCGATCACACCTTCTAGTCCGATGGCTGATTCCGTTGACCAGTGGTCAGCAGCAGGACAGAAGAACATTTTCGGCAGCAAAGTTAAAGTTGTTGAGATGGAGTCTGAGGCTGGTGCAGCAGGTACTGTACATGGCTCTCTTGCAACAGGAGCCCTTACTACGACCTTCACAGCGTCTCAGGGACTTCTTCTTATGATTCCAAATATGTATAAGATTGCGGGTGAGATGTTACCGAGTGTATTCCATGTTTCTGCCCGTACCGTATCGACACATGCATTGAATATCTTTGGTGACCACAGTGACGTTTATGCATGCCGTCAGACTGGTTTTGCAATGCTTGCTGAAACAAACCCACAGGAGGTTATGGATTTGAGTCCGGTTGCCCATTTGGCAGCTCTGGAAGGAAAAGTTCCATTTATCAACTTCTTTGATGGATTCCGTACGTCCCATGAAATTCAGAAGATTGAAAAATGGGATTATGAAGATCTGAAAGAAATGTGTCCGATGGATGCCGTAGAAGAATTCCGCAAACATGCTTTGAATCCGGAGCACCCGGCTGCCCGTGGTTCTCATGAGAACGGTGACGTATTCTTCCAGCATCGTGAGGCTTGTAACAAAGCTTATAATGAACTTCCGGCAGTAGTTGAGAAGTATATGAATAAGGTAAACGAAAAATTGGGAACCGATTATGGTTTGTTCAATTACTATGGTGCTCCGGATGCGGACCGTGTAATTATTGCGATGGGCTCCATCTGTGATGTGGCAGAAGAAGTAATTGATTATTTGACTGCTCAGGGTGAAAAGGTCGGTCTTGTAAAAGTTCGTCTGTATCGTCCTTGGTCACCGGAAGCAATTCTCAAGGTGATTCCTAAGACTGCTAAGAAGATTGCTGTACTTGACCGTACAAAAGAACCAGGTGCATTGGGTGATCCTCTGTATCTGGATGTGGCAGCTACTCTTCGTGAGGCAGGAATGAACGATGTTATCCTTACCGGCGGACGTTATGGTCTTGGTTCTAAGGATACACCGCCATCTTCTGTATTTGCTGTTTACAAAGAATTGGAGAAAGATGCTCCAAAAGCACGTTTCACAATCGGTATTGTGGATGATGTAACAAATCTGAGCCTGCCAGAAGTAAAACCGGCTCCGATTACTTCCGCAGCAGGAACAAAAGAGTGCAAGTTCTGGGGACTTGGCGGCGATGGTACAGTAGGTGCGAACAAGAACTCTACTAAGATTATCGGTGACCATACAGATAAATATATTCAGGCATACTTCCAGTATGACTCCAAGAAAACCGGTGGTGTCACCATTTCTCACTTACGTTTTGGTGACAATCCGATTAAGAGCCCATACTATATCAATCAGGCAGACTTTGTAGCATGTCACAACCCATCTTATGTAATCAATGGATTCAAGATGGTACAGGATGTTAAACCGGGCGGAGTATTTATGATTAACTGTCAGTGGTCGGATGATGAACTGGCAGAAAAATTGAATGCTGATGCGAAGAAATATATTGCAGACAATAACATTCAGCTTTACACCATCAATGCGATTGATAAAGCAATTGAAATCGGTATGGGTAAACGTACTAACACGATTCTGCAGTCTGCATTCTTTAAACTGGCAGATGTAATGCCAATTGATGATGCCGTTCAGTTCATGAAAGAAGCTGCTAAGAAATCCTATTCTAAGAAGGGTGATGCAGTAGTAGAAATGAACTACAAAGCAATTGATGCAGGTGTAGATGCGGTTCATAAAGTAGAGGTTCCTGATTCTTGGAAGAATCCGGAAGCAGATGCTCCTGCCAAAGAGAAAACAGGCCGTCCTGAGGTCGTTAAGATGGTAAATGACCTTCTTGAACCGATTTCCAAGATGGATGGAGACAGCCTTCCGGTATCTGCCTTTGTTGATAATCCAGATGGACAGTTCGAGACTGGTGCATCGGCATATGAAAAGCGCGGTACAGCGGTTATGGTTCCTGTATGGAATCCAGATACTTGTATCCAGTGTAATAACTGTGCCTTTGTATGTTCCCATGCAACGATTCGTCCATTCCTTTTGACAGAGGATGAGATTAAGGCAGCACCAGATAATATGAAGGTTGCTGATATGAAGCCAAAAGCAGGAGAATTCAAATTCACAATGAGCGTATCTCCTCTTGACTGTATGGGATGCGGTGAGTGTATTACCGTATGTCCGAAAGCTGCTGATGAGGCAATTAAGATGGTACCTCAGGAATCTCAGGCAGCAGAGCAGCCAGTATTTGATTATCTGGTAGCTAACGTTGGTAAGAAAGACAGTGGATTTGCAGATACTACTCCGAAAGGAAGCCAGTTCAACCAGCCTCTTCTTGAGTTCTCAGGAAGCTGTGCAGGATGTGCGGAGACATCTTATGCTAGACTTGTTACGCAGTTGTTTGGAGAGCAGATGTATATTTCCAATGCAACCGGATGTTCTTCTATCTGGGGCAATCCGGCAGCAACATCACCATATACAGTAAATAAAGACTCCAAGAAAGGACCAGCATGGTCAAACTCCTTGTTCGAGGATAATGCCGAGCACGGTCTTGGAATGTATATTGGACAGAAATATCTCCGTGATCAGGCAATTGAAAATGTAAAGGAGATTGCAGCATCTGACAAAGCATCGGCTGAATTCAAAGCAGCAGTGGATAAATATCTGGAAACAAAAGACGATACAAAAGCAAATACACCTGCTACAGAAGCATTGGTTGCTGAGCTTGAGAAAGCAGCCGCAGCCGGATGTGAAAAATCGAAAGAGGTGCTTGCTAAGAAAGATTATCTCGCTAAGAAATCCGTATGGATCTTCGGTGGTGACGGATGGGCATATGATATCGGATTTGGTGGTCTTGACCATGTACTTGCTTCCGGTGAGAATGTAAATGTAATGGTATTCGATACCGAAATGTACTCCAATACAGGTGGTCAGGCTTCTAAGGCTTCTAACATCGGTGAGGTTTGCCAGTTTGCCGCTGCCGGTAAAGAAATTGGCAAGAAGAGCCTTGCTGAAATTGCTATGAGCTATGGTTATGTATATGTAGCACAGATTGCACTTGGTGCAAATCCTGTACAGGCAGTAAAAGCAATTGCAGAAGCTGAGGCATATAACGGACCGTCCTTGATTATCGGTTATGCTCCATGTGAACTCCACGGTATCGCAAAAGGTGGTATGAACCATTGTCAGGATGAGATGAAGAAAGCAGTGAAGGCCGGTTATTGGAATCTCTTCACATTCAACCCTGCACTAAAGGCAGCAGGACAGAATCCATTTACTTTGGTATCCAAAGAAGGAGACGGTTCTTATCAGGAATTCTTGAACAACGAGGCACGTTATACTCGTCTGATCAAGCCATTCCCAGAGCGTGCAGAGAAACTCTTCAAAGAATCGGAAGAAGCAGCAAAAGCACGTTTTGAACATTTGCAGAAGCTGGTTGAGCTCTACAAATAAGAGCATTATAGCGGTTCTTCGTGATAAATCGCTCAGAAATGAGAGATTAAAATGAAATAGGATATAAGAGAATGATCCAGATGATTCGGACAAAGAAAAATAACAGATTTTCAATTGTTCGGTTGTCTGGATTGTTTTTTCTAAAAAATTGACAATATGGCCGGCTTACGATATAATAATAAGATGTTAAAAACTGAGATTATTATGTTAGTGAGGTATGAGCATGGCTGAAACAAAGAAAAATATTTTGACTTATGAGGGATTGAAAACATTAGAGGATGAATTGCATGATTTGAAAGTAAACCGTCGTCAGGAAGTTGCTCAGAAGATCAAAGAGGCAAGAGAGCAGGGAGACTTGTCGGAGAATGCTGAGTACGATGCTGCAAAAGAGGAACAGCGTGACATTGAGCTTCGTATTGAGGAAATTGACAAAATCCTTAAAAATGCAGAGGTAATTGTCGATGAAGATGTGGATTCCAGTGTGATTAATGTGGGTTGTACAGTTGTAATTAAAGATTTGGAATTTAATGAAGAGATGGAATATAAAATTGTCGGTTCAACCGAGGCAGATAGTCTGAAAGGTAAAATTTCCAATGAGTCACCGGTAGGGAAGGCATTAATCGGTGCTCAAAAAGGAGAGACGGTTGAAGTGGAAACTCCGGTCGGATTTATTAAATACGAGATATTGGATTTTCATAAGAATAATTAAGGATAAAGTGAGGAAAAGAAAAAGTGGCAGAAGATATTAATCAGTTGATAAAAGTAAGACATGAAAAGTTAGCCGCCTTACAGGAAGCGGGTAAGAATCCATTTGAGATCACAAAGTGTGAAGTGACTCATCACTCGATGGACATAAAAAATAATTACGAAGAGATGGAAGGAAAGACGGTGACAATTGCCGGACGAATGATGTTCAAGCGCGTCATGGGAAAAGCCTCTTTTTGTAATGTAAGGGATCTGCAGGGTGATATTCAGGCATATGTAGCAAGAGATAATATTGGAGAAGACTCCTACAAAGATTTTAAAAAGTATGATGTGGGCGATCTGATGACAATTACCGGTGAAGTTTTTAAGACAAAAACCGGAGAAATTTCTATTCATGCATCAGATGTTACCTTAATTGCAAAAAGCCTGCAGATTCTGCCGGAAAAATTCCATGGACTGACTGACACGGACATGCGTTATCGCCAGCGTTATGTCGATTTAATTATGAATCCGGATGTGAAGGATACTTTTGTAAAACGTACGAAGATTCTTCGCAGTATTCGTAATTTCTTGGATGATCAGGGATTTATGGAAGTAGAAACACCGATGCTGGTTTCCAATGCCGGCGGTGCGGCAGCGCGCCCGTTTGAAACTCACTATAACGCACTGGATGAAGATGTAAAACTTCGTATTTCTTTGGAATTATACTTAAAGAGATTAATTGTCGGTGGTATGGAGCGTGTATATGAAATTGGCCGTGTATTCCGTAATGAGGGAACGGATACCAGACATAATCCAGAGTTTACTTTGATGGAGCTGTATCAGGCATATACGGATTATTATGGTATGATGGATCTGACCGAGAATATGTTTCGCCATGTAGCAGAGGAAGTATGTGGAACTACGTTGATTCCGTATGCGGAAGAAGAGATTGATTTAGGAAAACCATTTGAAAGAATTACAATGCTGGATGCTGTTAAAAAATACGCAGACATTGATTTTAACACAATTGACTCGGATGAAGCAGCCAAAAAGCTGGCAGATGAACATCATATTGAATATGAGGACAGACATACCAAGGGTGACATTCTGAATTTATTTTTTGAAGAATATGTGGAAGATAAATTGATTCAGCCGACCTTTGTCATGGACCATCCGGTAGAGGTTTCTCCGTTGACGAAGAGAAAACCGGACAATCCAGATTATGTAGAGCGGTTTGAGCTATTCATTTATGGACGTGAAATGTGTAATGCCTATTCTGAGCTAAATGATCCGATTGATCAGAGAGCCCGTTTTGAGGCACAGGAAAAAGCATTTGCCGCAGGAGATGAGGAAGCGAACCATACAGACGAAGATTTTCTTAATGCCCTAAGTATCGGTATGCCGCCGACCGGAGGTATTGGATACGGTATTGACCGTTTGGTAATGCTGCTTACGAACTCACCAGCGATACGCGATGTGATTTTGTTCCCGACACTCAAAAGTATTGATAAGTAAACACAATATATAGAGAAAAAACTAGAAAAATACACAATATATTGTGTAAAAAGCAAAAGGTTTATAAGTCATTAAGCCAATCTATGCAGGATATGATATAAGAAAATGTAAATCACGCAGGAAAGAACAGTAATTCCTAAAATAACATAAGGCAGTCATTTTACAGAAAAGTGTAATTTGACTGCTTTTTTTACCGGCTGGCGCAAATGAATCTTGCCGGAAAAGGAACAGAATTATCTGCACCAACAATGACAATGTAGAATCATGATATCACGAAACCGCACTGAAAATAGCAGTGCGGTTTTTTCTGAGCGACAATTAATGTGTCGCTCTTTTTGACAGGAGGTAAAGTAATGAAGAAAGCAACTATAACTGTAAATTTTGATGAGGAAAAGACAGCAGCACTGAAATTGTATCTGGAACAGAAACCATTTACACCGGAGAGATGGCGAAAACAAGACGGATCATTCTCTCTCCGGCTGACAGAACCAGACATGACGGTACGGCTGCCCAATGCCTGAAAATGCTAGAGTACGAAGATTACCAGTTTCATGATAAGATAGGGGGAAACACATAGTTAGAGCATGTAGGGGATAAAATATATCCTACCTATGGTTGTCCAGTTCTTGCTGTAATTGTTGCAAGAATGCATTGGAGGCTCTTGAAAGAACCTGGTATTTTTTCCATACAATACAAAGCTCTGCCTGTAAAGCAGGAAAAAGTGGTCGGAAACAGAGTTCGCTGTCTCCGGTAGTATTGATGAGTCTATCTAATGCAATGACATATCCAAATCCATTTTTGGCAAACTGTGCTGCATTGTAGACCAAATCATAAGTAGCTACGACATTCAGTTTGGAAATGTCTGTTTTTAGCCAGAAGGTCATTTCCTTGTTAGTGGAGGTTTGATGGGAAAGAATCAATGGCTGGTCCCACAAGTCTTCTGCCTCAATTTTCTCCTTTTCAGCAAGAGGGCTGTCTTTCTTCATTAGGACGCCCCAAATATCCTTCATAGGGAGACGGATATAATCGTAGTTGTTTAAATCTGCTGGGTTCACGAGAAGACCAAAATCAATCAGTCCTTTATCAAGTTTCTCTAAAACACGCTCCGCATCACCGCTGTAAATGTGGTAGTGGATGAGGGGATGGTCTTTCTGTAAATTTCTTGCTGCTTGCGCCAGAAAAGAAATCGCTTCTGTTTCTCCGCATCCGATATAAATTTCCCCATTGATATTTTCATTAGAAGAGGTCAGTTCTGCTTTTGTTTTTTCCATTAAATCTACTAATTCCTCTGCACGTTTACGCAGCAGCATTCCATCTTCGGTCAGAGTGATTTTTTTGCTGCCACGGATTAGTAACTGTTTCCCTAACTCTTTTTCTAAATCTTTTAATTGCCGGGATAGGGGCGGTTGTGTCATATGGAGCGTTTGGGCCGCTTTTGAGATGCTCTCATCCCGTGCCACTGCAAGAAAATATTGTAACACCCGGATATCCATGTCAAATCCTCCTTGTTTTGCGGAGCAAAATCCGAGTCCCCCAAGGCGAGGAGAGGATTTTCCTCCTTGTAAATTTGTGTTATCAGTATATCAGAGATAGCTATACCTTTCAAGTATACAATGCCATATCGTATATGTATTTGATATTTTATGGATGGCATTTTATAATCAAAACAGGAGGGAGAAGAATGGCTGAGATAAATGATGTGCATGGAAGTATTTATCAAAATCTAGTGGATGCGGGTTTTGATACACAGACAGCGAAACAATTGGAAACGGGGAGGTAGACAACATTGACAATACAGGATGTAATAGACGGTTTTAAGGAAGGCGTGGAAGAAGATATAGAGCGGAACGCCTATGCAGATACTCTTTTTCAGGAGGCGGTAAGAATAGGGATGGAACTAAACAGCCAGTATCATACACCTGAGGAAATTCGGGAAATTATGGGGCGGCTGACAGGGAAAAGGATGGATGATTCTTTTCGTATGTTTCCACCATTTTATACGGACTTTGGGAAGAATATTACCATTGGAAAAGATGTATTTATCAATTCCGGCTGCCATTTTCAGGATCAGGGCGGGATTGTGATTGGGGATGGC
>CANRLR010000004.1 GCA_947631505.1 uncultured Lachnospiraceae bacterium | reverse complement strand
ATTTTATTGATGAACAAATTTTTAGAACCATATTAGAACCACAAGAGAATTTTTAGCTATTTCACAATGTAAAAAGGCTTTCGGAGAAAACCCCGAAAGCCTTGATTTTACTGTAATTCTATTGATTATTCGATGATAGTAGCAACCCTACCGGAACCCACAGTTCTGCCACCCTCACGGATAGCGAATGTAAGACCCTGATCCATTGCGATTGGATGAATCAATTCAATTGTCATCTCTACGTTATCACCAGGCATACACATCTCAGTTCCTTCTGGAAGCTGAACAACACCTGTTACGTCAGTTGTACGGAAATAGAACTGTGGACGATAGTTGTTGAAGAATGGAGTATGACGTCCACCCTCGTCCTTAGTCAATACGTATACCTGAGCAGTAAACTTTGTGTGACATGTCAATGAACCTGGTTTAGCAAGAACCTGACCTCTTTCAATATCTGTCTTCTGGATACCACGAAGAAGTACACCAGCGTTATCTCCAGCCTGAGCCTCATCCAACTCTTTGTGGAACATCTCAATACCAGTTACAACAGATTTCTGTGTCTCTTCTTTGATACCTACGATTTCAACTTCGTCATTCAAATGAAGTGTACCAGCCTCTACACGTCCTGTAGCAACTGTACCACGTCCTGTAATGGAGAATACATCCTCTACAGGCATTACGAATGGCTTATCTGTATCACGCTCTGGATCTGGAATATAATCATCGATAGTAGCCATAAGCTCCATGATTTTATCTCCCCACTCACCGTTTGGCTCTTCCAATGCTTTCAGAGCAGAACCTTTGATAATTGGGCAATCTGTGAACTCATACTCTTCCAACTGCTCAGTTACTTCCATCTCTACAAGCTCGATCAACTCTTCGTCATCTACCATATCACATTTATTCAGGAATACAATGATATATGGTACACCTACCTGACGGGAAAGAAGGATATGCTCTTTTGTCTGAGCCATAACACCGTCAGTAGCAGCTACTACAAGGATAGCACCGTCCATCTGAGCAGCACCAGTAATCATGTTCTTAACATAGTCAGCATGTCCTGGGCAGTCAACGTGTGCATAGTGACGCTTCTCTGTCTCATACTCAACATGAGCCGTAGAAATTGTGATTCCACGCTCTCTTTCTTCTGGAGCCTTATCAATATTCTCGAAATCTGTAGCGTCATTTCCTTCTACTCTTTCAGACAATACTTTTGTAATTGCAGCTGTCAGAGTTGTTTTACCATGGTCTACATGACCAATTGTACCGATGTTACAATGCGGTTTACTTCTTACATATTTTTCCTTAGCCATTTCTAAACGTCCTCCTAACATTTTTGATAATTTTAAAAATTTAGAAATTTCTGCTATTTACATATAGCCTAATTATAGGCGATTGCATTTAAAAATGCAACCCCTAATTTCCATTTCTCTGTGCCAGAACTTTTTCCTGTACATTCTTCGGACACTTCTCATATCTCTCAAAGAACATGGAGTAGTTACCACGTCCCTGAGTAGCTGAACGAAGTTCTGTAGAATAGCCGAACATCTCAGCCAATGGAACAAATGCTCTGACGATTTTTCCACCGCCGATATCATCCATTCCTTCAATCTGACCACGTTTTGCATTCAGACTTCCGATTACATCACCCATATATTCTTCCGGCATTGTTACTTCTACTTTCATGATAGGCTCAAGCAATACAGCGTCACCTTTCTTCATAGCGTCTTTGAATGCCATAGAACCGGCAATATGGAATGCCATTTCACTGGAATCGACTTCATGGTAAGAACCATCATAACAGTTTGCATGAATTCCAAGCACTGGGAATCCGGCAAGAATACCTGCCTGAGCAGCTTCCTGAATACCCTCGTCTACCGCTGGGATGTATTCCTTAGGAATTGCACCACCGACTACCGTAGATTCAAACTCATACGTTGTTTCGCCGTTCGGATCAATTGGTGTGAAACGAACACGGCAGTGACCATACTGACCACGGCCACCTGACTGTTTTGCATATTTGCTGTCGATTTCCACTTCTTTTGTAAATGTTTCTTTATAAGCTACCTGAGGAGCACCTACGTTTGCCTCTACGTTGAACTCACGAAGCAGACGGTCAACGATGACTTCCAAATGCAGCTCACCCATTCCGGCAATAATGGTCTGTCCGGTTTCGGAATCTGTATGAGCACGGAATGTCGGGTCTTCTTCTGCCAGCTTGGAAAGCGCTTCACCCATTTTACCCTGATCGTTCTTTGTCTTCGGCTCAATTGCAAGCTCGATAACCGGTTCAGGGAACTCCATGGATTCAAGAATTACAGGAGCTTTCTCATCACAGATTGTATCACCTGTTGTTGTCAATTTGAAACCAACGGCAGCAGCAATATCTCCTGAATATACTTTATCCAACTCACTACGTTTATTTGCGTGCATCTGCAAAATACGTCCGACACGCTCTTTCTTTCCTTTAGTAGCATTCAATACATAGGAACCGGAGTTCAATGTACCGGAATACACACGGAAGAATGCAAGCTTACCTACAAATGGATCTGACATGATTTTGAATGCCAATGCGGAAAATGGCTCATCATCCGAAGATTTACGAACAACATCATTGCCATCTTCATCCACACCTGTAATATCAGGAATATCGGTCGGTGCCGGCATGTATTCAATAACACCATCCAGCATTTTCTGAACACCCTTGTTCTTATAAGCAGAACCACAGTATACTGGAACTGCCTCACAAGCGATGGTTCCTTTACGAAGAGCTTTTTTCAAATCATCTATAGATGGCTCTTCACCCTCGAGATACTGCATCATCAAGTCTTCATCCAAATCACAGATTTTCTCTACAAGGTTCTCATGCCATTCATCCGCAAGTTCCTTCATATCATCCGGAATTGCTGTAATTTCAATATCTTCACCCTTGTCATCTTTATAATAGTATGCTTCCATTTCAAACAAATCGATCAATCCGATGAAATCATCTTCTTTTCCGATTGGAATCTGAACCGGAATTGCATTTTTACCCAAACGATCAATAATCGTCTGTACAGAATAATAAAAGTCTGCACCCATCTTATCCATTTTGTTGATGAATGCCATACGTGGTACGTTATATGTGTCTGCCTGACGCCATACATTCTCAGACTGAGGCTCTACACCTGCTTTTGCATCAAACACACCAACTGCTCCGTCCAATACACGCAGAGAACGCTCTACTTCTACCGTAAAGTCTACGTGTCCCGGAGTATCAATGATATTGATACGGTGCTCTAACGCACCTGGTTTTGCCTTGTGATGATCTTCCAATGTCCAGTGACAAGTAGTAGCAGCGGATGTGATTGTAATACCACGCTCCTGCTCCTGCTCCATCCAGTCCATGGTAGAAGCACCATCATGAGTCTCACCGATTTTATAGTTAACACCGGTATAATACAGAATACGCTCTGTCAAAGTTGTTTTACCGGCATCGATATGAGCCATAATACCAATATTTCTGGTACGCTCTAATGGATACTCTCTTCCAGCCAAAGCTAGTTCCTCCTTTTACAAAAATCAACTGCACCTAATTACCAGCGATAGTGAGCAAAGGCATGAGCCTTCGCACCAATAAAGCTCTTTTTGATTACCATCTATAATGTGCGAAAGCTGGAGCGTTTGCGGCTCCCATCACACCTAATTACCAACGATAGTGAGCAAACGCTTTATTTGCCTCTGCCATCTTGTGCATATCTTCTTTCTTCTTTACGGATGAGCCGGTATTATTAGCAGCATCCATAATCTCGTTTGCCAATCTCTCCTTCATGGTTTTCTCTCCTCTTGCACGAGAATAAGTTGTCAACCAACGAAGAGCCAAGGCCTGTCTACGGTCAGGACGAACCTCAATTGGAACCTGATAAGTAGAACCACCGATACGTCTAGCCTTAACCTCAAGTTCTGGCATTACATTATTCATTGCCTCATCAAATACTTCCAAAGCATCTTTTCCGGTTTTCTCAGCAACCTCTTCAAACGCTCCATATACGATTTTCTGAGCAACGCCTTTTTTACCGTCCAGCATAATATTGTTAATCAGTTTTGTAACAACTTTATTTTTGTAAACTGGATCAGCCAATACGTCTCTTTTCTGAATATGTCCTTTACGTGGCACGTTACTTCCCTCCTTAATAATTTTATTAATTCACAGGTACTCACGACTTGTGTCCGCACCAGCTTAAAGTTTGCGTACTTTTTTATAATTAAGAAGCAAAAATTAATCCGGTACTTTTTTTAATTAGCTTATTTTGCAGCTTTCGGTCTCTTAGCACCGTATTTAGAACGGGCCTGTTTACGATTAGCAACACCTGCTGTATCCAAAGTACCACGAATAATGTGGTATCTTGTACCAGGAAGATCCTTAACACGTCCACCACGAATCATAACAACACTATGCTCCTGAAGGTTGTGGCCTTCTCCCGGAATATAACTTGTTACTTCGATACCGTTGGAAAGACGAACTCTGGCAATCTTACGAAGAGCTGAGTTAGGCTTCTTAGGTGTAGCAGTACGAACAACAGTACATACACCACGCTTCTGTGGAGAACTGGTATTAACAGACTTCTTCTTCAAAGAGTTGTAGGATGACTGCAGTGCTGGAGAATTAGATTTCTTAGCAACCGATTTTCTTCCCTGCTTTACTAATTGGTTAAAAGTTGGCATTAATTTTCACCTCCTATAGTTTAATTTCTGCGATGCATCATGTATTTAAAAAAACTCTACACGAACGCATGCTAAATCATTATATCGTGCAGAGTTTCCTTTGTCAAGCAAATAGATTCTATTTTTTTATTTCCACCCCTTTTAAATTGTCGGAAAATTGAAATGTTTCATAATATAAGCCAGTGGATTGAACTGATAAACGGACATCAGGACCTCGCTTTCCCGGATATATTCTATCATCTTATGACACCACGGAACTTCCTGAAAGGAGCCAATCAAAAAGAGAAGAACCCAAACAGCTATAATTCCGTAAATTGCACCGAGCACCGCTCCACCAAATCGGTTTATTGTGCTTACTACAGGAATCTTTTCTACTAATTTTAATACTTTTGCCAAATAATGAAGTAGAATTGCTGCCACAATAAGGGCAATCACAAAAGCGATTCCCTCTTTTCCGATCAGTCCGTCCGGAAAGAACGGCAATATAATGGGTACCAAAATAATTGCCGCTACCAGTAAAAGTATAAAACGGACCAAAGAATATACTTTCATCAACAGCCCGCGATGCCACCCCTGTCCGATACACAGCAAAATAATAATGAGTGCTGCTAATTCTGCAATTCGTGCTTCCATCTTATTCAAACCTTCCCCTTCCGTACTTTACTGTCTACTATCCAGCCAGTTTAATCCTACATATTTTTGACTCATCCAGCAGCGTATATATTTTCCCGTTTCCTGTTGGGAAAATGCTATCTACACCATTTTCAAAATCACAATCAAATTTCTCATGCCCATTCGTTCTCAGTATGGAACAGTGATGATTTGACAGGAAAAAAATCTCTTCCTTATATAGTTTCATTTCTGAATATTCATAAGAAATTTCCTGCGTCAGCACTTCCTTTCCTTTCACATTATATAGATGAAGCGTCTGCTTGTCCTCATTATCGCTCGTCACCACTGCAATATATTTATCACTATATGCCATGCTCTTTATTTCCTCTTCAAAGGACAGCTCCGCTCGAATTTCCGGCTGTTTCATCCCAGTAAAAAGTGTTACTCCCTTTTCGTGGAGCACTGCCACCTCATCCTCACCAATAAATTCCACACTGGAAATCATACTGTCTTGAAACGTTTTGCCGCCAACCAACGTGTTACTATCCTGTCCTACTTCCGTAAAATTGTAGAAGCTCACTTTATTTTCAATTTTATTTCCTTTTACAATCATATATGAAACTGCAACACTATTCCCATCCGGTGAGATATCAAAATCTAACGGATACCCCTCTTCATTTACATTCGTTGGAATTTCTACAAGCAATGAAGTTGTGGAATTATACGGATTGTATATGTTCAATACATTTGAGTCCGTATCCTGCAATAGAACTGCTGTTACTCCCTGTGCCGCCACCTTGGCACGAACAATCGGAAGCGTCGTTTCCATACTTGTCCCCTCATCTTTTCCATTATAGACAAAGAACTGTTTCCCTGTCACATCCGCTGCCACTACATAATCTCCGCATATATCCACTTGAGGCTGTTTCATTTCAAACCCGCCATTCCATAACACATTGCCTTTATTATCCATGGCACTGATACCACTGCGGCTATATTTCAAAATATCCTGATTAAAATACAAATATCCCAAATTGTTACTGTCACTTCGCTCCACTTCACTCTGCACTTCATAGCTGTTATATAAACGGTTATTCCAATAATAAAACAACAAAATCAGAGCAGCCATCACCACTGCCACAATTGCCGCTGCCAATCCGATTCTTTTCCGGATACTCTTTTTCTTGGATTCCTTTTCTTCTCTAGCTTTTTGAATCTGGTACAAATCCGCCACGTTCCTGTCACCTCATTTGTTCTGCATTATCAGATAGTATAACACAAAAAAGAATTATTTGGCAACTGCTGCCGGTGAAACCGCTCCTGCCGATGCCGGTACGGATGTCGGTGCCGGTGTTGCTGTTTTTTTTACAAGATTATTCCCCAGAGTTTCCACTGTCGTGGTATTGCTTTTTTGCTGTTCACCTAATGCCATCTGCTGCAAATGATTCACCTGCTCCTTCACCTGATTCAGTGTATTTTGATTTTTCAGTGTTGCTGCTCCGATCAAAATAGCAATCATTGCCACAACAGCTCCTAAGCTATATCCCATCCGGTTTTCCTTTTTCCTTCCCTTTTCTCTGATTTTCTCCTTTTCCTCCATAATACCACGGATATTTCGGACAACGCGGTCATCCTCCTGTTCCACAATATGTACATGCCTGTTATTTTCTTTCTCCATATAATGAAGCATTTCAGGATTTTTCTCATAATAAATGTAATACCCCTTCTGGCGTTCAAAATTACCGGTACGGTATAGAAAAAATCCATCTTCCCGCTCGTTCTCTTCATATATATATAGGACCTTGTCCCGGTGCTGAAAATTCTGCTTGTGAATTTCCAGTAATTTTGAGGCATTGCTCACATCAAATCCTTTACAGGAATAATACCATCCCACAATCTCCAGATCCGTAAAGTTCTCCTTTATTTCTGTATAAATGCGGTTCCACATATCCTGCGAAAATGCTGGCGATGTTCTCCCTGAAAAGCCCGGTATTTCCACAATCCCAGATACCTGATAAATCTTTTCACCATTATAAGTATAGGTTCCTCCCAAGAGGACAGCGGCTCTTTCTTCTCCCCGTGCGTGTTCTGCCAATTTCTTAGCAAAACGAATAACATAATCTTCCATATAAATCCGTCCATGTCCCGGCACATCTCCAATCTGTCTTACACTTTTTGGTTTATTCCATTCCATTATATCCTCCAATCCGCCCACTTCGGAACGATGTTTTTTTCAATTGTATCACATGACTTTTGCTGATTTTGTCGATTTTAGTACGGAGTAAGAAAAAAGCATAGAATTCCATTTTTTGAGAATAATAGAACATAGAATAAGATAATGAACAGAGAGGTCGAAAATAATGATTCAGTATTTTAAACCGGATGAAAATCAGGCTCTTTATAACTTTACGAATTCCCTTCAGGAATTACTGACTAAGCATAATAGTGACAACCGTGAAATCGTTCTTGTGTGCATTGGTTCAGACCGTGCCACTGGTGACTGTTTAGGCCCCATTGTCGGACAAAAGCTAAGTATACACCAAAAACGGCCAAATAAAAAAAGCTTCCATCTTTATGGCACATTGGAAAAACCCGTTCATGCCAAAAATTTGGAAACTACCGTTGCTTTTATAAAATCCTTTCACCCGGACGCTCTGGTCATCGCCATTGATGCATCGCTGGGTGTTATGGACCATGTCGGATGCATCACATTGGGTGAAGGAGCTCTTTGCCCGGGAATTGGTGTCGACAAAAATTTACCGTCCGTCGGAGATATTTTTATCACTGGTATTGTAAATCTGTCCGGCTTTGGCGGACAGATGCTATTACAGACGACACATCTCAATCTCGTCATGCAGCTGGCTGATTTTATTTCCGTAGGAATTTACCGCTGTCTTCGGCAATCACAGCTCCGTCCTGCCCTCCAGCGCGCGGAATAAGGTCATTTCATCAATAAACTCCAGTGCACCGCCGACCGGCACACCACTGGCAATGCGGGTTACTTTAATTCCCGCCTGCTTCACATATTTACTAATCCAAAGAGCTGTTGCCTCGCCTTCTACTGTAGAGTTGGTTGCAATAATGACTTCCTTGACATCCTCCCGCTGAAGACGCTGCATCAGTTCTTTTAATTTCAAATTTTCCGGCTGCACTCCTACCATCGGATTCACCGCTCCGTGAAGAACATGATACAGGCCCTGATACTGCCCGGTCTTTTCATAGGCCGCTAAATCACTTGGTTCCTCCACGACCATGATAGTGGAACTATCTCTCTTAGGATTACTACAGATCGGGCAGATTTCCGAATCTGACAGATTGAAACAACGTTTGCAGAAGCAGATTTTTTTTCTAGCGGTAACAATGCTTTCCGCCAGCTGTTCTACGCGTTTTTCTGGCAGATTCAAAATATGAAATGCCAGACGCTGTGCTGATTTAGGACCAATGTTCGGAAGACCTGCCAATTCTTCAATTAATGTATTAATGGAATCGCTATAGTAATTCATCAGAACGGAAAGCCTCCGCCTAAATTCAAGCCACCTGTCAATGCTTCCATTGATTTGGCACTGTCTTCTTCCAGCTTACGAAGTGCCTCATTGGTTGCTGCCACAATTAAATCCTCCAGCATTTCAATATCATCCGGATCAACCACCTCTTCACTCAGCTTAACAGAAAGAACTTCTTTCTTTCCCGACACTTTGACTGTTACAGCACCGCCTCCGGCAGTCGCCTCATATTCCTTTTCTTCCATTTCCTTTTGGTTTTCTTCCATCTGACGCTGCATTCTCTGTGCCTGTTTCATCAGATTATTCATATTTCCAGGCATACCTCCCTGAAATCCACCTCTTCTTGCCATTGTAAAATCCTCCTATCTAATCTTCCAAAACAATTTCTACATTTTTAATAATATTGCGCAGTTCAGGTAATGTATTCATTTCCCGTTTGCTCTCCACATAACGAATATCCAGCTGAATTTCTTTCCCTGTAAGCTGTCCCGCCACGTCAATTAATTCCTGCTGTCTTTCTTCTTTCTTAAAATATTCTGCGGTAGTCGATTGAGAAAATGCCAGAATCAACATACCGGAATCGGATACCGACAACCGTACTTCATCTAACATCGTTCGGGACACCGGACTCATCCGTGCCAACACTTGTTTCCAGTTCGCTACTACCGACTTTACATCCTCCGGGACAGCTTCCGGGCGAATTTCCTTTTTGGGAGCCAAAGCCTCTTTCGCTCCGGTTTCACCACCTGATGCCGATACCGCAATGGTTCCTTCTTCCAATGCCACTTGCAGTTCCTCATTCATCTGCTCCAAATTGTGCAGCCGATTTACGAGCGAATCATAGTCCTTTTCCAGTTGAGGACGGCACAATTTAATAAATGCCACCTCCAGCATTACCCGCTTATTATTACTGTATTTCATATCTCCCGCAAGGGCTGATAAAATACGGATATAGCGGAATATCATTTCCAATTCCACTTGCTCCGCGAAGGTTTTCATTTCCTGCAGACTTTCTTCTGACATATCCACTAAATCTGCTGGTTCTTCCGATGTCTTAACAACAAGAATATTACGGAGATACCAAACAAACTCATTGACAAACTGCGTTAAATCTTTCCCCTGTTCCACAATGCCTGCCACTACATCCATGACACCATTTACCCGGTTTTCAGCCAAGGCCTGCAGTAATCTGTGATAAACACTTTGGTCTACAGCTCCCAACACGTTCAGAACATTTTCATAGGTAAGCTTTTTTCCAAAATAGAAAGAAATGCACTGCTCCAACAGACTGAGACCATCACGAAGTGCACCATCTGCCTGTCTGGCAATATAAGTCAAGGCACGTTCTTCTGCTTCAATTCCCTCCCTGTCAAGAAGCTCCTTCAATCTTTCTGCAATCGTATCTACACTTATTCGTTTGAAATCATACCGCTGACACCGGGATAATATAGTCAATGGAATTTTATGTGCCTCTGTTGTAGCCAGTATAAAAATCAAATAAGATGGCGGTTCTTCCAATGTTTTCAGCAAAGCATTAAAAGCACTTACTGACAGCATATGAACCTCGTCAATAATATAAACCTTAAATTTGCCCTCCGCCGGCGAATATTGCACCTCATCAATGACCTGACGGATATCATCTACCCGGTTATTGGAAGCCGCATCAATTTCCACCACATTCATAGAAGACTGTTCTTCAATGGCCCTGCACATGGCACACTCACCACATGGCCCATTTTCCTTTGGGTTTTCACAGTTCACCGCTTTTGCAAAAATTTTTGCCACAGTTGTTTTACCCGTGCCTCTTGTTCCGCAGAACAGATAAGCATGGCCAATCCGGTCGCCCTTGATCTGATTATTCAATGTTGTAACAATATGTTCCTGTCCTTTTACATTGGAAAAATCTTTCGGACGGTATTTTCGATATAGTGCCTGATAAGACATGAATCATACCTCTCCCTATATTCCAAAACTGATTCCTAAATTCTTTGCTTCCTGTATAATTGAAGAATCCGGATCAACCATTTTTAACTTGCCCGCTACTTCTTCTAACGGAACCGGGATAATTTCATTATTTTTAAAGCCAACCATATAACCATATTTTTCTTTTAAAATCAACTGAGCTGCTGCCGCACCAAGGCGACTGGAAATCACACGGTCATACGCACATGGGCTTCCGCCGCGCTGTGTATGTCCCGGTACAGTAATACGAATCTCCTGTCCTGTACGCTCTTCTATCTCCGCACCTATTTTATAAGAAATACTTGGATACGGATTATTTTTTAACTTTTCTTTATATTCCTTTTTCGACAGAGCTGCATCTTCCTTGGAAATTGCCCCCTCTGCCACGGCTAAAATAGAAAATCTCTTGCCTGCATCTGTTCTTTTTTGAATTGCATCCACTACGGCATCAATATCATATGGAATTTCCGGCAAAAGAATGACATCGGCACCACCGGCAATTCCTGCATGCAGCGTGAGCCATCCGACCTTATGTCCCATTACTTCTACAATAAATACACGGCCATGGGAAAAAGCCGTTGTATGAATGCAATCAATGGCATTCGTAGCAATATCGACAGCACTCTGAAATCCAAATGTCATATCGGTTCCCCAAATATCATTATCTATGGTTTTTGGCAGACTTACTACATTCAATCCCTCTTCCCGGAGCATATTGGCAGACTTCTGGGTTCCGTTTCCTCCTAATACAACGAGACAATCCAATTTTAATTTCTTATAAGTATTTACCATTGCAAGAACTTTGTCCATACCATTCGCATCCGGCTTTCTCATGTTCTTAAATGGCTGGCGGGAAGAGCCGAGCATCGTTCCGCCCTCTGTTAAAATACCAGAAAAATCTGAGGGTTTTAATTTTACGTATTTTTCATACATTAAACCTTTATATCCCTCTAAAATACCGATTATCTCAGTATCCGGATCTGCATTATACAAAGTCTTTGCCACACCACGCATCGTAGCGTTCAGTGCCTGACAATCTCCTCCACTGGTCAAAAAAGCAACTCTTCTCATGCTGTACCTCCATTCTTGACATTTCTTCATTCCTTATTTTCTT
Organism: uncultured Lachnospiraceae bacterium; assembly: GCA_947631505.1. Taxonomy (GTDB): domain Bacteria; phylum Bacillota; class Clostridia; order Lachnospirales; family Lachnospiraceae; genus Eubacterium_F. Next base: position 121,106 of record CANRLR010000004.1, on the reverse strand, counting down.
ATTCTAGTTTACCCCAAGAAGAAGATTTTCACAAGGAAAACTTGACAGATTCTTTGGATTGATGCCAATGAATTTATTCTGTCACTGTCCAGACCTGCATCTCATTTTCCCCGCGGTTCGCCCATGTGTAATATGGTACATACTGTAGCTTTACTGCTTCCTTTTGTGCTTCCTCATACTCATGATAAAGCCCGCCTCCGGCATTCTTTGCCGCCGCCTTGCGATATCCATCCACTGTCACTGCTTTGACCTTTGTACCGGCAATATCACGGTCAACGATTTCCATCGCACCATCCTTTGCCACCTGAAGTAGATGTAAGTCCGCTCCATTATCTACCTCTTCTAAACAATATACAATTGGTCCACGCATGATGGCAGCCTTGCCAATATCCTCTCTCACTCTAGTATCTGCCTGTAACATTCGTAGTTCCATTGGGAAGGATAATTCAACGGATTCTCCCTCTTTCCATACCTTTGTTACATAGAGATAACCATCCTTCACCTCTGTCGTTGCCCCATCAGTTCCCTTTACGGTATAATTTCTGCACCAATTCGGAATACGAAGGGCAATTGTAAATTCACTATCACAGCCGCACGCTGACACCCTTACCGTTCCGGCCCATGGGAATTCTCCCTCTACTGAAATAACTGCCGTCTGTCCGCCAATTTCTTTTTCCACTTTACTGCCCATATAAAGATGTACAAATAACGTATCTTCTTTTTCTGTATAGGCATAGGAGCCGATAGAGCTTAATAATCTTGCCAGATTCGGAGGGCAGCAGGCACATCCGAACCATTTCTGACGAACCGGTTTTACATGCCATTTTCTCTCGTCTAGTCTGCATGCCTTTGGCACGGACTCCAGCGGATTTACGTAAAAGAAGCTTTTTCCGTCCAGTGCCATACCGCTCAGGATTCCATTATATAATGCCAGTTCCATAACATCGGCATATTTGCTGACTGCTTTCATCTGAAGCATTCTTCTGGCAAAAAAGACAAGACCGATAGAAGCACAGGTCTCCGCATACGCCGTATCATTCGGCAAATCAAACGGATAGGAAAAAGCCTCCCCCAAATGAGTTCCGCCAATTCCTCCCGTGATGTACATTTTTTCATTTACAATATTATCCCACAGGGTTTCGCAGGCATCATACATCGACTGGTCATTTTTCAACCGTGCCAGGTCTGCCATGCCCGAATACAAATACACAGCACGGACCGCATGACCGGTTGCTTCCTTCTGCTCTCTTACCGGCAGATGGGCCTGATTATAAAAATACCGCAAGTCATTTTCATGCCCCTTTTCAATCTTAATATCTGGATGCTCTTCCCCGTCATAATAATATGGGCGTTGTCCACGTTCTTCCACAAAGAAGCTGCTCAGATTCAAATATTTCTCTTCTCCCGTTACCTCATACAGCCGCACCAATGCCATTTCTGCAATTTCATGTCCCGGATATCCTTTACATTTTCCTTCTTCCGGTCCAAAATAATTATTAATATAATCCGCAAAACGCATTGTTGCTTTCAAAAGTTTATCCTTTCCGGTCGCCTGATAATAAGCAACAGCTCCTTCCGCCAAATGTCCAAAGCAGTATAGCTCATGATGGTCACGCAGATTGGAAAAAATTTTGTCCTTTCCATTAATAATATAATAAGTGTCTAAATATCCATCTTCCTGTTGCGCCGCACAGACAATATCAATCGCTTCATCTGCCAGTTTTTCTAATTCAGAATCCGGATGCTGTGTCAGGGAATACGCAACTGCTTCTACCCATTTATAAAAATCGCTGTCCTGAAATACAAAACCATAAAATTTATCTTCCAGATTATCCGGATCCTCTGGCAATGCCTCAAATCCACGGAATGTATAAACGGGCTCTTTAAAGGAATTTCCCTTTTCCGCACGTTCCTTATTCTGTTTTCCGGCAATTTTAAAATTTCTCATGCAAAAGCTTGGATTCGCCCCTTCTACCTTATCATTCAGGGCATCCCACTGATAGGGTATAATTTCGTTTCGGACAAGTTCCATCTCTTTTTTCCAAAAATCATCGGTAATCTGTACCTTTCTCAGTGAAATGGGATAATTATAATCTGCCTTATTCATAATATTGGTTTCCTTTCTTTCTATAGGTGTTTTTATTTTCTTCTTTCATTATCCACATTGTAACATAAAGGGTACATAAACGCTATCTTTATAAGTTCTCTTTGGTGTGATTTTGTTAGATTCTAAATACCATGGCAAGCGTTCCCACAACAACAAGAACCAGCCCTGTCATTTCCCTTTTATTTAACTTTTCATGAAAAACAAAATAAGAAAATAGAACGGTTACTAAAATACTTAATTTGTCAATCGGAACAACCCCACTGGCAGGTCCTGTCTGCAGTGCCCGGTAATAGCAAAGCCATGAAGCTCCGGTAGCCACACCTGACAGAACAAGAAAAATTAATTCTTTACGGGGTATTTCTTTTACCTTCTTGATTTTCCCAGTCATTATAACAACCAGCCATGCCATAACAAGCACGACACCCGTTCGCAGTGCCGTTCCTAAATCAGACTCGACTTCTGCAATTCCAATTTTCCCAAGTATTGATGTCAGGCTGGCAAAAAGAGCAGACAGGGAAGCATATAAGAGCCAGCCATATCCGGTCTTGTTCTTATCATTATCACCATTGTTCTTCTTTATCATCAGAAATGTTCCTGTTCCAATCAGAATGACAGCAAATCCTTTCAGGCATGTTATAGTTTCATGCAAAAAAAGAAATGCTAAAATTAACGTAAGTATAATGCTGGATTTATCGACGGTTACTACCTTATTTACATTTCCCATTCCTAATGCTTTAAAATAACAGAGCCATGATGCCCCTGTTGCCATTCCCGACAATATCAAAAAAAATAGTGTTTTCCCGGATACATCTGCCAATGTTCTGTATGCTCCTGTTATCCATACCATAAAGCACGCAAAAAAAAGCACAATAATTGTACGAATTGCCGTCGCGACATGGGAATCCGTCCGACGGATACCAGATTTTGCTAAGATGGCAGTAATACCAGCAAAGAATGCCGAACCTGCTGCAAATACAATCCACATTTTTCTGCCCTTTCTGAAGCATTCAAAAATTCTGTTACAATATAATTTCCATTCCTGTCTTTTGCACAGCCAGACCACATTTATCATAAAACTGTCTTGCCGCTCTGTTACATTCCCAGACATTCAATGTCACGTTATAGCAGCCAATTTTTTTCGCATATTGAAGCACGTAATGATATAACTGCTTTCCCACATGCTGTCCTCTTCTATTTTCATCTACACATAGATCATCAATATATAAGGTCTGAATCGGCTGCATATTATCTCCCTGAGGCTTCTGTAATACACAGAATGCATAGCCCAATAGAATATCCCCATCCAGTGCCGCAAAAATCGGACGGCTTTCCTCTTTTAGTATTTCCTCCAATTCCTTTTCCGTATATTTTCTGCAATCCCTTTTGAACAAGTCCGGTCTTCCTTCTGCATGAACATTGTTTACCTGATATAATAATTTTTCAATCTGTGGAATATCTTTCTTTTCTGCATTTCGTATCGTCATTTTTTTCCTCCTATTAGTTGTCTGACTTTTTCATATCAAAATATTTTTTTCTATTTTAACACTATTTCAAATGAATGGAAACAGAAACTTGACATCGGCCGTTATTCGTTGTATTATATTTATAATCAAATTAGAATTCTAATAATATATTTAAGGAGGGTGCTTATGAAACGAGTTTTATCAATTCTGTTGACTTTAACTTTATTCCTCGCCGGAATGACCATTCAGACCACTCCGGCACAAGCTGCAAAAAAACCAAAAATCAGCCAAAAGAAACTATCTTTAAAGGTGGGCAAGACAAAAAAATTGAAGATAAAAAATTTGAAAAAAGGCAAAAAAGTTGTTTGGAAATCCAGCAAAAAGAAAATTGCTACGGTATCCAAAAAAGGAGTTGTGAAAGCCAAAAAAGCAGGTAAGACAACCATCACTGCTAAGGTCTCCGGTAAAAAATATACCTGTAAGGTAACGGTAACGAAAAAGAAAACGAAGAAAAAAACGACCATATCCAATAACCCTTATGATGGTGATGTTTACTACAAAACACCAAGTAATTACCGAAGCATTCAAAAAAATGTCAAATATGGAACAGTAAAAACAGTATCCTATTACTCTACCACGACAAAAAAGAACCGCAAGGTCAGTGTTGTGCTCCCGGCAGGTTACAGCACAGCAAAAAAATATCCGGTCTGCTATCTTCTCCATGGACTGGGACAGGATAATACCGATTGGCTCAATGCCAAAGCCCCTACTATTGTCGGTAATATGATCGCTTCCGGTACGGCAAAAGAAATGATTTTAGTCCTGCCGAACTGCCGTGCCAGAGAAAATGATTCAGCAAATCCATCGGATGCTTTTTCGCTCTCCAATTATCGTGCTTTTGACAATTTTATCAATGATTTAAGGGATAATCTTATGCCATACATCAAAGCGAACTACTCTATTTTAGAGGGACGGGAAAATACGGCGATTGCCGGATTCTCCATGGGAGGACGCACCGCACTTTATATTGGTATGTCCATGCAGGACACATTCGGATACATCGGTGGCTTTGCACCAGCACCGGGAATCTTTGCCTACAGAGCAAATGGGGTATCCGAAAACGGTTTATTTAAGAAAGAAGATTTTCGTTTAAAAAATGAATATGCAAACAATACACTTGTAATGATTGTTGCAGGGAAGTCAGATAATATCGTCGGTAATAATCCTGAAATCTATCATAATGCTCTGGCCTCTAATAACAGCAAACATATTTGGTATAAAGTTTCCGGCGGACATGACTTTAATGTAATGAATAACGCACTATACAACTTTGCCAGCCGCATATTTAAATAAAAAAGCGTCGGTCTTTCTTATATAATAAAAAAATGGGATGTCGTTCTACGTCATCCCATTTTTGTCATCCAGTGATACCTCTTTACTTGTTTCCATGAACACCGGAAAATCACTCATCTATATTCGCTTCATTAAATGTTTTCTGAAATGATTCCTCTACACTTTCTCTTTTTTCTAAAGAAGATTCGATAAATTGCTTTTTCAATTTACTTCCCTCAAAAGCATCCCTCTCTATGCACATATCCGGATTTCCTGCCATTACTTCCTCTATGTCGGACTCCCCAAATGCCAGCGCTCCTATAATCAAAAGACTCTCTGGAAATTTAACCACATCTGCTTTCACTCCATAAAAAGATTCCGCGTATATAGATTTAATTCCCTCTTCTATTACAATCTTTTTATATCCCATATCTTTTTCTCTCATCCATGCATATATGCCTAATGATGGTGTCTTTTGGTTCATTCGGGCATATTTTTCTGCTGCTGGAATTTCCTCCAGTTGACCACCAATTTTTTCCACCGGATATTTCCCAATCTGTGCCGGGATATATAAAACATCATCTTCTGTTTTTAAACTAATTATACGGGCAGTACCTTTTTTAACAATAAAGGAGATTTCTGTATAATTTTTTCCCTCTATGGACAAATTTTCAAAATGTAGAATGTTTCCCTCAACATCCGTTTTACTTAATTTTTCGATCGAAGCAGCAATATCTGGATAATGCTCAGCAAATCCCAAACAGAGGACCCACACTTCAATTCCCAAAAACACACCCAATATTATAATTAAAATCAACGGTTTTCTTTTCATTGTCTTTCTCCTCTCCACACCATTAATCCCCCTCTGGGGCAGTTGGACGTTCTTTTAACTTTTTACATCCGTTCCATGTTCCTGTCCCAAGAGAATGCAGCTCATTTGTTTGAACTACCTTTTCCAGCTTTTCACAATTGCGAAAAGCTTCTACCCCTGTTGATTTCAAACTTTGAGGAAAATAGACTTTTTTCAAATTTTCCGCACCCATAAAGGCCCCTGCACAAATCCGTTCTACTCCATTTGGTATATGGTAACTGTCTGATTCTTTTCCGGCGGGATAGGCAACCAGTTGTTTTCTGTCACTTGTATAGACAATGCCATCAATGGAACAAAAGCTTTGATTTTCTCTATCCACCACATATTTTGTACAATTTGTCATGTCGCCTAATGCACCATCCTTTATGGTTTCTATAGACGCAGGTAAATACAGTGAACATATCCGTGAACAGCCATTAAATGCACATATACCTAATGTATGCACCATCTCAGGAATCCGCACATCACCGTCCTTTTGAGGCACACAGGCAATTAACGTCCCTTTTACATGAAACAGCATTCCACTCTCCGTAGTCAAATAGCGGTTTCCCTCTTCCACCTCAATTTCCTCTAATTTCGGACACCCGACAAATGGATTTGAAAAATCGGAAGGCCTTTCCATGTCACTTTCCCAGACCGTTTCTTCTGCAAATTTTCCAAAAATCAGCTTTCTTATCTCCGGATAATGAAGGGATGATAGCATGACTCCACAGTACGGGGAGTTATCATCTGATTCATTGGGATTAATAAATCCGAATCCCCATATACCGTGAATGTAGCCGATGTCACCGTTTTCGTTTACAAACACATCTGTACTCTGTACCGAAGTACTGGAGACCATTGATGGGGGAGAGGAAATCATTGAGGTTTTTATGCAAACAAAAACCCCTAATATCAATATAAATAAAATTAAAACAAATAAGATATGTGTGTTTAAATTTTTATATTTCATTTTAATCTCCCTCATCACTTGTTATCCGTAACTTTCTTTGACACACTTTTGGTTTTATATGTATTAGCAACACTCGAGCCCCCGTTTTCTTTAATATACTCATAGATGTTAATTAACTTGAACTGCGATTGTTTTTTAACTGGTGAAAATTCATTATACGTTCCTGATTGGTAAATAGAACTTGAATAGTTATTTAATGCAAGTGTTACTGCTTCTACTGCACAATTCCAACGCAAAGAATAATATGATGGGTTATCTGCCCTATCGTTATCATGCGTTATTCTCTCACCAAGTCCATCTGTTGTACTGTGAGCAAAAGCATCACTCAAACTATGAATCGCCATCCCCCAAATAAATGCTCTTTTCTTACCATTTGTAATATTTGTACCAAACTGCTTACTCCAATTGATTTTAGATATATCATTTTTTATTTCATTTGATATATCCTTTTGCATACCGCGAGGGATTGATGCTGTTGTTTTAGTCTGCATTTGATTAGCAAGTCTTGTTTCATAAATATATGCTGTTACATAATTTGAAAGTTTTTTGCCCTTTCCAGCATTCATTAAGCGAAAATATCCATGCCACCATGGATTATGTTCCATTCCCTGAAATACATATAATTGAGTTCCCCTTGCATCTTTCCCATCCTTATCCGTTTTTTCGTCAGGAAAACGTGCTCCTTTTTTCACATTACTAAATTTACTTGGAATCATAGACTCGTGATTTTTGCTATATTTACTAAGTGACCAGTTCCCCTCTACGCAGTTTGTTTCATCAAAGGTCACTATTTTCCCTGTATTCTCCGGGATATCCAATGTATCCACATCATTTGACTTTTTATATTGTCTCTTCAACGTGTCATAATATTTTACAGCATACTCCGCATCTAAAAGCCCACTGCCATATTTGTCATGTTCTCCGTAACAATTGGCACTTTCTGTCAATACCTGTCGGATAAAAGCCGCCGGCAGTTCTGTGTCTTTCTGCCAAAGCAACGAGGCAATTCCTGCTACTTGTGGAGCTGCTAGACTTGTACCAGAAGCCACCTTAACATCTCCAAAATCACCCGTACTCATAACTAACTCACCCGGTGCTACCAGTTCCACCTGTTCCCCCATGGAACTGTCACTAGCAAGATTTCCTTCTTTGTCTACCGAACCAACAGCAATCACCTCATCAAACGCGGCCGGATACTGAACCCCCTTATCACCCACGTTGCCCGCCGCGGCCACCATAAGAATTCCGGCCTTTTCTGCGTCTTTTACTGCCTGTTCTAAAGCTGCGGAATACGTGCTGACACCAAAACTCATATTGATTATGTCAACCTTCCGCTCAATTGCCATATAAATTCCCTCGATAATCCGACTTACTGGAGAACAATTATTATTGTCAAGTACCCGGATTGAATAAATTTCCGCATCGGGATTGACTCCCGTTATCCCCTCTCCATTGTCTTTTGCTGCAATTAATCCTGCCACACTGTTTCCATGACCAGTTCCGTCCATAAACAGCAAGGACATCTCTTCTTCATTCGGAACTAATGTAAGACTCTCTGCCAAGTCAATGTCACTCCAGTAATCCACACCGGAATCCAAAACCGCAACCTTTATTTTTTTCTTCTCTGATTTGCTTTTTTTTTATCCTATCCCTATGTATCATCCGCATATTCCACTGGCTTTTGCTTTTATTCTCTTTGATACGAGTTTCTTTTTTCTTATGTATCTGTTTTACATAGCAAGTAGTAGCGGTTTTTCCACAGGCTTTCACCTCTACATCCTCTTCCACAAAGGCAATTTCCGATTTCTTTTCCAGCTTCTCTGCCTCTGAATCCGTCAGCATCACGGTTATCATATTATTCTTCTCCAAATTATCCTCTGCCTTGCTGCTGATATCAGTGTCACTTTCATAAGCCGCTTCTAATAGTTTCGTTTGCCCCCTTTGAATAAATCCCACTAAATATCTTCGCTCTTTTCGTACCAGTCCGACACATTCATTCGGAATTTTTACACAAATTCCCAGCCCCATGCTAAAAATCATAGTAATACACAATATATATGCCGTTCCTCTTTTCACTATTTTCTTTTTTTTCATTATATAACTCCTCACAAATTTATGGTAAATATATAATTCATAAAATTTTAGTGTAACAATCACTATTTCACGTGTCAATTCCCATTCAATTCACTCTTTAGTGAAAATTAATTTACTATAAAATGAAAAATATTTCTCAGTTTTTACACGAAGTGCATAATCTTCTTCAAACACTTCTCCACATTCCTGACACTTCCCTGCCTCAATTTCCATACCTTAATCTATTCCAACCATATTTTCACCGGCTTTACTTTGACATACTTATATGAAGTGGTAAGCTGTTTCTTTTTCGTTGTCTTAATCAACTGAAAATTATCTAGTCTTTTCTTTTTGGCGTACACATTATATTGGGTAGCCGCTTTCTTTTTTGTACATTTCCACCCTTTCTTTTTCCCTTTGTACTTGTACGTTTTAATTGTTGTCTTTACCGGTTTCCATGAATAACGGTACTTCTTACCTTTCTTTTTCCGAGTGACCTTTTTCATGGAGCCGGTTGATTTTACATGATAAGTCACATGTGCTTTTCTGGCAGCCTTAATTGCCTTGGCGGAAGGGATTGTATATAAATTTTCTACAAACTCCGGAGAATCAATAAATTTTACCGCAGTACTATTGACATATAATTTCCGAATGGTGTCAAAACCTCCATCCCCTACTGCAAAATAAATCTTTACAGAATCATTTGCATAAATGCTATCTACTTGATTATCCGAACGGAATTCATTCAAACTGTATGTTGTGTTTCCGCTCAAAATAATTTTTTTTGCTTTAGAAAAGAAATCACGGTCATTTTCATCCGAATAATAAGTAGTAACATTGTTTAACTCAAGCCTTTTTAATGTTGTCCCCATCACAAAACACCCTTCACCCACATTGGCATTATATAGCGTAATATTTTTTAATTTTTTACAATGTTTAAATGCAGAACCGCAAAGCCTTATAGGTCCGGCTTTCGGAAAAACTACCCGTTCCAAATTGCTGCAGTCCATAAATGCACAAGGTCCAATATTCTTTACCGTATCAGGAATCTTCAAACTCTTTACGGTTGAAGAATTTTTATCCATAACACTAAGAGCATTCCATTCATCCGTAGCACCTCCTAAACTGATAATCGTATACCCATCAATCGTTTTAGGAATTTCAATATTGGGTTGTGAACTATTGATTCGCCACAGCGTTGCCGTTTTCATATCCGTATTCAGAATTTCATATTGATAAATTCCTGACGTTATCCATTTGCTTTTGTCAATGTATGCATCAATGTCTGCGTCTGCCTGAATTGGCAAAACTGTCATAATAGTAGTACATAAAACTGCTAAAAGTACAATTAGTGACATAAAACGTTTTTGTATTTTTTGCATTAAAATCCCCCCTTAACCTATTGTTCCGCCTATTCCAACCATATTTTCACCGGCTTAACTTTGACATACTTATATGAAGTGGTAAGCTGTTTCTTTTTCGTTGTCTTAATCAACTGAAAATTATCTAGTCTTTTCTTTTTGGCGTACACATTATATTGGGTAGCCGCTTTCTTTTTTGTACATTTCCACCCTTTCTTTTTCCCTTTGTACTTGTACGTTTTAATTGTTGTCTTTACCGGTTTCCATGAATAACGGTACTTCTTACCTTTCTTTTTCCGAGTGACCTTTTTCATGGAGCCGGTTGATTTTACATGATAAGTCACATGTGCTTTTCTTGCAGCCTTAATTGCCTTGGCGGAAGGGATTGTGTATATATTATGCGCACGTATCTCCTCACCACTGAATGATGCCGATGTTCCATTCACAAAAAGTTTGTTTACAGAAATAAATACCCTCTCCGAACAAAATCTAAGATGGGCTTCATCATTTAGATAAATTTCTTTAACACATTGCTTGCCTCTAAAATCACATATAGAACATATGCTGTTTCCATTTAATACAATCACATCAGGGGTTTTAAAATTGTAGCCCGGTCCATCCCCATCATCACAGCCTAGTTCTACGTTAGTTAATTCTACTCTCTTCTTTTTGGATCGAAAGGATCCTCCTCCTAAGTTAGCAGAATATAAAGTAACATTTACTAATTTACTGCAATCCTCAAATGCCCATCGACCAATAAACAGATTTCCTTTTTTCGGAAAATCCACTCTCTCTAAATTTTCACATCCTCCAAATGCAAGGGGACCAATATTCATTACTGTATTAGGAATTGTCAATCTCTTTAATGTTGAAGAATACTTTCCCATCACATTATGATAGTCCCATTCATCGTCAATCCCTCCGACCCGGATAATCGTATACCCATCAATTGTTTTAGGAATTTCAATATTGGGTTGTGAACTATTGATTTGCCACAGTGTTGCCGTTTTCATATCCGTATTCAGAATTTCATATTGATAAATTCCTGACGTTATCCATTTGCTCTGGTCAATGTTTGCCTGAATTGGCAAAACTGGCATAATAGTAGTACATAAAACTGCTAAAAGTACAATTAGTGACATAAAACGTTTTTGAATCGTTTTCATACAGACCCCTCCTCTATCTTATTCCTCTTCCTTTAAAGTTACCTTGCCATATGTCGCTTCATACAACGGATTCGCTGAATGAGTAAAGTAATGATTTAAATGATTACTGGTCGTTCCGGTATCTGCCAGCATTTGATCGACATAACATTTAGAGTGTAGTTGTGCCATGCTAAATCGATACGATGCAAAATGTGGATTATCTTCATATGCCTGTGAGTCCGTACATAATATTGTTTTGTTATGATAAGTAATTGTTAATTTATTTTTCAAATAATCTTTCAAACGTATTATTGGCATTGCCGTGCCATTTGTCAATTGAGCATGCAGCATCATACAGGCATGACTATAACTTCCACTACCTGTTGCCGGATTCCCATATATATTATTTCCTTTGATCCGGCATTCTGCCATGCTGGCACCAAAAACATCTTCCGTATAATAAGAACCGGAAGACGAAAACACCATTCCCCGTGTTACCTTAGCACGGTGTGCTTCCATATCCTGTGCCAAGTGAAAGAATACTCCCAGTATCATATATCCCTTCCCATATGTTGTGTTAATGTTTACTTGTGTGTTGTTATACTGCGTCAGCAAATCTTGGTATAGTACATTCAAATCCACTATAATACGTCGCTTCATTTTCTGTTCTAATACTGCCCCATAATAACTGTTGCCAGAATAATCCGTTGCCTTTAATGTTAAAGGACTATTTAGCATAAGGCGGCGTCTTGCTAACTCATATAAAAACCGCAGATGATGCCGTACATCTGTCATATCATACTCAGATTTGGCATGATAGGGAGAATAACTTTTATCACCTTCATCTTTTCCTAGAACTTCTCCATTTGCATTACGTGGGTAATTACCACTCTCTCCTGCACTTAGCTGTTCAATAGTATCTGTTCTATATGCCGAAGCAGCCACAATACACCGATTGTATGTTTTTTGTGTGTCATTTGCAGCACCTACAGAAAAATAGGAAAGTTCCATATTATTTATCATCGAATAATGCCCGGAAACAGCCTCTCCATGCCATGTATCATATGACCATGAGCCTTTTACATAACAATCTTTATCCTCAGCCAGTTCACCTGTCTCCTGTTTTAATTCTGAAAGAGAAATCTTTTTTATTGTCTTTTGCTTCACAAGCCGAACTGCGTTTGCATAATTGACAAGCTTACTTCCACAACTTAGCTGAATGGCAGATTCAACAAGCACCCGACGTAATTCATTGGCAGAAAGAGAACGCCTAGCACTTTTTACTGCGGCCGCCACTCCCGTCACATGAGCAGTGGCTATGCTGGTTCCACTTGCTTTTGAATAGGAGCCAACAAAACCAATTGTCTGTGCTCTTTCTCCCGGAGCCACTACATCCGTTTGCACATTTTCTGAAAAGTCCGATTTTTCCAAATCTTCTCCCACACTTCCTACAGCAACCACTTGAGGATAGGCAGCGGGATACTGGACAGATTCCGTATTGTTTCCCGCTGCCGCAATCATTAAAATTCCCTTATCATGAGCTTTCTCAATTATTTCGTGTAACACCACTGAATCGGTATCCATACCAAAACTCATATTGATAATATCTATCTCATTATCAATACACCACTGAATTGCTTTTACAACAGCACTGACCGGAGCCATATTTTCTTTATCTAAAACCTTAACCGAATAAATATCTGCTTCACTTGCAATTCCTTCTATGCCGATACCATTGATACGTCCCGCAATAACACCAGCCATGGCAGTTCCATGACCACTATTGTCTGTTGGTTTATATCCATGTACTGTATCAGAAAAATCGATCCATTCCTTTGTATTTAACTCATCGTGTGTATCGATACCGGAATCAATAACCGCCACTTTAACGTTCTTTCCTTTATATTTATTCTCATGGGGTGTTCCTGCTACACACGAAATATTCCATGGGACAATTTCCTTTCTCCCCTTTTTGTTACTACTATCTTTACACGGTTTAAAATTATTTGGATTATCTGAGTACTCCTCTTCTGTTTCGTATTTGTCAAGCGGAACTTCTTCCGCAATAAACCCCGGCAGACTGCTCTTTTCTGAATCTTCATTACTTGCCATAAGTTTTTGGTCTTCTTCTACGAAAATTCCATTTTCCTTTTCATATTCTACAACTTCTTCTTCCGTCATTTCAACTACGAGTGAATGATTGTCTTCTAAATACTGCTCATCTGAAATATCATGACGAACCACCCATTTGCCTTGGTTATTCACTTTTTCTTTCAATTGATTAAAACTATTTATATTGTCTGCTGTTAAAATATATTCTTTCTTTTTCTTCGAAGAATTTTTTCCTGATGTACCAATCGCTGCATTTGAGTATATTTCATTTCCTCCTAGTGTCATTATCATTGCCAAAACAAGTATAATGGATAGCAATTTCCCTTTCATCATTTCTTACCCCCCTCTCAATCAATACAAAAATCACCTTTCGTTTCTCAGCTTTTTTTACCTCCTCTCCCCCTTATAACTCTGTCATACCATATATTTCCACCAATTGCAAGCTTATTATTTTTTTATTCCCAAAAGTGTATTTTTCTGCACTAAAAAGCGAAAAATAATTCATTTTTTATATAAATTTGGACAGAAAAAAAGAAAGCAATTTATCCTGCTTTCTTTTTTCTTGCAACTATTTTGATACAATATCTGTTTCCCTTACACTGCCTGAATAATCTTCTTCGGACATTTCTCGGCACATTTTCCACATCCCTGACACTTCTCCGCATCAATGAATGCAATGTTATTCTCTACCTTCACGGCATCAAATTCACACTGTTTTACACAGAGACCGCAGCCGATACACCCGGCTTTACATACACTCATAACTTCTTTGCCCTTATCCTTGGAATTACACTGAACAGCATAGGACGCTTCATAAGGAATCAGTTCTATTACGTTGTTCGGACAGGTAGATACGCATTTACCACAGGCCACACATTTTTCCTTATCTACATGGGCAATGCCATCTACGATAGACAGAGCATCAAACTGACAAACTGCCACACAGGAACCAAGTCCGAGACATCCATGGGAACAAGCTTTGTCACCACGTCCCGGTACCATAACGGCACGTCGGCAATCCATCTCACCGACATAATTATATTTATTGGAGGCAACTTCACATGTTCCGGCACATTTTACATATGCTACTTTCTTTACGGCAGAACCGGCATCAACACCCATGATTTCTCCGATTTTACCGGCAACGGCTGCACCACCGACCGGACATCCGCCTACGGGAGCATTCCCTGCTACAATTGCCTCTGCCAGACCATCACATCCCGGATATCCACAACCACCACAGTTGTTACCCGGCAGACATTCACGTACCTGAATTACTCTTTCATCGGTTTCTACTTCAAATGCTTTTGCCGCTACACCAAGAAGGATCCCAATCAAAATTCCAAGTATAGCAAGGAGTGCCACCGACCAAATAATTATTGTAGTCATTTCGTTTTCCTCCTTTACTTAAAAGCTTACACCGCCGAAGCCACAGAACGCAATCGCCATAAGTCCTGCTGTCACAAGAACAATCGGTGTTCCTTTAAAAGCTTCAGGGATATTGCTGTTTTCCAGTTTCTCACGGATTCCTGCCATTAAGCAAATCGCAATGAAGAATCCGACTGCTGCACCAATTCCGTTTACGGTACTTGCCAGTACACCATAGTCGTTCTGAACACTCAAAAGTGCTACACCGAGTACGGCACAGTTTGTTGTAATCAGCGGAAGATATACACCCAAAGACTGATACAACGGTGGCATAGCCTTTTTCATAAACATCTCGACAAACTGTACAAGAGCAGCAATCACCAAGATGAACACAATCGTATTCAGATAGGTCAAATCGTTCGGCTTTAATAAATAGTTATATAACAAACTGGTAATAAAAGAAGACACGGTAATTACAAAAATAACGGCTCCACCCATACCGACTGCTGTCTTAACTTTCTTGGAAACACCTAAGAATGGACAAATTCCAAGGAACTGGCTCAATACAAAGTTATTCACAAGAGCAGCGGTAAAAAGAATTGTAAATATACTCATTATGCATCAGCCTCCTTTCCCTCTTCTTCCTCTTCTACATTCGTTGCGCTAGGCAATTTCAATTTGTTCTGAATGGCTGTCAGGAATGCAAGTACAAAAAATGCTCCCGGTGCCATAACAAAAATTGAAATATTAACAGAAGATGGGAGGAACTGGAATCCAAAAATGGCTCCGCTTCCAAGGATTTCACGGAAAATACCAATCAAGGTCAAACCAACCGTAAATCCAAGTCCCATTCCGATGCCGTCAAATGCAGATGCGATAATTCCATTTTTGGAAGCATATGCCTCTGCACGACCAAGAATAATACAGTTTACTACAATCAATGGGATATACACACCCAAGGCACTATACAAAAATGGTATATATGCCTGTAATACCAACTGTACAATTGTCACAAACGAAGCAACAACTACTATAAAGGCCGGTATACGAACTTTATCCGGGATAATATTCCGCAGTGCTGAAATCAGCATATTGGATAAAATCAATACCACCGTCGTGGAAAGTCCCATGCCAAGTCCATTAATCGCAGAAGATGTTACCGCCAAGGTCGGACACATTCCAAGCATCATAATGAAAGTAGGGTTTTCTTTAATAATGCCGTTATATAAACGCTCTGTATATTTATTCATTAATTATTCCCTCCTTCCATCGAAGTTGCCGCAAAGAGAATTCCTTTCACTGCATTGGTTATGGCTCTACTAGTTACCGTTGCACCGGAAAGTGCCTGCACCTGTGAGTCATTTGATTCATTTTTGTTGTACATATTATCTGCCGGATTACCCGGAAGAACTTTTCCGGCAAAACTCTTCTGCCAGTCTTCATTTTCACAATTCGCACCAAGTCCGGCAGTCTCACTTTGGGAGGTGATAGATATCCCGGTAATAGCTCCTGCCGCATCTACACCGAGGGCAAATCCGATATCACCGCCATAACCTTTCTTTGCTGTCGCAAGATACACCGTTCCACCGTTTGCCGTTGGATGAACCTCTGAAATCTCTACATGCTTGATCAGAGAATCTTCCTCTGACGAAACTTCTGCGTTGGCAAGGTCGTGACTCATCAAATATGTCTGTGTTGCACTGACCGCAGCAGTATTATTATCCTGAACAGAATCGCCCTCTGCTGTAACAGCTTCACAAGCAGCGTTGTTCGCTTCACTCTGTGCTTTGTCAATGGGCTCTTTGGTAATGGCATATACACCTGCTAATACAGCACCTAGTATTAACGTAATCAGGCAAAGAATAATTGCATCCTTAACCATTGTATTTTTCTTTTCATCCATTTTCCCTGCCCTCCTTTCCAAATGCTTTTGGAACGGTGAATTTTTCAATCAACGGAACACAAAGGTTTCCGATGATAATAGCAAAAGATACTCCCTCTGCCGATTCACCACAGAAACGGAACAGGCCGGTCAAAAGACCAATTAGAACGGCAAAAATAACCTTTCCTTTTGGAGTAATCGGACTGGTCACATAATCCGTTGCCATGAAGAAAGCTCCCAGCATTAAACCGCCACCGCACAACTCATAAAACAACGGATATGGAGCTCCCCCAACCACTGCTTGATACAGTAAATCAAATACTGAAAAGGTCAAAATGTAAACAACCGGAATTTTCCAGTCAATCACTTTACGGACCAGCAGATAAATTGCACCGAGTAAAAGTGCCAGAACAGATGTTTCACCAATCGTTCCGGTGGTTGTTCCAAGAAACATTTCCTTTAGACTTGGCAGCATTCCCTCTTTGACCTGCATCAATGGAGTAGCACTGCTCTGGGCATCTACTGCAATACCATATAGAATATTGCTTCCCTCTTTTACTGTAAAGCTTGTCATGGCACTACTAAAAGACAACATAAGGAAACAACGTCCTGCTAATGCCGGATTCATAAAATTCTGTCCGAGACCGCCGAATAACTGCTTGGCAATAATAATAGCAAATACACCGCCAATAACACACATCCAAAGAGGAATTGTGCTTGGCAGATTCAATGCCAATAAAAGACCGGTCAGTAAGGCACTGAAATCATTTGTTGTAATCGGCTGCTTCATCAGCTTCTGCCACAGATACTCAGCCAGTACACAAGTTACACAAGTGGTAAGAATCACAAGCAATGCACTGATTCTAAAATTATAAATACCAACAATCGTTGCCGGTAACAAGGCAATAACAACATCTCTCATGATGGACTTTGTAGAAGAATTGTCCCTGACATGAGGAGATGATGAAACATTTAACATTTTCTCTTCCATTTTTACCCTCCTCATTAGGCTTTTCTACTAGCATCCATAACCGCACGTCTTGCCTGCTTAAAGATTTGTGTCAATCTTCTTTTTGCTGGACAGACGTAGGTACACGTACCACATTCATAACATTCCATACCGTTCAACTTCTGGAATTCTTCCAAATCATCCCGCTCTGCCGCCTGTGCCATCATCTGCGGAACCAAATGACTCGGACAGACAGTTGCACAACGTCCACATCGGATACAATTGGTTGGCTCGCAAGCTGCGACCTCATCCTTGCTCATGGCAAGAATGGAAGAACTGGTCTTGGTAATCGGGGTATTCAGATCATACATTGCCATACCCATCATCGGTCCGCCGGAAATCAGTTTTTCTGCTTCTCCTTTCAGACCTCCTGCTTCTTCTAAAAGCTCGGCATGGCTCATACCGAACTTCACTTCATAGTTCTGTGGTCTTGCCATAGCATCACCGGTCAGCGTTACAACACGGCTCATACTTGGTGTTGATTTGCATACGGCATTGTAAACTGCTAAAATCGTCTGAACATTATCTACAATACAGCCTGCATCTGCCGGCAACATTTTGGAATGAATTCTCCTTCCGGTAGTAACGTAAATGATCTGACGCTCAGCACCCTGTGGATACTTTGTCTTTAACACCTTGACCTCAAGATTAGGATCACTGTCTGTCAGATACTGCAATTTTGCAATCGCTTCCGGCTTATTGTCCTCAATGGCAATAACACCTTTTGCATGGTCAAACAGAGATACTACCACACGAAGTCCCTGCACTAATTCTTCTGCCTTTTCCAGCATCAAACGATAGTCAGAAGTCAGATACGGTTCACACTCTGCTCCGTTTACGATAACATAATCAATTTCGTCTTCATTTTTTGGTGTTACTTTAACATTCGTCGGGAATCCTGCACCACCCATGCCGACAATACCAGCATCCTTGATAATCTGACGGATTTCCTCCTTTGTTAATTTCGTGTAATCTCTGTCCTCGCCGAGGCCCTCAATCGGTGTGTATTCTCCATCATTTGCAATTACAACACAGGTTGCTTTGGCACCTGAGGATAAAAGTCTTGGCTCTACTGCTTTGACCTCACCGGATACAGAACTTACAATGTTGGCTGAGATAAAACCACTTGCTTCGCCAATCAGCTGTCCCATCTTCACTGTATCTCCTACAGCTACAACGGGTGTTGCCGGGGCTCCAATGTGCTGGCTCATAGAGAATACCAATTCCTCTTTCGGCATCATCACTTGAATTGGACTATCCATGCTGAGTTCTTTTCCCTCATATGGATGAGTTCCCCCTCTAAAGGTTGACTGTCCCAATGAAATTCCCTCCTTTTTTATTGATACATATTTATCATTATATCACAATCGTCAAAAATAACAAGTTTTCGACAGATTTTTTCACCGTGTGTTCACAACATTTTGATTCCGTATAACAAAAGCCAAAAACAGCCACCCGGCACATTTTTTTTGCCAAATGACTGCTTTTCCATCGCACTATCCCAAGTGGTGTTTTTCCCTCAAATATTTATCTTTCGTTGCCAATCCTCCTCTTATATGACGCTCGGATTTATTAATATCCAGTATTTTTCTTGCTTGGGCTGCTAAAGAAGGATTAATCCGCAGTAAACGCTCTGTGACATCTTTATGTACAGTAGTGGGGAAAGGGAACGGTATTTCAATACTTTATTTTTACCTTTTTTACTTTACTCCATGACCCGTAAATCTTCTTTTTACCGTTCTTTTTATAGGCACGGACTCGAATATAATACGTCTTTTTCTTTTTTAATTTCTTAATCGTATAGTTGCCTTTTTTCGTGCTTACATTCTTCGCCTTTTTAAACTTTTTATTTACACTATATTGAATCTGATATCCGGTTACTTTGGATAACTTTTTCCATGAAACCTTCACTCGTTTTCTTTTCTTATTTTTAACCTTGATACGGCCCATTTTTATTTTCTTACTTTTTCCGGCCTTATTCGTCACCGTCAGACTTCCCTTTGAGCCTGACTTTTGGTTTTCTTTTGAACTTTCCCCCGAAACGGTCTTATCGTCTTGCTTTATTTTCGTAATTTCATATGACTTCGTAATACTTCCTGAATAATTCCCGTTAAATAAAACCGTCAAAGAGTAAGTTCCCGCCTCACATGATTGCGGATTTAAATAGGTAACGGTGTAGTTACTGTCTGAAATTTCTTTTCCGTCACTGTCCATTACACGGATGGAAGGTTTCTGGACTGAACCTGAATAGGTAAATGAAGCAGCAGAAAGGCTGACTTCATTTATTTTCGCTATCGTCGTTGATTTCGCCTTTTTACAGTTATTACAGTAATATGATACTGATCCGTCTGCACTTGTTGTTGCCGGTTTGATTACCGGTGTTTTACTATAAGAATGTCCGGAAGGGTCAGTACAATCATCTTTATATATCGTTACCGTTTTACTTCCGAGCTTTAAGTTACTGGCTCCATAAAGAATGTTTTTCGCGTATACATCTACTTGCTGGCTTCCCGTCAGTGATGTCTTCAACGTTCCGTCAAATCCATGATAATCGCCACAGCCATGTAACTTATTTACATCTTTTCTCTCCCTATCTGCTTTTAATGTACCTACGAACTTACCAGCTATATGTACATGAATTTCCAAAGAGGTCTTAAGATCATCTCTGTCAAATGCCCAGCCTTTTACTCTCACACCGCCCGGAACAGGCGTCACTGAATCAAGTGAACCCTGAGGAATATACGTTGGTGTAATGCTCACCGTTTTATGCCCAAGCTCCTGATTTTTACCGCCTCCAACGTTCTTTGCATAGATATATACAGCCTGATTCCCGGTTTTGTTCGTGGAAATCACTTCACTAAAACCATGATTATTTCCCACTCCCGGGTGGGCAGTATTTACATCTGTTCTCGATTTGTCCGCTTTTATCACGTGACATTCTGCATCTGACGAACTGGCCGGTCCACCAATATATACATGAATTTCCAATGAAGCCTGCACGTTATCCTGATCAAATGCCCAGCCGCTTACTGCTATCTTACCAGGTTGTCCGGTTATAGCATCTACCGTTCCATTTGGATTATTTCCTCCAAGGGAAGGAAGATATAAGTACCCCAGAAAATCTGAACCCAAAGACTCGATGGAAGAAACGCTTACCTGCTGGATAACCGTATATCCGTGGTCTTTATCCGTTAAGCTGCTGTCTCCCGTTCTACTGATATAAGCAGTGGAGCCTTCTATCTTCTCAAGAATAGCAGATTGACCGCTTTTCCAGCATATAATGGCAGGTGCCTGAGGAGTGTATCCCTTACTGAACCCATATGAATCTGCATTATTCCACCAATTCACACCAGAACGGCTGACATCTCCCTTTCCTGTCAAATGCTTTACCCTTGCTGAAGTAAACCATGCTACAACACCACCGTAAGCATACTCTGGATCAAAACTCGTATAAGGTTCCGAATTAATATCGATGAATATCCCACCCAGACCATTGTTCTTTATTCCACTTTTACACGTTGCCGATACATCGTCTTTCATTGTCACTACGCTGACAAAAGTCAGCACAAAAAACAAACTTATCATGCTGCTGCATATTTTTTTCATTTTATCCTCCATTCCGAAGCACCACACTGTCCTTCCTTCTGCTTTTTCTACACATATTTTACCACAAAACATTTCATTTACAAAACAAATTATTTCAAATCATCCTATTCAATCCAATATCTGACAGCATTCTCAAATAAATGTCAATCGCTCCCTCATGGTCAACTTCAATGCGTTCGATGATATTCTTCAATTGGATATTGCTCATATCCCGAATCGACGTTATCGTTTTGATTTCCCGGATATGTTTTTTGAACATATGATCCAGTTTATCTCCCTTGTCCAAATTCTGATTTACAAAATTCAGTTCGCTCTCAATCTCAGTGACCTTATCTTTCATATCGCCGATTGCCTCTTTCAATTCTTCACGACTGATTAAATCATCTGCATACATATCCATATACTTTTGTCTGGTACGTTGATACTTTTGCAGTTTCTCTTCCAGATCCTCACGATATTTTTCATTGTCATTAGTGGACTTGTACTTTCTAATGAATGCACTCTTTATCATTTTTTCCAATTCCGCTTCGTTTTTTACCATGTCCTGTAAGTATGTGTCAATCTGCTGAATCAACTCGTTTTCGTCCAGCACAATCGCATTGGGGCAACTGTCCGCCCCCCTCCCGTTATGCCCGGAACACACCCATTTTATATATGTGTTTTTATATTTCCGAATCACACGACGGAACGACCAGCCACAAGCTTTGCATTTAATAAGCGTACTGAAAAGATATTGGTTACTATGCCGTTCGTGATTGATATGAAAGGCCGCCTTTCTTGCTTCCAGTATCTTTCCTGCCTTTTCAAATTCTTCGTCTGATATGATCCGAAGCTCCGGCCTGTCCATAATCATCCAATCCTCCGAATCCTTTGCCTGCCTTACTCCAGTCAGAAAATCTGTAACCTCCTCTTTGCCATTGATAATTTTTCCAACATAAATCTCATTAGTCAGAATCCGGCTTATGGCATTCTGGCTGAATGTACATCCCCGTTTGGTCCGCTCACCTTGTTCATTCAGCATATTGGCAATCTTGGCAGTCCCATACCCTTCCTGAATATACCAGCGGTAGATCTGGCGGATAATTTCCGCTTCACGCTGATTGATGGTCAGATGAAAATAATCTCCTTTCGTTTTGTTGTAACCATAAACAAGATTCGGAACTTTTCCTTTTTTTGCATTTTCCTTCTTACCAAACTTTACACGCTTGCTCATATTAGCAGATTCTTCCTGTGCCAAAGCCCCGAAAATAGTCAGTACAAATTCAGATTGTCCAAGCACCGTCATGTTCGCAGTCAAAAATAACGTTTCAATCCCTAACGCTTTTAAGGTACGCACATTTTGCAATAAATCCACCGTATTTCTGGCAAAGCGGCTAATATCTTTCACGACCAGCATGTCAAACGAATGTGTATTGGCATCCTGCATTAATTGTAAAAACTGCTTTCGATTTTTTGTCTTCGTACCTGAAATTCCCTCATCCGCATACAGTCGGACCAAAGCATGTCCATTCTTTTCTGCATATTCTCCAAAAAACTTTTTCTGGGTCTCCAAACTGTTCAACTGGTCTTCTTTATCGGTCGACACACGGCAATACGCTGCAATGTTCATTCTTTGTTCCCCCCTCCCTTTCGTATTCCTGTTCCCGACATTCTGTAAGAATACGAAAGACTTGATCCACACCATTATGAATCATCATTTGCTGTATGTAAGTTTCCATGACCTTGTCCGGGTTTGGATTATGAAACCGATAGATAAGTTTCCTTTTTTTCATCCATATCACTTCCTATAATCTTTGATGTTTCATAATTATGATGAAATAAACGGAAATATTCCATTGCTTAAACTATAAAAAAAGCGTCGTGAAAAACCGACGCTCCAGCTCCGCAAATGCCGGACTTTCCTATACAGTAAAAAGGCTGCCCGTTGCCGGGCAGCCGATATCAGTGACTGTCTACTATGCTTATTTCAAAATTTTTCTCAGTATTTCATACAACACCTTGACGTCAATTGGTTTCGCAACATGAGCATTCATGCCGTTTGACAGAGCTTCCTTTTTGTCTTCGTCAAAAGTATTTGCAGTCAGTGCAATAATCGGGATTTCAGCCAGTTCTTTGTTCTCAAGGCTGCGGATTTCCCGGGAAGCCTGATAGCCATTCATGACCGGCATCTGGATATCCATCAGTATGGCGTCATAGTAGCCCGCTGTAGAGTTTCGGACCATTTCTACAGCAATCTGTCCGTTTTGAGCTGTCTCTACCGTAAAGCCTACCTCACAGAGAAGTTCCTGTGCAATTTCCATATTCAGTTCATTATCTTCAACCAGAAGCAGACGTTTACCGGAAAAATCATTTGCCAATGCAGTCTCGATGGAAGGCTGCTGTTCCGGCTGTACCTGTTCCTGCTCCTTCAATTTGAAAGTAAACTGCAGAACGAATTCAGTCCCCTTATCAGGCTCGCTAAATACCTCAATGGTACCATCCATCAGATCAATGAGGTTTTTCGTAATGGACATACCGAGACCAAGGCCCTGTGTCCGGCTCATGGTAGAGTCATGTTCCCGCTCAGACGGTTCAAATATACGCGACAAAAATTCTGGCGGCATTCCAATACCGGTATCCTTTACATGTATCTCATACGTGGCATATTCCTGAATGGCACACATTTTCTGACTCAGCGTAATCAAAATACTGCCGCCCGGCTTGCTAAACTTTATAGCGTTATTTAAGAGATTGAACAGAATTTGATTTACATGCATATTGTCACAGTAGACCCATTTATTTTTTACGGCTGACGTATCCGTCTGAAATATGAGACGTTTTTTGTCAATTTCTGTCTGTAGAATATCCCGGACCTTTTCGATGCATTCTTCGAGATTACAGCAATTCTCCGTCAACGTAACCTTTCCGTTCTCAATCTTTGCCATATCCAGAACATTATTAATTAAATGCAGCAGATGTTTACCGGATACCTGAATTTTCTCGATACTGTCTGCTAGTCTGGCAGTATCGTCTATACTGCGTTGGGCGATTTCTGTATAATCTAAAATAGCATTCATCGGGGTACGGATATCATGCGACATATTAAACAGGAAGGACGTTTTTGCACGATTTCCTTCCTCTGCATGTTTCAGAGAGTCCATGAGAAGGAGCTGTTGTTCTTTCATGTGTGCATTGATAGCTGCCAATTCTTTTGCACGCTGCTGGGCCGCCATTTGCTCCGAGTGTTTTTGATGCAATAAATGGTTTTTGCGCAACAGAACAAAAATCAACAACAGGCTGATGAGTATGATGGTCATTGCAAAACGATATCGGTACATCATATCCCATATAGTAAACTGATAGGTATTATCGGCTGTCTCTTTAATAATGAGAAAAGAGACCTGATTCTTGTCAAGATTGGCAATGCCTTTATTTAAAATGGACAGGAGATGTGAGATATCGCCGGATATAAAATTTTGCTTGTCATCATTAATGGGTACGAGACAGGCAAGACACTGGCTGTCACCAATCGATGCCGCAGCCACAATCTGTAAATCTTGGTAAATGGGCTTGCACAAAATCCTTTCGATTGTGTACTGGTTCTGCAGAACAGCGTCTGCTTTTCCGGAAAGCAGTGCAGATAATGCATCCTCTTCGGAGTCACAAAATAAAATCTCAAACATCGGATACTGTTGCCGGACAACTTTTTCAATCGTCTGTGAACCGGAATCAACAGCAATAATCATTTTGCTATCCGGCTGGAATACCACTCCTTTTTTACACACGAATACTTTTTCGTCATGTAAATAGGGGTCTGTCATGGCAATGCCAGAAGAATGCTTATTAATCTCATTGTACTCCACACCTGCGACCATATCAATACCAAACCGCTGCAAATCCTTGTATGTAATACTTCCGGATGGCAGTGCCTGATAGCGGAATGCAAGACCGGTTTCTTCCGATATCAGATTCAGAATATCAATGGTAATGCCTTCAAGTTGTCCTGTTTTTTCATTCTGAAAAAGCAAAGGACAATTTTGAATCGGACATCCTATCGTAATTTCACCCACCCGGTCACGATAGGCTATTTCTTCCTCTGATAGTTTTATTGTTGTATTTTCCGTGCCCGCTGGTGCGGCAAATACATCCAGCGGTAAAATCAAGGTACTGCACAGGAGCAAAAGGAAAAAAATCCATGATGACTTAAAGAACATATTTCGATTCA
The DNA here is from genome assembly GCA_947631505.1 of uncultured Lachnospiraceae bacterium. Taxonomy (GTDB): domain Bacteria; phylum Bacillota; class Clostridia; order Lachnospirales; family Lachnospiraceae; genus Eubacterium_F. Next base: position 95,621 of record CANRLR010000004.1, on the reverse strand, counting down.
TAACCTATCACCTCCTGAAACAGTTTTGGGATACTATTACTATATATGAAAATGGACTATACTGCAAGTTAAACATTTTTTACTTTTTATACCACTTCCAAATCCAGCCCAGCATTCCAAACCGTTCCCTTTTGTGACATCTTTATGTACCGTACTCTTGCTAACGCCAAACTGACTTGCCGCCTGCCGCACGGTAGCATTATGTTCCACAATATACTGAGCAACCATAACCGCCCGTTCCTCAATTGGTGTTGTTGGGTATGAATACTCCTGCAACTGCTCCCCCTGAAATTGTGTTTGTATATTTTATGCAGTGGATTTTTAAATATGTGTAAAATTCATCCAACTAATAAACAGAATATCTGTATCACTTCCATAATGTATCTGATTTCCATTCTAATCCACAAAACATTTTCCATCTTCAATACGCATCTTCTTTTCTGCTGCTTCAGCTACTTTAGAATCATGAGTTACAAGTAAAATTGTCTTCCCGTCACGATTAATCTCTTTTAATAATTCTAATAATCCTTCTCCTGTTTTCTGGTCTAGTGCTCCGGTTGGTTCATCAGCCAAAATAATATCTGACTTTGTTACCATTGCTCTGGCAATAGCAACTCTCTGCTGCTGTCCGCCAGAAATTTGTGTCGGTTTTTTTCTAGCGAGATTTTCAATTCCTAACCGTTTCATATAATATGCTATCCGCTCTTTTTTCTCACGATTAGAAATCTTTTGACACTGTAGCGGAAGCTCTATGTTTTCATAAACTGAATAATCATTTAACAAGGCAAAATATTGAAAAACAAAGCTAATTGTTTGATTCCTTATTTTACTCAACTGCTTTCTTGTCATCTCACTGACACTTTTTCCTTTGAGCAAATATTCTCCCATACTTACCCTATCCATACACCCAAGAATATTCAAAAGAGTGGATTTTCCCGAACCAGATGGACCCATAATTGACCAAAATTCACCTTTTTCAATGGTAAGATTGACATTTGACAGAGCAACTGTTTCCGACTCTCCCTTTCCATATATTTTGCCAACATTCTTCAACTCAATGATAGACATTATTCTTTTCCTCCTATCAGGTTTTTTGGCTGTAAATTCCGGATTTTTAATAACAGAGCCAAAACAGACGGAACACACAAACAAACCGCTGCCAGTGCGCCACCTAAAACAATCCGCCCCGTTATGCTGTATCCGTTCGTATACAGCATGCCGTCAAACTGCTCCACACCATTTGTCATCGCTCTGCAAATAATAAGTGCAGCTGCATATGCCCCTACCGCAATAACCAGCAGCTCTCCGGCAAACAGGGAACCAATGCGCAACATAGAATGCCCTATAGCTGCCCGTATGCCTATCTCTCTCTTTCTCATGTGGAACCGTGCCATCACAAGCATCGCCGTACCAGCTGCAATCATGACAAGCATAATAAGAGAAAAATATAACCAGTACCGGTTTTCGCCAATAGCACTTTGCAACGATTCCTCCAATTCACCGGATACTGTTTCCATCTGCAGCCGGATTTGTTTCTTACCAGCTGCCTCCTCGATGGCATTCATTGCATCTTCTGCCGCAGCATCTTCCGAAGCAATACAATAATAATGAAGCATTGCTTCCTTTTCCTCTGCCAGCGGCAATATAACTTCATTATCTAATGACAAAATCATCCCCTCTGATATTGTTTGGAAAAACCATTTGTTTCCCTTTTCCAAAATACCAATAACCTCATAATCTGCTCCCTCAAAATCATCGCTGAAGCAATCACCTATTTTAATATCATATTGTTCTGCCAGCTCATTTCCAATCAACGCAGGAATATTCTGTGACTTATCAAAGTCTTTTTCTTCAAATCCACGCCCCTCCGACACATTAAGAGCCTTAATCGCTGTCATATCCTTTCCAAATTCAATTGATGCAATTTCATTGTTTAAAAATGTAGGGCTTGTCAGAGATGAATTATGATATGCTCCCATGCTTTTAATACTCTTATGTTCTTTAAGGGAATTATAAAAATCTTGAAATCTACGTTCTGGAACATTTTCTGCCTGAATTTCTATATGTATCAATCTGGACAAATCTACGTCCACAACTTTTGGAACTTCCAAATAGGTATTAAATGCTTTTTGAATTGATGTTGCTACCATAAAAAAATATAATAGGGACAGTGCTATCTGTAAGAAAATAAGAATATTAGACAGCTTATTTTTCCGCAGACTTTTCAATATCTCAGCCATTTTCTTCCCCCTCTTTTATTATGTCAGCTGGCTGGACCTTTAATGCCCGAAGTGTTGGCCAAATTGAGGTAAGCAGCGTCGTCACACAGACAACAAAAAGACCTGCTATAACATTTGGCAAATACAACTTAAGAGGATAATCGGATATGCGCTCTACAATAAGGCTTAATCCTGCCTGTGTGATAGTTGCAAAAAGAAATGCCAAAATGGTAAGACCGAGCATTTCTTCCATTATCATTTTTGAAATCTTTCCATCAGTGAAGCCAAAAGCTTTCCAAATGCCAATCTCATAACGCCGTTTTTCCATCCAAAACACCACTATGTTGACCGCAAAAACAATTGATACGAGATAACCTAATAAGGCAACATAATATATTTGGTTCTGATTTTCAAATAATTGTTCGGACATATCGTCAACTTCTAATTCCCCTACACTTTCCAGCATAAAGTCCGAATCCAGCTGCTGACCGTTCAAAGTTATTTGTTTTGCGTCTTTACTTAGTTCTCCCTTATCATTATAAAGGATTAGGTTCATGGAACCGGTTGACAATATTAACTCCTTCATTACAGCTTCCGGCAATGCTGTGCATGGCATAATAATACGGTTTTCCCACAAGGACATTTGGTCAGAAAGTCCCACAATTCCAATGACCTCATAGGCTTCACCCTCCAGATCCAAATATTGTCTGCCATTTTCTTCACGCACCAATGGCTTCAATGCCTCTCCGATAACAACGACCTTCCTCTGCTGTTCAATTTCTTTGGCAGAAAAATATCTCCCCTCTGAAACCGGGTAATGCCAGCCATCATCCTTTACAAACCACTCCGCACTAACCGGATAATAGCTATTTATTTCATCCTTATCCGGACTTGCCATAAGACCATTCAAAATAATTCCGGAATCCTCACGGATTCCGAAAAAAAGCCGCATCATTTCCTCTTTTTTCAATTCTTTTCCGCTGGAGGCTGTAATCACAAACTGCTGCCCATTCGGAGGCATCAGTTCTTCCTTACTTTTTTGTGCATACAAATGTTCAGAAATAAAACTAATTCCAACAGAAATAATCAGCATGGAAAGCACAAAACCAACAATCAGAAAAACCGATGTCATCGTAGTTCGGCGGATTCTTCGGGCAGTCAATTGAATCGTTTCACGAATAAAATTCATTTTACCAATCCCTTACCCTTATTTCACCAATCTGTAAGTGTACATTGTTTCTTTTGCATTGCATGTTTAGGATTCGCCACATAATGTTTCGATTTAAATTTCCAAACGCCAGCAACCGAACCTTTGGCAACTGCTCCTCTATCTCCGTAATCCTTGTCAATTAGTTTATACTTACTTACCGCAGACTGACATTGATACAAATTGACTTCCACACGAAATTCTTTTTTCCCTGCCCAATTAGTCTTTGCAGTTGCTTTGTCATTATAGCGCAAACTAAAATTACATACCAAACTGCATTGAATATCATGCCCGGAATACGTTACTACTTCGTTTTGTGATTCTGCTGATGCTACATTGGAAAAAATTAGTGACATTACCATTAAAAGTGGAACTATTCTCTTCTTTACCATCTTTCTTTCTCCTTTTTTCAAATTAATAACTTCCACATTATACCGCCCCATAATATTGTTGTCAATAACATGTCAATTCACTATCTAGATAGTTTTAGTTCACTTTTCCTGCTTTATTTCCCGCACATTAATATACGAACCATCAATTCTATTAATAATCATACTCTCTTTTTCCAAAACAGCCTTTATACAATTTCAAGGAACCCAGTGACTCGTATGAGACACCAGATTCCTTGTCTATAGCTATCTGTTTCCCGACAGCCCATTTTCTTTTTTTATCACCTTGATTGTCAATTTTTTCTTATAAGTCTTACTGCAGTGCTACCATTTCCATTTGATGGAATCGGATTACCTGTACCTCCACCATTATTTATTACCTGTCCTTTCACCTCTACCGGAACTGTTTTCTTTACAGTAGAATCTGCAACAGAGGTTATGGAAATAATCGATTTATCCTTCGCTGTACCCAGCACATTAACCGTCAATGCTTGTGTTAAACCTACGTATGCAAAAGTAAGAAAAGTCGGTGTGACTTCCATGCTTTTACCAGCTCTGTCAATATCTATTCATCATCTTCTTCAATATCATATTTCTGAGCTCCCTGTGCAATATTCAGTGCATGGTCTGCTACACGTTCCAGATCCACAAGAATTTCACTAAAATACAAGCCCTGTGTAGCCTCGCACTTCATCTTTCCAAGACGCTTTACATTGCGTGCACGCATCTTTTCAACCATTTCATCGATATCCGCCTCAAGGTCATAAATCACACGATATAATTCTTCACTTGGCTCCCGGAAATGTTCACAGGACAAATCATAAATTTTATAAACTGCCTGTGACAATTCCTTCAAATCCCGGATTGCTTTCTCTGAAAATGTCTGCTTATTTTCTTTCATCTGTTTCGCATAGCCGAGAACATTTTCCGCATGATCTCCAATACGCTCTAGATCTGTTACAATATGATAAAGATTACCCGTATGCATTGCCTCTTTTTCTGTTACACCCTCTTCACTCGTCCGAATCAGTGCAGCAACAATCTCTTTATTCAAAAAGTCCACTGCCGCTTCATTATCTTCGAACTCCTCATCTGAAATCGGCATTTTATCAAAATAAATCTTTGTAGAAGCCTCCAAGTTCGTGCGGACGATAGAATGCATCCGGCCAACCTCCTGATCAATCTGCCCAATCAGCACCGTACCGGACTGATAACCGGACTCATCAATATAATGCAGGGATGCTACCTCTTTTTCATCGTTCCCGCGAACCATCCATTCTGCCATTTTCACAAGATATTTGGCACATGGAAGCAGAATAATAACTGTGACAAGGTTAAAAATAGTATTGGCATTGGCAATCTGTCTTGTTGGATTTCCCGGTGCCGTACTCAGAATCAGATCAAAAATCTGTGGGAAGATCTGCGTCACTATCATAAAGAGGATCATACCGATACTTTCAAAGAGAATAACGATTAATGCCACTCTCTTAGCATCCTTGCGACCTCCAATGGAAGCCAGTGCAGGTGCTACACTGGCACCAATATTCATACCGAGCATAATATAGAATGCCTGTGGAAATGCATCCGGAAAAGCCATAACACCACTGAGTGCCAGCATCTGCAATACACCGACAGAAGCCGATGCACTTTGAATAATAACGGTAAAAAGAATACCGATAAGCACACACAAAATCGGATTGGAGAACTGGTGCAGTATAGACTGAAACCATTCCTCACTTGCCAATGGTTTCATAGCTGAACTCATCGTTCCCAAGCCAATGAAAAGAACACCAAGGCTGGCAATAATCTGTCCGACTGTCTTCACTTTCGGTTTCTTAGCGAACATCGTAACAGCCACTCCGACAAAAGCAATCACCGGAGCAATTTCTGAAATATTAAATGCGATCAACTGTCCTGTAATCGTTGTACCAATCTTCGCTCCCATCAAAATACCGACCGAACGCTCCAGCTGCATCATACCGGCATTTACAAAACCAACAACCATTACGCACATTGCGTTCGAGCTCTGAATCAATGCTGTCAATCCGGCACCGACAAACATAGCCACAATGCGGTTCTGTGTCAGTTTCTCAAGTATCTTCTTCAAATAGGAACCCGCTACTAACTTTAGACCATCACTCATCATGTTCATACCAAAAATGAACATGGCTAATCCACCCATTAATCCTACTACATTCCAAACTGTCATAGTAAAATCCTCTCTAATGTAAATTTAATGTAAAATTTGTAAGCTTAAGGCAAAATAAAATACCCTAATGTAAAATATACCATTAATGAGAAGATTTCACAATGACTTTATTATTTTTTCATGGATTAATTTTGTAATTCACTGTGTATTTTTTTTAACATGTCTGCCGATTCATGTAATTTGCTTACTTCCTTTTCATCGAGAGAAATCGGAATCGGACTTTCCACACCATCTTTTCCTACAATGGCCGGCATACTTAACACCACATCTTCAATGCCGTATTCCCCATGCATCGGAATGGATACCGGAAAAATAGATTTCTCATCTAATATAATCGCATGGCATATCCGCTTGATAACCATCGCAATTCCGTAGTATGTTGCGTCCTTTTTGGCTATAATTTCATAGGCACTGTTTTTTACATCATCTGCAATGTTTTCTGTATTATCCTCATGATTATAATGCCCCCTCATTTCACACATTGTATGAAGGGGTACACCAGAAACATTGGCACTGCTCCATGCAGCAATTTCACTGTCACCGTGTTCTCCGATAATAAAGGCATGAACACTTCGGCTGTCCACAGACAGATGCTTTCCCAATTGATATTTTAGTCTGGCAGAATCCAGTACCGTTCCAGAACCAATGACACGGTTTTCTGAAAATCCGCTGACATCCAATGCGACCTGTGTCAATATATCCACCGGATTTGATACAACAAGCAGAATTCCGTTAAAATCCCTCTTCTTAATTTCCGATACAATAGACGTCATAATCGCTGCATTCTTATGAACCAGATCCAGTCTTGTTTCCTCCGGCTTCTGATTTGCCCCCGCCGTAATTACAATAATTGCCGCATCATCAATATCCTCATATCCGCCGGCATAAATATTCATCGGCCCGGCGAACGGTATACCATGACTGATATCCATTGCCTCTCCCTCTGCCCGCTCCTTGTCAACATCAATAAGTACCATCTCTGAAAAAAGACCACTTTGCAGCAATGCAAAAGCAGAAGCAGAACCAACAAAGCCACAGCCAATAATTGCCACCTTTCTCACATTCACACAATCACATATCTGTTCCATAAAAAAACCTCCTGCACATTTTCCTTTATTATCTCCGCGGAGAAAGAAAAATATGCAGAAGATTTGATTTTACATAACAATGAGAAATTGGTTATTCTCACACAATTTCTACCTTATCCAGTCCTTTTGTAAATTTTTCGGTTTCCAGACGATATATCATCAAACGAAGCACATAAGTCGGCATATTCCGAATGCCACGTTCCCAATCCTGTACGGTGCGGTATGGAATCCCAAAAAATTCTGCAAATTCCCTGCGGTTCATACCTGTCTGTTCTCTCGCTTTACACAATAACTCGCATCTTGTCATGGTCTTCTTCACTGCCATAAATACCTCCAAATTTTAATGGGTACTGTTTAAATGTGCCCTTCTTTTTTTGTCTGTTTCAATCCACTCATCCAAGGATAATGGTGTATAATCGGAAAACATACAAAAGCAATTTATCATTTGACAGGGAAGCATTCTCTCTTCTCCGTCCACAGGATTTCTATGCATCGTTTTTCTTGTACGGTTTATAAATTCATTCACAAGAAGTTCATCCTGTGTATTGTGGACATGACCATACAGCATATAGGTCTTTGGTTTTCCCTCTTTATCCCGCCGAAACTGCCCATTATAACAAAATATCGGATAATGACTGAGTATAACTTTTCTCTTATTGTCATTTAGTTCTTCATAGTCTTTTATCCATTCAAAACGGGATGCATCAAACCGCCTGTCTTTTAAGTACGTATCGTGATTTCCTTTTATCAGATACAATTTCCCATTCAACTGTTCTAACAAACTACTGGTCAGTTTCCCGTGCTCCATTGAAAGGTCTCCCAAAATGACCACGTCATCCTGCTGCCGTACTTTTTGATTCCATTTTTTCAAAATGTAATCGTGCATCTCCTCACAGCTGCCAAATCCCCGCTTATCCATTTTGGTAAGTAAACCTTCATGGTAAAAATGTAAATCCGAAATATAATATCTCATGAATTCTTCCATTCCAAAACGTCACAATTTCTGAGTGAAACCTTTTCCCAACAGAGAAATCAATCACATTTCAATTTCATGAATCCAGCCTTCCGGTGCTTCGATGCGTCCCATCTGAATTCCGGTCAAGGTATCATACAATTTCTTTGTAATCGGACCCATTTCCTCCATTCCGGCCGGCAGACAGATTTCTTTTCCATGGTCAACAATTTTTCCGACTGGTGAAATCACGGCTGCTGTTCCGCAAAGTCCACACTCCGCAAATTCTTTCACCTCGGCGAATGGAACTACTCTCTCCTCTGTTTCCAAGCCTAAAATCTCTTTGGCGACATACATGAGAGAACGTCTTGTTATAGAAGGAAGAATACTATCTGATTTCGGAGTTACGACTTTATTGTCTTTTGTCACAAAAATGAAGTTTGCTCCTCCCGTCTCCTCTACATTTGTACGAGTTCCCGCATCCAAATACATATTCTCATCAAATCCCTGATTATGGGCATCCACAATCGCATGAAGGCTCATGGCATAGTTCAGACCTGCTTTAATATGACCGGTTCCATGCGGTGCTGCACGGTCAAAATCGGATACACGAATGGTAATTGGTTTTGCACCTCCCTTAAAATAAGGTCCGACCGGAGTACAGAACATACGGAATTGATATTCATCTGCTGGTTTTACACCGATAACGGCACCGCTTGCGAACATATATGGGCGGATGTACAAAGTCGCCCCGGAACCATATGGCGGTACATAGTCTGCATTCGCCCTTACGACCTTGTCCACAGCATCCAGAAAACGCTCATTCGGAAATACCGGCATCTCCAGACGTTTTGCTGTATCTGCCATACGGGCAGCATTCAAGTCCGGACGAAATGTTACAATTCTTCCATCTTCGGTTGTATATGCTTTCAATCCCTCAAAGCATGTCTGTGCATACTGCAGAACACCCGCGCATTCGCTTATCGTTACATCAGCATCGGTTGTCATAACACCATCATCCCATGTACCATTTTGAAAATTAGAGACATAACGTTCTGTCGTTTCCTGATAGCCAAATCCCAAATTCGACCAATCGATGTTTTTCTTTTCCATTCTGAATTCCTTCTTTCTTGCATCACGTTAATTTATATATAAAAATATATTACTCCTTGAACCCGGCACTGTCAAGTATACCGGAGGGTGAACCATGCCGATCTACAAAATCTCAGTTGAACACTGATTATGTTCGGCTAAATACTCAAACTGCTTCTTGGCATTTCGGAAACTCGCCAGCAATTTTGGTGAAAAAACACCACATTCACCGTGTATGATCATATGAAATGCCTCTTCTTTTGTAAAGGCACTCTTATAAACACGCTCACTGACAAGAGCATCATAACAATCCCCAATGGATACGATCTGTGCCGACAGCGGAATATCTTCGCCCGCCAGTCTATCCGGATATCCTCTTCCATCATACCGTTCATGATGATGCCTGCAGATTTCATAACTGGTCAGCCGGTAGTCATCCTCCCAGATACCTTCAATATTATTCAGAATATCACAGCCTCTTGTAGTATGTGACTTCATAAGTTCGAACTCTTCCTCGGTTAGACGGCCCGGCTTTAAAAGGATATTATCCGGGATTGCAATTTTCCCCACATCATGCAATGCACTTGCTTCTGCGATCATTTCTACCCGTTCATTCGTCAAGCCATATTCCGGATAATCTTTCATCAGCTGATAGCCAAGAATTCTGGCAAAGCCTTTCACACGTTTGATATGTTCCCCGCTTTCCAAATTACGGGATTCTACAACATTTCCTAAAATATCTATGATACGAATATTGTTTTCTTTTAATTTCTCCGCCTGCAGCTGAAGAATATGGTTTTGTTTGCGAAGTACCTCGGTCTGTTTTTCCACTTTCTCTTCCAGCTGATTCTGATATGTAAACAAATTGACAATATTCTGAACACGGCGTATTACAATTACCTCATTAAATGGTTTCTGAATAAAATCAGACACACCATAGTCAAAGCATTTCTTTTCTGCTTCTGAAGAGGTTTCCCCACTAATGACCATAACCGGAATCCGACCAATCAAATCCTTTTCCCGCATCCATTTCAACACAGTAAAACCATCTACTTCCGGCATTATCAAATCCAAAAGAACCACCGACAGCTGTTCGTGTGCTCTCTCAATCAGTTCAATTGCCTGTTTCCCGTTTTCTGCTAACATTACATCATATTCTTTTTCCAACATTTCCTGCAGCAGTTCCCGATTTAACTCTAAATCATCCACCACTAATATTTTATTTGCCATAATAGCAGACCTCCTATTTATCCATTATGAAAAATTGCAATCCGGTCATCTCTCTTTCGTACCGTTACATTCTTCGCCAAAGATGATTCCCAAATTTTTTTGCCAATTTCAAACACGCATCCCTCATACAAATAACCATGTATAATTGCTCTTGCTTCTACCATGCGGGCCATACCCTCTTCATTATGCATCTTCCGTTTATACAGACGTTCCTGTTCTAATTCCTTTGTATAAATTGCATCCTCCACCTTTAAATATATTTCCATCGTGTTCCTCACCTCAGGCGGATAAAGCCGCTGGAACTTTAGCAGGGCATTTCCCAAAGTAGAGAGTTCTTTGTGCACATTGTCAATTTTACATTGCAGCAATTTCTGTTCTGAAAGAATTTCATCATTTGCTCCTAATTGAATATATGTCTTTATGTTTGCACGGTTACCGACATGGTAGCTCTGAATTCCTTTCAGTGCTTTTGCCACACCGCCCGCCAAAACACCTTTTTTTCCACTGATAATAATCTCTGAATGTGCTTTCAAGTTACAGTTCAAACAATAATTTGCCCGGATATCTTTTCCCGCCTGTACGGTAATCGCCTCAAAAAATTTACCGGACACGCTTTTATCCGCCAAGAGAAAACCTTCTCCCATGCCGTTGGCTCCCTGCCGCAGTAAAAGTTCCCCGCCGCACCGTATTGTACAGGCTTCCACTCCGCCGTCAACAACGACATCACCGGTAGCAATTACGGTTGTCCCCCGCAGCACATCTCCCAGAACATGGACACACCCGTCAAATTCTATATTTCCTGAAGCCGGTGAAACCTCATCCACAACGCATACTGCTGTTATATCCATTCGGTTCTGCTCTTCATCCAGTTCGATTTTCCCGCCTATTTCAGATACATATGTCCGCTTATCATGCAAGAGAGCAAATCCGTTTCCTGTCATTACTTTCTGTTCCCTGCCATTTACAGTATGCAGCGTTTTCCCCCTGACAGTCTTCCCGGTCTTCCCTTCCGTGGCCGGATGATAAAATGCCAGCCGCTGGTGTTTCTGTACCATTTCGAACATTCGGATATTCTGATAATCCACAGAACCATCCTTGTTCAATTTCGGTTTTCCGCACTTCTCTGTATGAAAAAAATATTCATAATAACCATCTTTGCCCTTTATGGCAGGCGTTCCCTTTGCCACAAGTACCGGCTTGTTATAAATCTCCTTTTCCGTAATCAGTTCCAGAACATCCTCTTGGATTCCTGTTGTAATCCCTTCTTCATTCAGAGCTTTGAGCAAATCTTCCTTTTTAAATTTTTTGCCCTTATTTGCCCTCACCTCAATAAATGCTTCCAGTTCGTCCGCACTTACTGAAATTATATAATTTTTAAATGAAAAGGTCTGTCTGGCACCGGCTACAATTTCATTTGCATAATCCTCCAACAGTCTGATCCGGGCCCTCTTCATATCGCTGGCGGTATACATAAGGCTCCGGTATCCACTTATATCCAGTCCTGCCTCAAGTCCCAGACGGAGCTCCTGCATCTGGCTTCCGCTGTATAGCGGATTATCATACTGGCTTGTGTCCAGCCGCCCCTCCAGACCTAAACGAATCTCACGCATCTGCTGCCACGAGTATGTCATCTTGGCATAGCATGAAACATCCAGTCCCTCTTCTAAGCCTAATACAATTTCATGAATGGAAACTCCCCTGAATTCTTTAATCAGATACGGCTCAATATCCAGTCCCTTTTCCAATGCAACACGAATTTCATCCAACTGTTCTGCTATATAACCTTTTTTTACAAATTCAATAATATTTACATTAGACACAAAAGCCTTACGTAACTGCCGCAGAATTTTGGCATCTAATGGCACATATTTGGAAAGGTCAATCCCTACTGTCAGTCCCTTCCGTACCTGTCTCATCCTGTCATAGGAAATTTCCGGCTTAGCATATTTTGCCACCTGCACGCCAGCCCTTAATCCCTCTCGTATTTCTTCCATCTGAAACCAGTCAAATTCCGGTCTGGCATATACGGATACATCCAGTCCTTCTTCCAGACCAAGGCGTATCTGCTGCATTTGAATTGCTAAATATTCCTTTTTTGCGAAAAGGGAAATATCTACTCCAAAATGCATTCCGGCTTCAATTTCCTGAAGCTGGTCCGCATCCCATTCATCCTCCGGATGACTTGTTCTTTGTTCACTCGCAATCATATTTTTCCTCACATTCCTACAATCACGTTTTATACTATACTTCCCAAAAAATTTTTATAAAATCTGATTCAATGCACCAAGCGTCTGGGTATAATCCTCCCGAACCTTCTCCATATATGGAGTAATATCTACAGTCGGCGCACCATTTCTGATAAGTTCACATAACTCACTACTAGAATCCGCCAGCTTGGAAATACCAAGATTCTGACACACTCCTTTTAAATTATGTGACGCCCAGAAAGCTTCTTCCCACACTCCCTTTTTAATAGATGTTTCCAATGGTTCGAGCATATTATCTTCCCTGAACTTGCCAAGAAAACGGATGATCCGCTCTTCTTTCATCAGACGTCCCATAACACCCTTGTAATCTCCCTCCATCATTCCGTAACATTCTTCTAAAGTCATTTTCTCCTCCATTCCGAAACGTTCACGCCATTCCGTTTCATCATAATATCTGTTTTTATAACATCATTATTTACATTATACTAAAAAATACGCTCTGTGGCAATTCCATTTTTTTGTGAATCCACATTTCTCAAAAAAATGCCCGCCAGCAATTTCCTGATACAAACAGTTCATCAATTATTGAATTTTATTGCACAATCCTTTATAATTAGAATTATTATACTTACCGCTATGAACGGATTGGAGGTTTATTATGAGAGTTGTAGGAGTTATTTGTGAATATAATCCATTTCACGATGGTCATGCCTATTTACTAAAACAGGCGAAAGAAATGACTGGTGCGGATTATGTTGTCAGTATTATGAACGGTGATTTTATGCAGCGGGGGGAACCGGCTGTTCTGGATAAGTATACACGGACCCGGATGGCATTGGCGGGAGGTTCTGATATGGTTTTTGAACTCCCCGTCCGTTTCGGTCTGTCCAGTGCCGGAGATTTTGCCACAGGTGGTATACTTGCCCTGCAATCACTGGGCTTTATTACCGATGTATGCTTTGGCAGTGAATGCGGGGATCTGACCTTACTGCAAAAGGCGGCAGCGACCCTGTTCACAGAAACCGAAGAATATACGGACAGTCTGAAAGCCTGCCTCAGATCCGGACAACCTTATCCTGCTGCTCAGGAAGCCGCCTTACAGACAATAAGCCATTGTCCTGAGCATCTGCTGGATAAGCCGAACAATGTCCTTGGCATACAATACTGCCTTGCTTTACAAAAATTTTCCTCGAACATTATTCCTCATACCGTCAAACGTCTCGGACTTGGTTACCATGAGGATAGCAACGATACAAATGCAGACTATCCGTCTGCCACTGCTTTAAGAAAAGAAATATATGAAAGCAACGAACAGCATCTTACCCTCAATGATTTTTCGGATGTAATCGGGTATGCTCTGCACATTGAAGAACATCTAGAACAATACAAAGACATCTCCCCGGATTTAGCAGACCGGATAAAGAGTCTGCTGGACCATTACTGTCATGCAGAAGATTTTGTTTCCCAGTGCCAGTCTAAGAACTATACCGTGGGACGGATTCGCCGGAGTATGCTGCAATGCCTTCTTCATATCAAAGACACGGAGGACACAATGCCATACTTACGGCTTCTAGGCATGAAAAAAGAGGCCGGTGTCCTGTTGCGAGAGGAATCACACGCCACCTCTTTCCATATTCTTTCCCGGCTTGCGACGGACATAAAAAATCTTTCCGCCAAAGAAACGGACTTATTCAAACAAGATCTACTGGCAGCAGATCTATACCGCCAGATTTGGTGTCGCAAATACAACATTGCCCTGCCAAATGAATTCCAGCACTCCCCGATTATTCTATAGGAGTTGAAACAATGATTTATTCTGCGGGAAGCCGCCCGGATAATTTTGTTATCCGGCGGATTTTTTCGCACAAGTTGTCATGAAAGGCATCCTGTTTCATTCGCCATGTCCAGTTATTGCCGAGCGTTGACGGCGTATTGATTCTCGCCCTCTGAGACAGGCATAAATAATCCTGCATAGGAATTATACAAAGGTCTGACACACTGTTCATGGCAAGAAGAATCATTCCCTTTGTCAATGTCTTATCCGATGCGTATCTGCCAGCTCCCATATACCGTACTGCCACATCTTTATCTGCCTTTGAACTCTCTTTTAACCAGCCTCTCGTTGTATTATTGTCATGAGTCCCTGTATACACAACGGAATTCCTCTCATAATGATATGGCAGATAATCACTGCTCTCTCTCTCGTCAAAAGCAAATTGCAGTACCTTCATCCCCGGAAAACCGGAATCCTTTAACAATTTCCTGACAGAATCTGTCAAAAAACCTAAATCTTCTGCAATGATCGGAAGCTCTCCCAATTCTTTTTTCAAGGCAAGGAATAAATCCATTCCCGGCCCCGGCATCCACTTCCCATGTTCTGCTGTCTTATCCCCATACGGAATCGAATAGTATTCATCAAAACCACGAAAATGGTCAATACGGACGACATCATACCATTCAAAGCATTTCTGAATTCGTTTCAGCCACCACTCGTAACCGTTTTTTTTATGTTCTTCCCATCGATAGAGCGGATTTCCCCATAACTGTCCCGTGGCAGAAAAGGCATCCGGAGGACATCCTGCCACACCAATCGGTTTTCCCCCTTCATCGATTTGGAATAACTCCGGGCTTCCCCACACATCGGCACTATCCGGAGATACATAGATCGGAATATCCCCGATTATTTTTATACCGTGGTCGTTCGCATACGTTTTTAATTTTTTCCACTGCCGGTCAAAGGTCCACTGAAGGAAACAATAAAAATTGACTCTGTCTTCCAATTCCACCATATATTGTTGATATGCGTCCTCTTCATGACGGCGTATTTTCTCACCTTCCCACTCCTGATAGCCCCTGCCGCCAAACTTCTCTTTCAAAGCCATAAAAAGACCGTATTCCTGTAACCAAAAATGATTCTCTTTCTGGTATGTCTGAAAGCCGGCATTCCTTTTCAGTTCATCCTTACAACAGGAATAGGCTTTTCCCAGCAATCCCAGACGGGTTTGAAAAAGCTGACCATAAGCAATTTGTCCGTTTCCCATTCCCCGGCATGCTTCCCGGCACTCCTCTTTGGAAAGATACCCTTTTTCAACAAATTCCCCCAACGAAATAAAATAAGGATTTCCTGCAAAAGTACTAAAAGATTGATAAGGGGAATCCCCGTATCCGGTCGGTCCCATGGGAAGAACCTGCCAATAGCTCTGTCCCGCCCTTGCCAATTTATCTACAAAATCATAGGCAGCTTCATCCATGCACCCGATTCCGTATTCCGATGGCAAACTAAAAACCGGCATCAATATCCCACTGCTTCGTTTCATAAATGTCCCTCTTTTCCCTTTTTCTTTCTCAAAATTTTTCGATTTTAAAATCATCCCGCTATTTTACCAGCAACGATTTGCTGACCTTTACATCATACTGTTCTGACCATTTTTTATATGCTTCTTTAAAAGCATTGGTCTGTCGTTCGCTTACCACTTCGTTTTTGTAAGCTTCATTGATATCCTTGTCCGGTGTCTGCAGCATATAGGCAATATAAAACCCATCTTTTTCTTCAATTACATCGGACACGGCATATTTCTTCAGTCCCAGAACCGTATTAACTAAATTTGTCCTGTTATCCATTCGCCCCACCAGACACTCAATTTCATCCCCCTGTGTATTCGCCTTTGCCAGAGGATAAAAACTAGTTACCGAATTTTTTGCCTGCTGACATAACTGCTGTGCCTTTTCCTTTACCTGTTCTTTATCCTGTGCAGAAGCTTTCAAATAAATCAATTGCACTTTCGCAGCCTGTGAATCCTGCTCTGATACATTCACATCCACTTTCCCCGTCACTACCTGATACATCTTCTCCGCCAGTTTATTTTCCTCAAAAATCTGTGTCAAGAGCGGCACGCTCATATTGTTTGCCTGCTGCACTTCATCCGGGATACCCTCTAAATACTTTTTGGCATTAAAATCCGCTTCTTCTTTCTCATCCGCCGCCAAAGTTACTCCCTCAACAGCAGCCGCTTTACAGATTATCTTCACCTGAATAATCAGCCGTACAACATCCTCCACCGCATCTTGACCAATCGTTCGGTCAGTACCGCCGTTCTGGCTCCAGACACTTTCAGTCAATACATCCTCATATTGTTTTTTCATAAAATAGTAATATACCTTGTATTCACTATAGGGAACCGTTGTCTTCCCGACTGAAATCGTAGTAGAATCCGCCTGCAATGTGCCGTTATTAACAGATGCTGCACTTTCTGACTGTGCCGTTGTTTCACCGACGGCTTCCCCACCACCGCATGCGGTAAGTCCCGATGCCAGTGCCATACTGAGAATCCATACCAATACTTTTCGCTTCATTCGTTACCTCCTGTGTTCTTCAAATCTTCTTTCTTTTCCTCTCCATCTTTTTGTACACCTAGATCAGCAATCCTGTCTACTATTTTCTCTGCTTCTGATAAAAGATTTCCCTCCGGTTCATAGAGAAAATACGGAATCGATTCGGTGACAAACTTTAATTTTCTTCCCATTTCTGCCACCAGCTTTGGTATCCCTGCCGGATTCACTGGTGCTTTCGGATAAATCAGAAATCGTAATTTGTCCTTTTTACTGGCAATTTCGGTAATGTAAGCCTTATGTGCCTTTGCTTTTAAAAGAGCAATCGCCAGCAAATTCATGACACTCTTCGGCGGCTCCCCAAAACGGTCCACCAGCTCGTCGATCATATCCTGCTTTTCTTCTTCCGTTTCAATTTCTGCAATTCTTTTGTACACATCCAGTTTTTGCAATTCATTCTTAATATAACCGACGGGAATAAAGGCGTCAACCTTTATATCAACACTGGTTTCAAACTCCTCGGTCTCTACTATTTCACCTTTGAGTTTTTTTACGGCCTCATTCAGCATCTTGCAATACAAATCATATCCGACTGCTTCCATATGCCCGTGCTGGCTTGCCCCTAGAAGATTTCCGGCCCCCCGTATTTCCAAATCTCTCATAGATATGCGAAAGCCCGAACCGAGTTCCGTAAATTCCTTAATGGCGGCCAGCCGTTTTTCTGCTACTTCCTTTAACATTTTGTCCCGCTTGTACATAAGGAAAGCATATGCTGTCCGGTTGCTTCTTCCGACTCTTCCCCGGAGCTGGTACAGCTGGGAGAGTCCCAAACGGTCTGCATCCTCAATCATAATAGTATTCACATTCGGAATATCCAGCCCTGTCTCCACAATGGTAGTGGCTACCAATACATCAATTTCACCTTCCACAAATCGGAACATCGTTCTTTCCAGTTCCCGTTCGTTCATCTGACCATGGGCATATGCCACCACAGCCTCTGGTACCAGCTTTGCAATCTCATTCGTAACAATATCCATATTCCCCACACGGTTATAAACATAGTACACCTGACCTCCCCGGCTGATTTCACGAATAATTGCCTCCCGGACAATCTCTTCATTCTTCTCCATGACAAAAGTCTGAATCGGCATACGGTCCACCGGAGGTTCTTCCAGGACACTCATATCCCGGATTCCCACCAGACTCATATGGAGTGTTCTGGGGATTGGTGTTGCCGTTAATGTCAGAACATCAATATCATTTTTTACTTGTTTTAATTTCTCCTTGTGTGTTACACCAAAGCGCTGTTCCTCATCCACAATCAGAAGTCCAAGATTTTTGTAAGAAATATCTTTCCCCAGCAAGCGGTGGGTACCTACAACAATATCAACGCTTCCTTTCCGAACCCCCTCTATTGTTTTCTTCTGCTCCGATGGAGTACGCAGACGACAGAGCAGTTCCACGTTGACACCATAATCCTTCATCCGCTGGACAAAGGTGTTGTAGTGCTGTCCTGCCAGTATTGTAGTAGGAACTAAAAATGCCACTTGTTTCCCGCTCATCACAGCTTTAAACGCCGCCCGAATCGCAATTTCCGTCTTACCATATCCCACATCGCCGCATATGAGCCGGTCCATAATTTTCCGGCTTTCCATATCCAGTTTGGTTGCCTCTATCGCTTTTAACTGGTCATCCGTTTCCTCATAGGGAAAAAGCTCTTCAAATTCCTTTTGCCAAACAGTGTCCTTTTCAAAGGAATACCCTTGCTTCGCCTGTCGTTTGGCATACAGATCTACCAGTTCAGAAGCAATTTCCTGCACCGCCCCCTTAACACGCGATTTCGTTTTTTTCCATTCGGGAGAATTCAGTTTATTTAATTTCGGTACTTTGGCATCACTCCCGGCATATTTTTGCAGCACCTCCAGAGAAGTGGCAGGCACATAGAGATTACTTCCGGCTGCATATGCCACTTTTAAATAATCTTTTGTAATATGGTCCACTTCAATTTTTTCAATTCCCTGATAAATCCCAAGTCCATGATTTTCATGTACGACATAATCCCCTATCTTCAAATCCTGAAAGCTGTGAATCGCCGCACCTTCGTATCGTTTTACCTTTTTCCGCTTTTTCTTTTTCAGTCCGCCAAATATATCGCTTTCCGTCACAACAACAAAACGAAGTCCCGGATATTCAAACCCTCTCCGCACACTGCCCCTTGTTACCATAACCTCTCCCGGCTGCAATTCATGCTCCATTTTGCCATTGTAAAAGGCGGGAATGTCAAAGTCCATCAGGTCTTCACAGAGCCGCCGTCCCCTTGTTTCCGAAGCAGAAACCAAAAGGACTCGGTATTGCTGCTTTTTTAGCTTCTGAATATCCTTTGCCAGTAAAGAAAAATTATTATTATAGGAAGGGGAAGATTGAACTTGTATGTAGAATTTCCTCTTGGTCACCACATCCTTCATTGCTGCATCCAGCGTCGATAACAGCACAAGAGGATACTGCTGCAGCTTAGCCAGCAGCTGTGGCAGGGAATACAGTACATCCATCTGCTTCGGCAGAATATAGCCCTTTTCCAAACGTCCCGACATACTCTCCCGGAACTCATATTCTACCGCTTCTGCCTTTTCTGTAATACGATTCGGCTCATCCAAGAACACACACACGCTTTTCCCATTCAAATAATCAAAAAAGGAACCGGTTTCTTCGGATTTTGTAAAATAACCGATATAACTTTCCAGATTCACCATACCGTGATACGCTTCAAAGGTCTCCCTGAAATTTTCTACATTCTGACGCAGTCTTGCCGCCTCTTCTTTCTTTCCCTGTTTCTTTAATTCTGTCACACAGTTCTCCATCTCTTTGCCAATCGCATGAAGTCCTGCAGCTGCCTCATCCTTTGTCATGAAAATCTCCATCGCCGGATAAATTTCTACCTTTTCCAAATTTTCCACAGAGCGCTGGCTCTCCACGTCAATACTACGAATCGTATCCACTTCGGTATCCCACAAGTCAATGCGGACAGGTGATTCTTCCGTCAGCGGAAAAATATCTAAAATTCCTCCACGCACCGAGAATTCTCCCTCTCTGTCCACCTGTGCTGTATGCTCGTATCCCATTTCAGCCAGCTGTTCCTGTATCTTTGTAAGATTCAGCTCATCCCCTTCCCGAATGAGAATCCTTTTCTCCTGATAACGCTGAAGCGGAAGGCAATAATCCATACCGGCATCAATTGTTGTAACAATTGTCAGAGGATACTGTTCTTCCATAATTGCTTTAATTACTTTCAAACGCTCTCTTACAATTGCCTGACCATGAACATCCGCACTATAAAAAATTAAATCCTTGGCCGGATAGTACATCACCTGTCTGTCATACATCCGGTAATCTTCCATAATTTCCTTCGCCCGAATTTCGTTATGGGTAATAATAAGCCGAATATCACTGCATTCCTGCAGCCCATAGATCAGATGACATTTTTCAGTATCAATTCCGCCTATGACTTCTACGGGTGTATTTCCTTTATCCACAGCAAGCTTTAATTGTGTGAACTCTTCTAATTCGTTTAATGGCGCTAATAATGTCTTCATATTTCCCTCATTCTGATTCAAGTCGCTGTCACTTCTATTTATATCTCAATCCGCGTTCCATTTACCAAGTTCATCGCTGCCGAAACGTCTTCCGTCATAATTGTGACAACAGCATCCTTTGCCAGAGCAAAAACTTCCCGGAGCATCCCATCTTCTCCTTTGGAGAACCGTCCCAGAACATGCTTTACCAGATCACCGCCCTCCGGCTTTGCCCCTACACCGATTTTAATCCGGTTAAATTCCTGCGTGCCAATGTGCTGGATAATATTTTTGATACCATTATGCCCCCCGGCACTCCCCTTGGGCCGGACGCGGATCTGTCCCACATCCAGACTAATATCATCATAAATAACAATTAAATCTTCTGCCCTTAGTTTATAGTAGTCCATCAAAGCCCGGACACTTTCTCCGCTGAGATTCATAAACGTCTGTGGCTGTGCCAGCATCACCTTTTTCCCTTCCATTATTCCCTTTCCCACGATAGCCTTTCCCTCTCTGCTCCGCAGTGGTATCTGGTATCTGTCACTCAAATATGTCACCATATCGAATCCTATATTGTGACGGGTGGCGGCATATTCCATGCCGGGATTTCCAAGTCCTACAATTAAGTACATTGTCTTACTCCTTATTCTAGTTACTTTACTTTCACTTTCTTAATCTTTTTTCTGTATGCTTTCTTTTTCCCTTTCGGCACTTTTACTACTGCTTTTTTGTGGATTTTTAAAAAGGCAGTCTTGGACACTTTTTTCAGTTTCTTCGATTTTATTGTTATGTTTTTAAGCTTCTTACACTGATAAAATGCCTTGCTTCCAATCGTAGTAACATTTTTTCCTATTGTTACCTTTTTCAGTTTCTTACATTTTTGACAAGCCTTTGCACCAATAGCTGTTACTCTGAATTTGACACCCTGAATCGTAACGGCATCCTTTACCGTCATGCTTTTCCCATTCCGTTTCTTTAAACCGTTGAGTTTTACTGTTCCCGTTCCGTCAAGAGAAGCCTTTGTTATTTTATATTGATAATTACCAATGGTATATACGGCATTTTTCTTAATCTTCTTCTGGGTCGCTGTCCCGGCATTGCTGCCACCGCCTGTTGTTGACGGTTTCTCATTTTCCCGCTTCTCTGCTGCCGCCACAGCATTTTTATATATTTCTGACGATTGTTCTTCATCCAGTGCATAGCTGTATATCGAAAATTCATCCAGATATCCTTTGTAAAATTCTCCGGTCCCCCAGTTCGCCTTTCCAATATAGAATACACCGTTCATCGCCAAAATATCCGAAATTGAATAAGCACTTTCTGCTTCCTGCACCTTCTGACCGTTTACATACAATACCGTCTTATCCTTTCCGTAAGAGACCGTAATAAAATTCCATGTATTTGCTTTTACATCTCCTGTTATATCGGATGGCCGCTCTCCCGAATTCAAGTACCTCTGTGCATTCACTTTTTGATTCTGCTGTATAATGCCAAGATAATTCTCCTGTAGAAAAATTTGTGCATAGTCCGTTCCCGAAGCAAAAAAGGCCCAGTTTGCTGCCGATTCATCCGCTATCTTGCTCCAATAGGAAATTGTAAGCTCCTCATATCCGCTTAACAACGGCCTGCCCTTTTTATCTGTAACTTTCAAATAACCGGCACCATCCAATTTTAGCGAATTTCCTACTTTAGATTCTGATACCATCGCAATCAAACCGTTTTTTACAGCTACCGCATTTCTGTTGGAAAATCCACTTTCACTATTATCAAAAGAGAAGGAAGCAATCAGCTCTTTCTGCTTTGCCTTTTCTTCTAATTCTGTCTTGCTTTCCAGTGCCCATTTCTGTCCGGTACCGGAATGATAACGCCACTGTATGATATCGGCATCATCCGCAGTATTGCTGTCTTTTACATCCACAGCAAATCCATTGACGGATGCCACGATGCGGTAATCTCCCGTATCATTTTTCAAAAATGCAAACCGCTGGTTCAACCCCTCCGTATCCTCCGCCGTATTGATACCGGAGCCATAGCTGTAATAGTTATCCGCCACCTGTATCACTTTTCCGGTTACCGTATTCTTGATCTGATATTCACCATCACCTAAATTCGTTAACGTCCACCATTCCTCTTCTTTTGTACCTGCTTTTGCTGATGCCAGTACACCACTTTCCTTTGCCACTAAAGATTTATTTGTGAGAACCGAACGAATCCGGTAAATACCATCTTGGAACTCTCCCTGCACTGCCTTTTTCTCAACGGGTTCACTCAGATTTGCAAATGTCAGGCTCTCCCAACCCAATTCATCCCCATTTCCCTGTGCCCCTTCAATATTCCAATTTCCCTCTGTATTTTTCAATACACGCAAAAGATTGGGGGCTTCCAATCCCAGCCGGTTTACATAGTGATTGTAAATCATGGAATAAATCGGACGGTTCGAACCTCTTCCTGCCTCACTGACACCTGAATTATACCAAACGGATTTGCCGGACTGCCCCTGATTCCATTCATAATCAGAGAACGGAACCTCATCTCCTAAGTTGTATTTTGCTACATATTCTGCCGCTTTCAAAAAACGATTGTCGGACAGGGACCACAAATCATCTCCCTGATTCCATGCCATCTCGCATATCATAGACCAAAGTCCAACTCCAAAGGTAGAGTGTCCCTGATCCCTGCATGACTCCTGCCATTGTGCCAGCCCCTCCTCATATACATAAGGCATAGCGTTATATAAGGAGCCATTTCCCAGTCCGTTAACAGCATAATTCAATGCCTGATTGTAAATATCTTCCCGGTCACAGAAAATACCGATTGCGGTCATTGATGCAATATTACATAAATCCCAGTTTGCCCAATAATTGCCAATATGAGCATCATTATGGTAGAGAAGGAACTGATTGTTCAAAGGATAAAAAACATTTAACAGTAGTTTCTCCATTCCCTTCTGGTCAAATCCCGGATAATCTCTCATAAGTTCCGCCGCATTTGCCAGTTCATAGCCATAAATACCCGCTGCCAGAAAGCGGTCAGCATTTCCTGCAACCCCTTTCAAATTAGTCACCCATGCATTCAGAATCCGAACTGCTGCATCTCCATGGCTTCTATCCCCGTTTATACTATAAATCAAAGCATTCTGATACGCTCTTCGGATATCAATATAAAATTGAGCAAAATTCTGCCCCGTTCCTCCCCGCACCACTGTCTCAAGAGGTCTCGGGTTCCAGTCTGCTGCCGAAAATCCATCCCAGCAAAGAGCATTCCATGTATCTAAATTGGGCTGAAGCTGATTTTCTATGTTTGCTTTGATTTTTGCAAACCCCTCCGCTGTATGTATCATACCCGGATGCACAAATGTACGTCCCTTTGTTTCCTGTGCTTTTACAACATTTTGTGCTTTAAGGGAACCGCCTGTCATCGACATCACTATAGTAAACGCGATACAGAACGAAAAAATTTTTTTAATTCCACTTCTCTTCATAGCCCCTCGCCTCCTAAACAAGTATTACCCGACGATACCAAATCGGTATCCTCGGGTAATATCAGTATAACATATTTTATCTCTTTCGTCTATCTACTCCGATTGTTCTTCCCTTTGTTCCTCCAGTACCTTTTGGAACTCTTCCAATATCGCATCCTGAAGCATCGAACGCATTTCGCCATGAATCGGGTGTGCAATATCCCGGTATTCCCCATCCGGAGTTTTCTTGCTCGGCATCGCAATAAATAATCCTTTTTCGCCTTCAATTACTTTTATATCATGAACTACAAAGGCATTGTCAAAGGTTACGGATACCACAGCTTTCATTTTTGAGTCCTTGCTTACAACACGTATACGAATGTCTGTGATTTGCATCCTAAAACCCCCTTCTCGAATGATTACAGTACATAACGGTCATTCTTCTCACGAATAATCTTAATCTCCTCCGGGGTGCCAACATAATTCGAATTTGCCCGAATTGTGCCATGGCTTTCTATGATGCAATTTTCAATGTAAGTATTATCCCCAATGTACACGTCATTCAATATAATAGAATTCCGTATAGTACAATTATTACCAACATACACTTCTTTAAACAGAACCGAATTGCTCACTTCTCCATTGATAATACAACCGCTGGATACTAAGCTGTTCTTAACACAAGAGCCCGCATTGTACTTCGCCGGTGGCAAATCCTCGATTTTAGACGCAATGGTCGGATACTCACTAAAGAAGTATTCTCTTGTCTTGCGATTAAGAAAATCTATATTGGTATGAAAATAAGAATCTATTTTTGTAATATTACTCCAATAAGAATCCATTTGGTATGCATATATTTTCTTAATTCCTTTGTAACGGATAAAAATATCCTTTACCAAGTCAAATCCACCTTCTGCGCCTGCACGTTCAATCATTTCAATTAACTGCCGGCGGCGGATTACATACACACCAGTTGATACTAAAGTCTTATCTGTCACAATTGGTTTTTCTTCAAACTCAGTGACCACTCCTTGACTGTCTACAGAAACAACACCAAATCGTGTCGGATCTGAAACTTTTCCCAAATCCTTTGTTACGATGGTAATATCAGCACCTTTCTCAATGTGATATTCCAGCAACTTATTCATGTCCATTTTATACACACAATCACCAGATGCTATAATAACATATGGCTCGTGGCTGGACTTTAAGAAATCAATATTCTGTGCGATAGCATCTGCTGTTCCCCGATACCACTGGTTATTATCATGTGTAAGCGTAGGGGTAAACACAAAAAGTCCACCTTGCTTACGTCCGAAATCCCACCATTTCGAGGAATTCAAATGCCGTGACAGAGACTTTGAATTGTACTGGGTAAACACACCCACTTTACTAATATGGGAATTTGCCATATTGCTCAACGCAAAGTCAATACTGCGGTAACCGCCTGCAATCGGTAACGCAGCTGTCGCACGTTTTCTAGTCAGTTCCGCCATCCGGCTGCTGGAGCCTCCAGCAAGAATCAATCCAATTGCTTTCATAACAAGTCACCTGCCTTTATCAAAGTTTCTCCACCTTCCAAGGTGTTATTCGGGTAATCTTCTTTTGTCGTCTTACCCGATATGGCAGTATTCTTGCCAATGGTAACTCCATCCGGAATCACTGTCTTGTCACCGACGGTAACGAGGTTGAACGCATATACATCCGGTTTCACCTTATTCACCACATTATCTTCTCCGGCTCCTAAAACACAGTTGTCTCCGATTGTCGAACCCTCTGCTACAATCGTCTTGTCCAAAACGGTATTTTTGCCAACACGTGTGGAATTCATCAGTATCGAATCTCTAACGACTGCCCCTTCTTCAATAACAACGTCAGAGCCAATTACTGAATTGTAAACTTCACCGTAAATCTCACAACCATCCCCCATGATTGCCTTATCTACGATTGCATCTTCCGCAATATACTGCGGACGAAGCCACTCATTCCGGGTGTAGATCTTCCAAAATTCTTCATATAAATTGAATACTGGAATCAAGTCAATCAGCTCCATATTGGATTCCCAATAAGAACCTAACGTTCCTACATCTTTCCAATATGCATTGTACTCATAAGCAAAAATTCTGTCCCCTCTTTCGTGACAGTAAGGAAGAATATGCTTACCAAAGTCACAGCCCTTCTGGTCTTTCAATTTTATCAAAGCCTCTTTCAATACCGGCCATGAGAAAATATAAATACCCATCGATGCCAAATTGCTCCGCGGATGTTCCGGTTTCTCTTCGAATTCAAGAATACGGTGAGTATCGTCTGTAATACAAACGCCAAACCGACTTGCCTCCTCAATCGGAACCGGAATTGTTGCCATTGTGATGTCTGCATTATTCGCCTTGTGGAAATCCAGCATAACCTGATAATCCATCTTGTAAATATGGTCACCACCAAGAATCAGCACATAATCCGGATTGTAATACTCCATATAATTCAAGTTCTGGAATATCGCATTCGCTGTTCCGGTATACCACTCACTGCTGGTACTCTTTTCATACGGCGGTAAAACGGACACACCCCCAACATTGCGGTCCAGATCCCACGGAATACCGATTCCAATGTGAGTATTGAGCTTTAGAGGCTGATACTGAGTCAGCACACCTACTGTATCCACACCCGAGTTGATACAGTTACTCAACGGAAAATCAATGATTCGATACTTTCCCCCAAAAGCAACAGCAGGTTTTGCTACATTCACCGTCAAGACACCCAGTCTTGAGCCTTGCCCCCCAGCAAGTAACATGGCTATCATCTCTTTTTTAATCATGTTATCACCCCTGTTGTAATTTGATGTTAAAATTATATCATAGATTTTATACTTTGTGAATAGTTTGCACAAAGATTTTTTATTCTTTTGTACTTTTTTAGTTATATTGCACAAAAGGTTTTTTAAAATTTAAGCATATTCACCTTCGTCTTGTATTTTTTCTGTTCTCTCTATATAATATATAGTAGCATTGCGAAAATATATTGGGAAAGAAAGGTGTTACTTATGTATAAAATTGACTTTAAACACCCTTGCCGGGTTCATTTTATCGGTATAGGCGGAATCAGTATGAGCGGATTTGCAGAGCTTCTGCACTCCATGAATTTTAAGGTGACCGGTTCCGATTGGAACAAGAGCAAAATCACGAAACATTTGGAAGACCTCGGCATACAAGTAGTATATGGACAAGAAGAGAAAAATATTACTAAAAATATAGATTTGGTTGTTTATACCGCTGCTGTTCATCCATCCAATCCTGAGTACAAAAAAGCAGAAGAGCTCGGTATTCCCATGATGGAGCGCGCTGTCATGGTAGGGCAGGTAATGAAAAATTATTCTTCTGCCATCGCCATCAGCGGAACACACGGGAAGACAACAACAACATCTATCGCTTCTCATATTTTTTTGGAAGCAGGCTTAGATCCTACGATTTCGGTCGGCGGCATTTTAGAAGCAATCGGAGGCAACATCCGCATTGGGCATTCTGAGCATTTTATTACTGAAGCCTGTGAGTATACCAATAGTTTCTTGAAATTTTTCCCGACCGTAGGCATTATTCTTAATATAGAAGAAGACCATATGGATTTCTTTCAGGATCTGGAAGATATCCGTCATTCATTCCGCCGGTTCGCCGAATTAATTCCCGCCCATGGCACGTTAATCATGAATGCGGATATTGACAACTATGAATCCATTACAGAAGGGTTGTCCTGCCGGGTTCTTACTTATGGACTGAATCATCCAAATGCCGACTTCACTGCCAGCAGCATTACCTTTGATGAACTGGGCAGAGGAAGTTTTGATGTCATAGTCCAAGGAGAGAAAAAGGGACACTTTACTCTTGGTGTTGTAGGACGGCACAATGTTTCTAACACCCTCGCATGCCTTGCACTGGCATCCATTTACGGCATTCAAGACACTGTTATCCAGAAAGCACTGTCTGCTTTCCATGGAACGGAACGGCGTTTTGAATATAAAGGCAAACGGAATGGATTTACCATTATTGATGATTATGCCCATCACCCGACAGAAATCGCCGCCACACTCTCATCGGCAGAGAAATATCCCCATAAGACACTCTGGTGTGTATTTCAGCCGCATACTTACACGAGAACCCGTGCATTTCTGAAAGGTTTTGCCAAGTCTCTTTCCATGGCGGACAAAGTAATTCTTGCCGATATCTATGCTGCAAGAGAAAAAGATCCGGGAGATATCTCCTCGCAGAATTTAGCAGATGAACTCAAAAAGCTCGGCAGAGACGTTTACTATATGTCCGATTTTAAAGAGATTGAAAATTTTATTTTAAAAAATTTAGTCGACGGTGACCTGTTGATAACTATGGGTGCCGGAAACATTGTAGAAATCGGTGAAAATCTTCTGAGTGAGTAATTTATGCACATTATCCACAACCTTATCAACATTGTGTCGAATGATTCGGTTGTGGATATATTTTTGTCAAGTAAAATTTGTCAATAATTTTATTTTTTTACAAAATTTGGAAATCCCTTGATTTTTGGTTGATTTTGTCCTATCCTTCTACTAAAATAGTCCAGTCGAACATACGTTGTCAACATTGTCAACATTATCAACATGCTTTTTCTACAGGAAATGACTAACATTAGGGCATTTGCAACATAGATTTCTTTATGTTATACTTTGGATTGCAAAAAAGGTGTGACAGAAAGGAGGAATTTGTGTGGGATTTACTATAACCCCCGCAGGGGATGGTCTATTTACAACGATTTCAAATAATTTTATACATCAATATATGCCTTCCGCCAACGGGAACTATGTCAAAGTATATCTCATGCTTCAAATGGCTTCCCAGCATCCGGCTGCATGGACACATTTTTCCATCAACGATTTCGCTGACCAAATGGAATGCACAGAAAATGATATTTTACGGGCATTACGTTACTGGTCAAAGGAAGGGCTGATTACCTTGCACGAGGTTGATGGAGAAATTAAAGAAATCCATATGTCGGCACCGTCATCACCCGAAAGCTCTGATATAACAGACCTTATAACAGATACGGAAACTGCTGCCGCAAGGGAACACCCGGTTCCGGACAAACAGCACTACACACCATTACAGGCAGAAGCTTTCTTAAAGGACGAGGAAATTAACCGTGCCATAACGGTTGTCGAGCAGCTTTTGGGGGCACCCGTGACACAGCCTCATCTGGACATTATCTTATATTTTATGTGCGACATCGGTTTTTCTGCTGAACTATTAATTACTTTATATGAAACAGCAATCAAAAAAGGAAAGAAAAAACCAAATTACATAGAAGCAATCGGTATCAGCTGGGCAAAACAGGGAATCACTGCACCGGAGGAAGCAAGAGAAGAAGCCGCTGCTTTTAGCGGAAGATATGCACTGGTCAGCCATGCTCTTGGGATTAACCGCAATCTTGCTCCAGCAGAACGCAGCATCATTGATACTTGGAACGAATACCAATTTTCTGACAGTATTATTGAAGAAGCCTGTAAACGGACGGTACTGCAAACCGGTGATACAAACTTAAATTATGTATCCAAGATTCTGAGCGACTGGCATCGGCATAATGTTATTTCTCTAGAAGATATCCAAAAATGCGATGATGCGTTCAAAAACAGGAAGCGAAACCGTTCCGGAGATAATCAGTCCGGTTCCCACAATAATAAATTTCAAAATTTCCCACAGCGGGCTTACTCAAAAGAAGATTTTTCTTCTTTAGAACAGCAGCTGCTGCAGGGCCAGAAAGCATAGTCCAAAATTTTTATTTGAAACCGTTGGACGAGCAGAAAGGATTTCTCAATGAAACTAACCAACAGTCAATACGAACAGCTCATGTCCGTGTACTACGAGAGGCAGGTTCGCAGCAAACATATTTCCAGAATCCGCTATGATGAGGTAATCACGATGATTCCAGAATATCATGACTTAGATTTACAGATTCAGCAGATCTCTTTGGATTATGCAAAATCCCGCCTGTCACGGGGTGACCAAGCACAAAATTTAGAGCAGCGGATTGAGCACATTTCAAAACAGAAGGAGCAGTTGCTGCTCTCTCATGGTTTTCCGATTGATTATTTAAAACCGGTCTATCACTGTCAGGATTGTCAGGATACCGGCTACATCGGCAGTCAAAAGTGCCATTGCTTTGAACGGGAAATTGTAAATTTCTTATATGCCCAGTCCAATCTGCAGGATGTATTGGAAAGAGAAAATTTTTCCCACTTTAATTTGAATTTTTATCCTGATGACTACATAGAAGAAACAACCGGGCAGACACCACGGGACAATATGAGAAATATTCTCAAGACCGCACGGAATTTTGTGGCCGATTTTGATGAAATACCGGGAAATCTCCTGCTCTATGGTAATACCGGTGTCGGTAAGACATTTCTTACCAACTGTATTGCCAAGGAATTATTAGACAAATCTCATACTGTTGTTTACTTGACTTCTTTGAAACTATTTGATATTTTAGAAACGTACAAATTTGACCGGGACGTATCTTACTCTGAGAAAAACGCTGCCGTGTCTTACATTTTGGATAGCGATTTATTAATAATTGACGATCTGGGAACAGAATTAAACAACAGTTTTACCTCTTCGCAGTTATATCATTGTATTGACACCCGCTTAAATCATAAACGTGCTACCATTATTTCCACTAATCTTTCTTTTGATGATTTGAGAGAGCAGTACAGTGAACGGATTTTCTCGCGATTAACAAGTAATTATACTTTGCTGAAACTGACCGGGGATGACATCCGTTTGAAAAAGGCAATTATGCAGCACACAAACGAAACACATTAAATCTGGAGGAAATTATAATGATTCAAAAAGATTTATCAAAAATTATTCCCTATGGAGATTTAGCCATTATTCCATTGGAAAGCAGCAAACCAATTGGCAGAAAGGTAGATAAGTATATTGCAGGATGGCGAAATAAAACAAAGCCAAGCTCATCCATCCATTTTACCAATTACAAAAAGGACTCTTATATTATTGATGCGGTTTGTCCCCGCTTTGGTTCAGGGGAAGCAAAAGGAATTTTGAACGAATCTGTTCGTGGTAAGGATGTGTATCTCTTAGTTGATGTTTGTAACCACAGCTTATCTTATAAAGTCTGTGGCCAGATCAATCATATGTCTCCAGATGACCACTATCAGGATTTGAAACGTATGATTGCCGCCATCAGCGGAAAAGCCAGAAGAATTACTGTCATTATGCCTTTCTTATATGAAAGCAGGCAGCATAAGCGCAGCTCCCGTGAATCTCTTGACTGTGCATTAGCTTTACAGGAACTCACAAATATGGGGGTAGAAAATATTATTACTTTTGATGCCCATGACCCTCGTGTCCAGAACGCAATTCCTTTAAAGAGTTTTGAGACCGTACAGCCGACCTATCAGTTCATTAAGGCTTTATTGCAGAATGTACCTGATATCCATATGAATACAAAGGATATGATGATCATCAGCCCAGATGAAGGTGCTATGGGGCGTGCTATCTATTTCGGAAATGTTGTCGGGGCCGATGTGGGAACTTTCTATAAAAGAAGAGATTATACAAAAATTATAGAAGGACGAAATCCGATTATTGCTCATGAATTTCTTGGCTCTGACGTAGCAGGAAAGGATGTTATTGTAATTGATGATATGATTTCTTCCGGGGAAAGTATGATTGATGTTGCTACGGAATTAAAGAGAAGAAAAGCCAATCGTATTTTTGTTGCTTCTACATTCGGATTATTTACCAATGGTCTGAAGAAATTTGATGAAGCCTATGAAAAAGGATTAATTTACCGCATAATGACAACAAACCTCGTGTATCAGCCAGAGGAATTGCTGAATCGGGAATATTATATCGACGTTGACATGAGCAAGTACATTGCACTCCTTATTGATACATTGAATCACGACTCTTCCATTGCTGAATATTTAAGTCCGACAGAACGCATTGAGCGGATTTTGAAGAAGTATCATCAGTAAATTTATTTCATTGCACGGGCGAAACATGAATGCAATGTATTAAAAAAAGAAGTGACTATAAACGAGAGCCCCTCCCATTTGTAGTCACTTCTTTTTCTTATTCATTCCTGCTCAGTTCTGACACTTTTACTGCTCCGGTTCTGTCTCTTGTCCCTCCTGCGCCGGATTCTGTGTTGGCTCTGGTTCCCTCGTAACTGTCGGTTCTTTCGTTGCCTCCGGTTCCTTGGTCGGTTCAGGGACTTTCGTTGATTCCGGTTCCTTGGTCGGCTTTGATTCATCCATGTCATCATCTTCATCGTAATCTACATCATTATTGTCATCATCGGAATCTTTGTCTACGCTTCCGCCGCCACCGCTGTTTTTATGACTGCTGCTGGATGAGTTACCGGAATAGCTGCTGGAGCCAGAGGAACCACTGTTTGTTTTCCCATCAAACGGAAAATCTTTTATCTCTAACTTCTCATGAATGGAATTCATAAACGCATGCCATGTTCTTCCCGGATACGTAGAGCCATACAAATCATCTACTTTTTTCGGAGTATCATATCCGATCCAGACCGCCGTTGTATAATACGGAGAAAATCCACAGAACCATCCATCTTTTTTATCGTTTGTCGTTCCGGTTTTACCCGCACAAGGCATTCCGTTATCTATGCCGAGCCCTCTTGCCGTTCCACGGCTCATAACACCTTTTAGTATGTCCACCATCGCATGGGCAGCATCTGCATTATAAATATATTTTTCTTTCACGCTGTCGTCAACTACTACATTTCCGTCTGCATCCAAAATCTTTACAATACATGTTGGTTCCCGATATTTACCATCATTCTCAATCGTCGCATATGCAGATGCCATTTCCAATGCACTTACACCATGGGTAAGTCCTCCCAAGGATGCCGGTAAATAATAATCGGATTTCACAATACGATTAAAGTTCATCTGTTTCAAATAGTCCAGACCGACTTCCGGTGTTAATTTCTGAAACAACTGCCAGGCTACGGTATTCAGGGACTGTTCCACTGCAAAACGCAATGATACGTAACCATAGTATCTTCCATTTGAATTCTGTGGTCCACCTTCAAAACGATGGTCATTTACCGTAGTATTTGCTGTACTTCCCCGTTCCAAAGACGGAGTATAAACGATAATCGGTTTTATCGTACTTCCCGGCTGCCGGTAAGACTGGAAGGCACGGTTCAAAGAATACCCCTGTGTTTTCTGGCTTCTTCCGCCCACAATAGCAACAACACGTCCTGTCTTGTTGTCTATGCAGACTGCCGAACCCTGCATCTCATACATTCCATCTGTTCCCTTTTCCTTAAAGGAAGAAAGGTTCTCATTAATGGCAGTCTGCAGTTTCTTCTGTTTCGTTAAATCAATGGAAGTATAAATCCGATATCCATTGTTTTTCAACATCTGTTGAGCCGTATCATATGCCTCGTTATATTCTTGCTCATAGGCATCACGGTCACTGTTGTTATCAAAACTATATTGAAACTCAAATCCATTTTTTTTCATCAATGCCTTTGCCGCACTGTAGGAAATAAAGGACTGGATGTAATCCCGCATCTTCACTTCCTGAACCTTTAATTTGATTTTTTCATTATAAGCCTCATCATATTCCACTTGATTGATAACGCCATCACTCAGCATCTGGTCCAATATACGGTTTTTACGTTTTACCGTGTTGTCAAATTTTTTCTCAGGATCATATAGGCTCGGATTGTTCGGAATCGCACAAAGGAAACAGAGCTGTGCCAAGCTTAAATCCTGACAGCTCTTACTGAAGTATCCCTTTGCTGCTGCTTCAATCCCGTAATATCCATTGGCAAAACAGATCGTATTCAGATAATACTCTAATATTTCATCTTTATTGTATTTCTTTTCCAATTCCTGAGCAATAAAAATTTCTTTGATCTTACGCTCATAGGTTTTGTCTGTGTTTAAAAACACTCCACGGGCAAGCTGCTGGGTAATCGTCGATGCTCCCTGCGTTTTTTCTCCGTTATTCTTGATTAATGCTAAAAATGCACGTAGAATCCCCTTGAAATCAATTCCATTATGTTCATAAAATTTCTTGTCTTCGGTTACGATCATCGCATTCTTTACATAGTCCGGAATGTTATCCAGCGTAACGTAATAAGCATCCTTGTCCCCTTTGATTACTGCAATCTGCTTTCCTTTGCTATTATAGGCGAGGGTCGTCTCCGAACTGCGGAAAGTTTCAGAAGATGATGCCTGAACTAATGCCCTTGCCTCATCCTGCATAGCGAAAATATCATCTCCATATTTGAAATATAAGATAATTCCGCCAACGAGCATAATAAGTAAAAATAACAAAATAAATACTTTAAAACCAAACCAAAATTTTCTATGTTTTTTCGTTCTGTGCTTCTTTGCTTGTTTCTGAGCCATTTTTACCTCCATTCCAAATTATACTTAAGTATCGCAATACATAATTGTCATTATACTCTATTTCATGGTATCTTGCAAAGTATTTCTTTCTGTATGAACATGACACGTTGTTCCCATGTATGGCTTCTTTTTGCCGTCTGATACGCTTTCTTCTGCATATATTCCCACCGTTCTCTATCTTTTAAAAGTTTTGCTGTCAATTCCGAAACTTGCTGCAATTCATCCAGCTCATAAAAAAATACATCACTTCCGTCCTGTAATTCCTCCTCCAAATACTTACTCCAATCTGTTATACAGACCGCTCCATTGAGCATAGAGTTAAATACCCGGTCATGACCGCCCTCTTTGAACCATGGCATTACATTCAGAGAAATTTTACTCTTGCTGATTTTCTGCAGACATACGAGGGAATTCTGAAATTTCCCATTGATTATATTCTCAGGATGTTTACAGTCCAGAGCATCCCATCCTGCACCATAGCAGACTACCTTTATGCCGGAATCTGCCAAAGCCTTCACCACTTCTCCCCGGAAATAATTCCTTACATAGAGGTCAATCATAATCATATTCGGCATATTTTCTTTCAATCCCTCTTCTGTCAGATCCTCGACATCCCGCTCCATATGCTGAATGATTCCCTCTGCCATTCCCATATGTGGATGCTCGATTAAATCCCTTATTATGGAATAGTAAAACTCTGTGTACTCATTATTGATCCGGGTAATCGTTTTTTCATACTGGGATGGTGCTATGTAATTCCCAGTAAAAATAACATCCACCGGCCGTTCTTCCCAGCCCGGCAGCGTATTTTCTTCCCAAAGCGGGGTCCCCGCAAGAGGCAGAAACGGTCCCCGTTTTATCTCTGGAAAAAAACGTTTCAGATAACGTTCATGTTCCCGGTCAATCGAAATCTGCGTGTAATCTTTCGGTAAGTAGGGAAGAAATTTATGATAGTAAAAGGGAGGATCCACCACAATGTTAAAGAAAGGGATTTCCCTTGCCTCAAAGAAATTAATTCCTTTTGCGTCAATCATATAATCCTCGCCGCTGCACCCGCTAAAATTAAAACTAATCGCAGCTGTTATTTTCGGCTCCGCGAACCATAGCAGATTTGACAGACTATCATATTCCTTACACTGATTAAAATAAAATACTTCATAACCTGACTTTTCAAATGCTTTTCCCATTTCCTTTGTAAAGAAGGACAAAGTTTCAATTCCCTCTGTAAAGAGGACCAATTTACGTATCATATAAATCCCCATTCCGAAGCGAGCATATTTTTCACACTGCCCCATTCTTATAACAAAAGGGCAACACTAATCAAAGTGTGCCCCTCTTTCGTTTCTTTTTTACTTCGCCGTTATGGCAGTTCAATCTTGGAATATTCTTTTGGCGGTAATGCAGTTGTAGAATCTTTAACAAACTTCTTAACTGCCTGTGCCGCCTTAGGAATCGCAATGTTCGTACCTACTCCGGCTACACATCCACCCGGACAGCCCATTCCCTCAATCATACAGCCATCCTTCTTACCGGCTTTTGCCAGCATCAACATTTTTTGACATTCTGCCAAGCCCTCGGCATGTTCAATATATACTTCTGTCCCCGGATAATATTCATTAATACAATTCTCAATTGCATTGGCAACACCGCCAGCAACCGCATAACCACGTCCGGTTCCTGTCGCATCATGAATTGGCTCCTCACAATCATAAGTTGCCATATCAATGCCTTTTGCCGCAAAAATCGCTTCTAATTCCTCAAAGGTAATAACAAAATCCACATCACTCCGCACCGTAGTACGGGATGCCTCCAGCTTCTTCGCTGCACATGGACCTACAAACACAATCTTAGAATCCGGATGTCTTTGCTTAATGGTTCTCGCTGTTGCAACCATTGGTGTCAGTGCACTGGATACGGTCTCTGCCAGCTCCTTAGATAATGTTCTCTTCGCCAATACCGACCATGCCGGACAACAGGATGTAAGAAGGAATGGCAGATTTCCTGTCTTCACTTCATTTACATAATGATGTGCCTCTGTTACTGCACCGATATCTGCTCCTAAAGCAACCTCATATACATCGGCAAAGCCAATTTCTTTTAATGCAGCTTTAATCTTCCAAAGTCTTACATCATCACCGAACTGCCCGATTACAGCTGGTGCCAGTTCCGCGATGACCGGTCCTTTTTTCATCGCCTGAATCAACTGGAATATCTGAGATTTATCTGCAATTGCTCCAAATGGGCAACTAGCCATACACTGACCACATTTTACACATTTATCATCATCAATCTGTGCACGTCCCAAGCTGTCTGTGCCGATTGCCTTGATTCCGCAGGCAGCAGCACACGGACGAACTTTTTTCGCGATGGCATCGTAAGGACAGATTGCCTTACATTTACCACATTTAATACATTTTTCTTTATCAATGTGAGATTTTCCATTTATAATCGAGATGGCACCCTTTGGACAGACCTCTACACACGGATGTGCCATACAGCCACGACACTGATTCGACACCTCGTATACATTGTCTTCACACATATCACAGGCAGACGGAATAACCTGCATTAGCGGCGGCTCGTAATATTTCTGTGCCACATTACTGGCATCCAATCCACTGGTTACATGCACCGGTTCATCATCTGGACGCAGGGACAGACCCATAGCCAAACGAACACGCTCCGAACAAATTGCTCTCTCTCGGTATATGCTCTCTCTGTATTTCGGAATATCACTTGGCGTAATACGATACGGAATCGCCTCAATATCATCATTAATGTTAGTAGAATCAAAAGCAACTTTAGCTACTTCCGTAAATACCTTTTTTCTTAATTTTTTAATCGGGGTTTCAATTCCTCTCATGATATCCTCCATTCCTTTCTAAAATTTCGTTTTGAACTTCTTCCTAACTAGCTTTAGAATATCATACATGATAATGTTTTTCAAGTATTAGTTGGTGCAGACAGTACCCTCTGAAACAATTTGATTCCTTCCATTTTCCTTGCCATAATAAAGCAATTCATCTGCTTTTTTTACATTCGCATCAAAAGACAGCTCCGGCTTATAAGAAAGAATTCCTATACTCACCGTTATATGGAATTTTTTACCGTTTCCTATAAATTCATGCGTTCTGATTCGCTCCATTGCCCTCTCAAGCTGCTCCTGCATTTTCTCTCTTTCTTCCTTCAGCCCAAGGAAAAATTCTTCTCCTCCCCATCGGGCAGCAAAGCCTTGTTCCCCGACCGTTTCCCGCAGAACAGAAGCCACATATTTAAGGACCTCATCTCCTTTATCATGTCCATAATTATCATTTACCTTTTTAAAAAAATCAATATCGCCCATCGCAATGGTAAATGCCTCTTCCTTTTGGTATTCTTCGACCTCTATGAGGCAGGCGCACCGGTTCAACAATCCGGTCAAAGGATCTTTCGTCACCATCTCTTCCAGAGAATTGCTGACAGCAACTGCATATTCTCCTATCTCACCCATTTCATCCCGTCGCTTTGTAACTGCATCCGGCATCTCCTGACCGAATTTCCCTCTGGCAAGTTCTTCTAAAAACACCTTAATATGCCAAATCGTAGTCATAATTTTCTGTGCAGACAAATAGCAGATGAACCCTGCCAATAACACAATAAATGTACAAATAATTACATTCCCCTGAAGTATAAAATTCATGGAGCGGTTAACCGAGTCAACCGGCTGTCCGGCAAAGCTCACACCGATAATCTGACCGTCATGATTCTGAATCGGAACATAATATGCAAAGAACTTTTTATCACCAACACTTACGCTTTCCGAGAAATACTCCTCCCCCTTCCCATATACTACCTGTCGCACATCTTCCGACAATGCCGTCCCCGTCAGCCGGTTGCCATTTTCATCCACAACTGTTGTCAAGCAGCGTTCCATCCCAAGACAAATTGTGACATCCGCACCGGTATCATTTTTGATATCATCTAAAAGCCGGTAATCGGAAGTAAGGTCTGTTTCCCCTTTCATGACTTTTCCATCCACATAGGCAAAATCCCCAGCATCCACCATATTATAGGAACTAATAAGATGGTGAGCAATCCCGGAAAGGCTTTTTTCTATTTCAAAGACCATTCCGGAACGAACCGCATTCCGGCTGTAAATCGTTAGAATTATTCCCAGCACTAGAACCGGTATCACAGATAATTTCAGAATTAGTACAAGCAGACTCTGTCTCTTTTTCCCAGATGTCATCCTCATGCTCCCTCCTGACTGTCTGATGCTGCAGCTATATGCCCCTGTTCATTTTACAGCATCGGACTAACTTCTATTTTTCTTCTTTTGGCAGAGCCACTTTTTTCTCCACCATGACTTTTTCTTCCAAACAGCTAAAGATGTCATCCACCTTAGCTTTCTCTAACCCCGGAGTAATAAGACTTACAATTGGGACTACGACCAATCCGGCAATCATTGCCAATGCTCCCGCATTAATCGGTGACTCTATAAAGGAAAAGAACATATTAGCAACCGTAATGCCAACTCCGCAAATAAAGCTTGC
The DNA here is from genome assembly GCA_947631505.1 of uncultured Lachnospiraceae bacterium. Classification (GTDB taxonomy): domain Bacteria; phylum Bacillota; class Clostridia; order Lachnospirales; family Lachnospiraceae; genus Eubacterium_F. The sequence continues at coordinate 56,700 of CANRLR010000004.1, read as the reverse complement.
CCATACTGCTGCTTTTGTGACACCTCTCCAATACAGTCCATACAGGAATGGTGCCAAAAATGCCCCTGCCAGTGCTCCCCACGAAATTCCCATTAGCTGTGCAATAAATGCAGGAGGATCTAATGCAATCACCACAGAAAGTACAATGAAAAAGGCAAGAAGTGCTCTCATCCATATCAGCTGTTTCTTCTCATTCATATTTTTTACGAACAATGGTTTTATAAAATCAAGTGTCAGCGTTGAACTGGAAGTCAATACCAAACTCGATAACGTAGACATTGAGGCAGACAATACTAATACGATTACAATGCCAATCAAAATATCCGGTAGAGAGGATAACATCATCGGAATAATTGTGTCATAAGCCACTTTTCCGTCTGCGGCCGCCTGAACACCGGATATACGGCTGAATCCACCGAGAAAATAACATCCTCCCGAAACTACAACAGCAAACAAGGTAGAAATAACAGTTCCTGTATGCACTGCCTTTTCATCCTTAATAGCATAAAATTTCTGAATCATCTGCGGAAGTCCCCAGGTTCCCAGTGAAGTAAGAATAACAACTCCCAGCAGGTTCAGCGGATCTGGACCGAAGAAAGAAGAATATGCTCCCGGCATCACATCACTCGGTACATTGGCCAATTCTTTCACTGCCGCAATGAAACCGCCATGACCACTGAGTACGGCAGCGATTACTGCCACAATACCAAACAGCATAATGATTCCCTGAACCAAATCATTCAGTGCCGTTGCCATGTAACCACCAATGATTACATACACTCCGGTAAGGAATGCCATTACAACGACACAAATACGAAAATCAATATCAAATGCCATACCAAAAAGGTAGGATAACCCATTATATACAGAAGCAGTATACGGAATCAGGAAAACAAAGGCAATCATAGATGCCGCTACCCGAAGCGATTCACTCTCATAACGCTTCGCAAAAAAATCCGGCATTGTCATGGATTTTAAATGCTTTGTCATAATACGGGTTCTTCTTCCCAACACAACCCATGCAATCAAAGAACCCAGCAGTGCATTTCCAATACCTATCCATGTGGAGGCAAGTCCATACTTATATCCAAACTGTCCTGCATATCCTACAAAGACTACCGCCGAAAAATAAGATGTACCATAAGCAAATGCCGTCAGCCATGGCCCAACTGAACGACCTCCTAACACAAATCCATTTACATTAGCAGCATGCTTTCTGGAGTAAAAACCAATCCCCAGCATAACAACAAAAAACACAAGCAGCAAAATAATTTTTATTGTCATATTTTCCTCCATCCCGAAGTGATTCTTTACAAACTATCCTTCGTATTTTCTACTATAGAAAAACCGTGTATCTCTACCACATATACACGGTTTTATTTTATCACAAAATATAGGTAAGTGTAAAGAAAATGTTAGGGTTCGTACTTCAGATAACTATTGTGGGGAATTACATAAGTATAACCAGGTTGAGGTTGTTCAAGTATTTTTACCTCACTATCTTCCTTTCCTTTTATATGGTATATGGTAAAAGTATATTCATCTTCATCCTCATGATGTTCCATCATCTCTCCAAGCATTTCCTTATCAATCTTTTCTCTTAATTTTTCTTTCTCAAAAACAAATTTTTCCCACTCCTGCTGTTTTTGACTTTTATCAATTGGATGTAAAATAATATACATCACCTTCTTTTAGTATTCATCGCATTCAAACGTATTCACGGTCCATCTTCCATAAATTTTTTTCCCTTTTACCACTTTATAAGGACGAATTTTCCCATATATTTTCACTGTTTTATGCGACAATACTTTCTTCACCTGATTCTTTTTCACCTTAACCGATACGGTCACCTTTTTTTGAGATTTTTTCATCCAAACAGTCTTTTTATTTTTCTTGAATTTATTATTTGTGGAAAATACTGCCTGATAGCCACTGGCATCTTTTACTTTATTCCACTTAAATACAATTTTCGCCTTCAGTTTTAACAATTTGCCATATGAAGAATCAAAAAATGTTTTCATTTCCTGATGGGACTTCTGATAAATTAATGTATCTTCCGGCGTTTTAAAGGCAGAATTTTCAATTCCTTTACTGGAACCAGCAATTGTAATTGTACGGTTTTTTGGTGCATCTTCCCAGTTGTTCGCAAAAGCATTCTTTCCTATATGGGTTACCGATACAGGTAATATAACCGCTGTAACTTTTGTCCCTTGAAAGGCACTATTTCCAATTTTTTTCACTGATTTTCCAAACTGAATTTCTGTGACCTCTGTACAGTCAAGAAATGCTTCTTCTCCTATTTCTTGTACCGAATCCGGTATCATAATTTTCTTTAACTGACAACCCGCAAACATCCCCTTGGGAATTGTCTTTAATGTATCCGGCAATGTAACCTGAGACAGCTTATTATCTGCAAAGGCATATTCTCCATAGGAAGAAATACTTTTTGGAATCACTAAACTCTTTATGGCATTCAGCTGAAATGCAGATTTACCAATCCTTTGAATTGTCGAAGGAAAGGTAACACACAGTTCCTTTTCCCGTATTACATCCGAACAGGCATAAAAGGCATAATCCCCTATTTCTTTCAGCCCTTCCGGCATATGAATCTTCTCCAGACAATTTACCCGCCAAAAAGCATAATTTCCAATTTTTGTGACCCCCGCCGGAATCGTTACCTCTTTTTCTTTTCCCGCATATTTTAACAGTGCACCATCCGAAGAAATATACATATCATTTGCAAAATGAATCTGCTGTGGAAGCTGTTTCATAACATCCTGTGGCTTTGCTCCCAGCCATATTATCAATTCATTGAGAGAAGTGCCATCCAGCTGCTTTGATTGAATTTCAAGAGCAATCCCCTCTTTTTCTTCACCGGACAAATAGCTTTCATTGCGGCAGACTCCAGCATATTGTGCAGACTCCACTTTTTTTACCGATGGCGGAATTACTATTTTTTTTACCCGGCTTCCTCCTATCGGATCTCCCTCATTATCTGCATTCGTATCTAATACTGACTGCAGGGCAAAATGCTCACATTGCGCATCAATGACGAGTTCCTTACGCAATTGAGGAACCCGTACAATAGATTTTCCATCCTTAGAATATATCACTCCGTCAATACTCTTATATTTGGAATCATTTTTTGATACAACAAAATTCTCAGACGTAAATGCAGCCGTACGCTTTACATTCAATTTCGTATTGAATACAACAGTATCAACATTGCTGCACACCCCGGCAGAGCTGTCATCTCCCCCAACCGTTTTGATGGAAAATTTCCCCGGAACTGTCAGTGTTTTCAATTTCGGCATATTACTAAAAGCTTCCTGTCCAATTGTCTTTACGCTAGATGGAACCTTTAATTGTCTGATTGGTGTGCCAAAAAAACTTTTGCATCCAATTTTAGTAACCGTTTTTGGAATGACAACAGATTTTAAATTCTTGTAATTTTTGAAGGCATTATTGGAAATCGTCGTAACACCTTTTTTTATTACAACTTTTTTAACTTTGTTCTTATTTTTTATTTTTACCTTCGCCATCATAGCACCTTTGCCGGAAATGGTCAGTGTCCCCTTTTTTAATTCCGCTTTCACTGATGTCTTTTTCGCAGCCTCTGCCTTTCCAGCTTTCCCTGCCGCTGACAATGCTACGAGTAAAAAAAAGGCTGAAATTACAAACAATGGTTTCTTCATACAAAAACCCCCTTTTTGGTCTTTCTACTACTAATACGATTGAGCAAGGGAAAATGTTGCAAAATACAAAATATTTTATCAGGATTAAATAAAAGGTAAAAGTTTTTCATATTTAAATCGTTCCAAAAGAATCTTGCCCCACTCTTCTGTTTATAGTATAATATATTTAATTATATTTGGGTACACATATTTAGTATGATGAAAAAAATGGAGGTTTACTTATTATGAGACTTGTAACAAGATCGGATTTTGATGGTTTAGCTTGTGCGGCTTTATTAAAGGAAGCCGGCATTATTGACCACTGGAAATTTGCTCATCCAAAAGATTTACAAGATGGATTAGTAGAAATTACGGAGGATGACTGTCTCGCCAACGTTCCTTTTGTCGAAGGGTGCGGACTTTGGTTTGACCATCATTCCAGCGAGCACGAACGCCAGCAGTTAGAAGGAAAATATAAGGGGGAAAGCCGTATCACCCCTTCCTGTGCACGTATTATTTATGAATATTATGGTGGAAAAGAACGCTTCCCACAATTTGATGATATGATGGAAGCTGTAGACAAAGTAGATTCTGCCAATCTCACGATTGATGAAATCCTTCATCCTGAAGGTTGGGTGCTGGTCGGATTTATTATGGACCCACGTACTGGTTTGGGACGCTGGAGAAATTTCAGAATATCGAATTACCAGTTAATGGAAGAATTAATCGATGCCTGCCGGACAATGACAACAGAAGAAATATTATCCATGCCGGATGTGGTAGAGCGAATTGAGATTTACCATGAACAATCTGAAAAATTTCAGGAAATGGTCAAAGCACATACTCGTATTGAAAAAGATGTAATTATTACTGACTTGCGTGGAGTTGATCCCATTTACTCCGGTAACCGTTTTATGATTTACAGTATGTATCCGGAACAGAATATTTCCTGCTGGATTGTAAATGGCAAAGGGGGCAAGGGCTGTTCTGCCGCTGTCGGCTATAGCGTGTTAAACAAGACTTCAAATGTTGATGTCGGTCATCTCATGCTTAAATACGGCGGAGGCGGTCACAAAGCTGTGGGCACTTGTCAGTTTTCTGATGAAAATATGGATACCGACCTTCCAAAAATGCTGAATGAGCTGGTAAATTACAACGAATAAACACACAAAGGGGTATGAGCGAGAAAGCCTGCCCCTTTTTTCCTATATTAACTAATATTAAAATAGGAAGTATATCCTCCATCATAAATGATTAAGGCATAGTAACCCTTAAAATCTGCTACATTTTCTAATTTTTCAAAAGACACTGATTTATGTTCCAACAATTCTGTTTCCAGTGCGACACTATTCACTTTCACAACTTCTCTATACACATCATTATACTCCTCTTCCTTATCTTTTCTTACTGGATTAAAATCTTTATTTTTTAGCATTAGTTCTAATTCTTCTTTTGTTTTATTCGTTTTTACTAAAACGCAGGCAAGAAAATCCATTGAATTACCATTTCCATTTAATTTCCCTCTTACCTTATGTTTTTCTACAACCGTTATTTCATCCGGAAACTCCATATCAAACAGTTGATCACAAAATATATTTTGTTCTATTTTATAAAAGATTTGTAAGCCCACAATAATCACAAGTATTAAAATTAAAAGTTTTGTGCCAAATTTTTTATTATTCTCCATTGCAAAATTCAACCTCAATTATTCCCTTTAATTCTAACCCTACACAGACCATATTCTTTTATCGTCCTGTAAGATTTTCCACATTGCTCCAGTATTATCCTACATTCCACTTAACAGGAATGCACTTGTCGTTTCCCACTATTAATAGATAGTCTCCCTGTATATAATATGTATTTTGCTCCTTTTCAAGTTCGCAAATTACTTTCTCATCCCCTGATTTCAGATTCTGCCGAATAATCATATTCTCTTTTTGATATATAAAATAAAAATTAGAGGCAATAATTCCGAGACAGGAATTTGTCTGCCCCATTATCTTAATTTCATTTTCCTTTGGACGAATCTTATAACAATACGACTTTATAACATTTTTCGGTTGAACAGGACGGGACGGAATTCTTTTTTCATATATATTACAAACACCATAAATATCCGTTCCCGACTGATATTCGTAAATCTCATAGATTGGTTTTTGAATTTCTTTCATATTGCCTATTTTATTCAATACTAAAGTCCTGTTCTTAGTCTCCTGTTCAGTTTTTGCCCCATAACCCGAAACTTTATCTTCTGCCGTAAATGTCCCAATGGATGTCTCCAAGTAATCATCCAGTGTCGGATTCATGGAAAAATAACCATCCTGATGATAATACATTTTCAAATTACCGACCATACACATCTGTTCATGATTTGGTTTCAGATTTTTAAGTTCATTCGCAAACGCTTCTTCCTTACAATAATAATTGGCATAAAAGCCATTAGAAAATGGAATAAAATGATAGAATAAATCCTCCTCTTCCTTTTTCCACTCCCCTATAAACAAATATCCATCTCTATATGCTATTGTCGCTATATTATCCGCAACAGACTCTTTCATTTTATTCGACTGATAATCATATTGAACAATTCTACCGGCCCCCTTTTCATCTTCCCATTGATGGAGCAAAAAAAATGAATTTTTACCCAAAGCAATCTGCTGCGCAGAATCCCCTCTTGTATCCAAATCACAAATTATTTTGCCAGAATAGTCAGTAATCAATACTTTATCCTTTGCCGTATCAATTATCCCAAAATATTCTCCATTTGCCGAAAGTAACATTTCATCATATCGAACATACGACCCTTTCCAATTTGAAACATATTGAGAGATTATAAAATGTATTACTAAACTTGCTATTGCTAAACAAAGTACAATCAAAATTATAAATAACTTCTTACATGGTCTTATTTTTTTCATACTACTTTCGTTTTCCTCGCATTCTATATTTTCTTCACGTTGATACCGTGTAAAAGAATGTAATATTAATCACTTGAAATGAGGGTATCTATTTCACGCTCCGACTCTACTTATTATTTTCTTTGCTGTAATATTGATCTGCTTTCCTTCCCAAAGCAAGTAATAAAATAAATACTAAAAATAAAGCTACTCTTTTAATAATCCTGTTTCTTTTTTCAGCTTTAAGCTCTCTTTGTTTGAAAACACTCTCCATATTCTTTAAGTCAATCTCCTTTTGAATCCCCCCATTGTATACCACGCATAAACACGATTTCCATAATCCGATAAATATGTAATCTCTTTTTCTTGCGGGTCCATGCATTGATAATGTTTACCATCCTCAGAGAGTCCTTCCATAACAACCCATCTGAATTCACCAGCTTTTTTTACCTTTATAATATCATATACAACATCATCTTCCATCGGATTCCGTGTCACTTCATCATCATTAAGTTGAGGATCTATTGTATCATGTAATTTTACGTTACGCACAAGTTCCTTCAAAATACTATTTTTAATATCCCCATTTTTTTTATATCCATTTAATTCACCTAAGATAGTATTCATTTTATCTGGTGCATACCCTATATAATCAGCCGTTGAAGCAACAGCACATATACAGCACAAAAAATCTCCATATTCTAAAATGGTTTTACCAGAATCACCCATTTTAAGATCAGACCACTGTTTCTTAAAAACCTTGTAACGATTCATGTCTCCCCAATCCGAATAAATCTTATGTCCTTTTTCTATTGTATAATTTGGTTCCTCTACAAGTACGCCTTCTTGAGCCACCTTATATAATTTTACTTTCTTAATAATGAGCAATGAAAAAGCGATTAATAACAGTAGCACACCTATGGTTATAATGAACTTTTTTCTTTTTGACATAATGTACCCCCTTTAATTCCGGGTATCTCCATTCCAAATTTTCTTTATATTTTTCCCATCCAAATCCATACAGTACAAATCATTAGAGATTGGGTTCTCATAATATTTTGCACAACCCTCCGTTTCATCTAAATACTCTAAAAGTATTTCCTTGACGTATCCCTTTACATATACAGAATCCTCGGTACAGCTTACTTCCATTGATTTTATATTACTAATTTTGATATCTTCCATTGTTTTTTTATCAATTCGCCGAAGATGATATTTTTTATCAATATAATAAATATATCTGCTATTATAGGAACAAGAAACAAGGTCTGTTGTAAACTTAAGAGTTCCGGCCTTTTTTAAAGCACGTATCATTTTACCACCATTTCTAGGTATTACGAAATCATCACAATAAATAATATCATCTGTAATATCAAAACGAATATTATCAGAACTTTCTTTATATTGATATTCAAATACTTTTTCCTCATCATAGTTATGAGCATCTATCGAATAAACGCAAACTTTATTGTCCTCATGCTTTGTATAATAAAATTTACTATCCAAATAAAAGCTGTTCTGTATTTTTTTCTGCTCTATTTTTGATTTTATAGGGATTGCCGACAACCCTTTTTTATTGTCTTTCAAACTAATTTTCATCAGCTGACCATTCTTATTATTCTCATCAACACTGAATCGGTCCAATATGCTAAGTTTGCTGCAATCATCAAAATAAAGATATTGATTAAAAAAATAAAACATTGTTGGATATTTATCCGTCAAATCATATAATACAACTGCTTTATTTGATTCCATATCAATATATCCAAACTTATAGACCCATGGTTCCTCCTCTTCTGCCATTAACACATAAAACCGATTCTCATACCTTGTAAAATGGCTTACATAGCCACTTTCTACAGAAAATTCCCCAACTATCTCACCTTTATCCTGATAAATTGTATAATTGCCGTTTCCGTCAGAACGCAAAAAATAGTAATGTCCATCCGCCACTTGAGCATAATCCGTTGCCAGTGTACCAATATAATAAAAAGGCGTCGCTCTGTTTGCTGTGTTGATGTTTCCTAATTTCAGTTCTTGTTGTTTCCCAGTTTCATCTATTACAATTTTTGCCGGTTCCGTTTCCTTTTTCTGTACTGCACTACCACTTACTGACATAGCAGCACCAGTTGAACCATTACTATTGTCAGAAAGTTGCTCTCGCATGTTATTTCCCATACTGCAAGCACAAAAAATAATGGAACACACACACACAAGGAGATATAAATTTTTCATATTATAATTCCACCCCTCTCATTATAAATATATTTGTATGTACTTTTGAAGATATATTACTGAATCACTTCTTGCTTTTATATATCTATTGTTTTGTTCTCTTGGGACAAATACCCAGCCTCCTATTGAATCACCATATTGCACAAAATCCATATTAGGATTATCTTTTGTTCTACTATGTATTTTATCTCTAGTGCTATTTATCTCCTCTTGATCAACTTTTATTTCCGTTTGTTTTACTATTTTCCTATATTTATACACCCAATCATAATGATAAGAAAACATCTTTGGGGAAATTGACTTTTTAACAAAATATGTATTCTTAAATTCCACCAACTCACTTACATAACAATGTGCATAATAATCCTGTATTGAATGCAGAACACATCCTATCATAAGGGCATTCTTTTGTTTGTTTCCTTTTCTTTTTAGCTTTTTCCTTGCTCTTTCCTTAAAATTTTCTAAAGAACTTTTACTCTTGCCATGAAAGGCATTTCCATTCTTCTTTATTTTCAATTTCTTTATTACAGACTTGTAAAGCTTTTTAGAAGACTTTTTAAACGGATCTTTCCCCTTTTTTGCTTTATTCATATAATCCGGAAGTATCGCCCCATCCAATAGTGCTCTTAATCGCACTTTGTTTAGAATATTAAAATGCAATTCTGTACTTGTAACATAGTTTGCAGATTTGTATATAGATGTCAAAGCCTCTTTTACCAAGTCCTGATGTACATACTTATCATTGAACTTTCCCCAGTGCCCGCTCGGATCTACCTGATTCACCCCATCACCATCACAATACACATACAGATTCAGGGAACCGATATCATCGCTTTCTCCGGTATAACTATCCCTCGTCGTAAATCTTCCCACCTCTGCACTGTAGTTTCTAGCCCTTAAATAAAGCGTTTCCGTTTCTTTATCATAATACTCCCCACAGTAGCGGAATGGGTTCTCGTCCTTTTTGCCCGGCTTTTCCTCATTGCCAAAGGAATCATAGCTGTACTTTTTCGCAATGCTTCCATCCTCATTGACAAGCTGCACCACACTTCCATGGGTGTCCTGTACATAGTATGTCTTATCCGTCCCCTGTCCGTTATCCGAATAGAGGAGGTTCATTCCCCGCACATATCGCTTCATTACGTTCCCTTTTTCATTCAGCTCCATAACAAGGTTATCCCCATCCCAGACGTAAACACGCTTTTTCCCATTGACCGTCTTTTCCGTTCGCAATCCCTCATCATTATAATCATAAGATACTTTATAATTCTTTGTCAATGCTGCGGTCGGCTGGTTCAAGGCATTATACTGACTGACCACATTGTCATTTAACTGGTTGCTTCCTAATGTCACATTTAAATCAAACTGCGGTCCTTCTTTTGTTTTATCTATCGTTCTCCGATGAACCGTTGCCAGCTGGTTACCGTTTTTATCATACTTATATAACGTGACGGTATCCTTTTCCGTTTTTGTATTCAATACATCGGTACGGAGCAATTCATCGTTTTTATTATATTTATAAGCGGTTTTTAATTTCCCTTGTATCATTTCCTTCCGGTTATTGTGTGCGTCATAGGTATAGGAGATTTCGTCACTTCCCGTATGGCTTTCTTTTGTCAGACGTCCCAGTCTGTCATAGGTATACTGATGATTCCTTTTCTCCATTTGTCCGTCGGTTCCGCATATTTCTTCAGATTCTTTTACTTTCTGTCCGTTCAGCTGATAGGCGGCATGATATGCTGACAACATGATACCGGTATCACTTTCATTTTTCAGGCTGCTTAATCTTCCGCCCAAATCATACTCATAGGCAGATGACACTTTCTGTCCGTCCTGTTTCTTCAATGCACCGTTTTCGTCATACTCATACCGGGCAATGGTTTCCGGATTGCCATTGTCTGTCTGAACTACTTTTGTTAGCTTTGACTCCCCATCATACTGGTACTTATAGGCAAGCTTCTTTTCTCCTCCAATCATTACCGTAAAGTCAGCAGCCACCCCATCACTATCATAGTGGTAAACTTTTGTAATGTCTTTATCGGCAGCTCCCTTTATGGTCTCTGTTTCTATCTGGCCTGTCAGGACATCATAAGTAAGACTGCGGTTATCAATGGTTTTTACATTGCCATAGTCATCATAAGCATAGGTATGCGTTGTCTCTTTTTCCGTTTCCTTGTCGGTTGCTTTCTGCTGCGTCTGACGGTTTTGGTAGTCGTATTCCTGTGTTATCGTATTACCGTTTTTGTCTATTGTCTCTACCAGATTGCCCTGTTCATCATAAATATAACTCTCCTTATTTCCCTCGGGGTCTGTGTAGGAAGTCAGTTCGTTCTTTTTATTATAGTGATATTTCGTCTCACTATAAATATCTTTCTTTGCCTTTCCCGATATTTCCACATGATACTCATGGTTCATATAAGTATAGGGGTTTTCCCCCTCACCCTCTTGCAACGCGAGAATCAAAGGCTTTGTCAATCCGGTAAACTGGCGAATCTTGTTTCCCTCACGGTCATATACAAACTGGGCATATTGGGCTTCTTTTTCACTTTGTACCGCTTTTACCTGTATCAGCTGCCCCATAACATCATATGTGTATTCGGTACGCTGTACCTCACTATTATTTATCTGGGTTTCTTCTGCAATTACCATTCCATCTTCATCATATTCTTTCGTATTCGTCTGATAAATGACCTTTCCCTCTTTTTTGTCTACCGGAATCCTTTCTTTTATCTGCTGCCCGTTGATATCATATTCATATTGAGTCGCATAATTCTCCTTAACACCTTTCGCATCATAACTCTCAATTAACTGTCCGTTATCGTTATAGGCAGCTTTCGTAACCGTGGTTTCCCAAGGTTCTGTTTCATCTTTCCGGCTCCTTGTTTCTGTTTTTATTACATTTCCCTGATAATCATACTCATAAGAACTGCTGGATTCACTTTTATTTTTTGCTTTTCCATTTTTGGTTTTCTGAATGGTTTTGGTCTGTGTTATCACCTTTCCAAAGTCATTATAGTCAGACTCTGTCACTGTCATCAGTTTGTCTGTCCCCTTTGTTTCTATCGTTGTCTCGGATATAACATTTCCATCTTCATCAGCAATGGATTTTTGAATTGTCTCACCCAGTACATAGGAATCAAACTGGTTATAATAATTATCCTGATCCACTTCTTTCTGATAATGTTTCGGATTTAATTCTTTTGTGTAAGATATCGTTATCGTACTGTCTTCTTCCGTATCAATCTCTTTTTTTACCAGCTGCCAGCTGCTGCAATGGGACGCATCTATTGCCCCACCGGAAAATTCTGCTGTTACGATTTCCTCATTCTCATCATTATAAACGTGCCGTGCTGCCGATAAAATTTTATCTCCTCTTCCCGGAATATCATAGTTGTATTCTGTCGTCCCATCGGCTTTTGTGAGCACTTTATCTTCTGTTGGCTGGAAGGAATAAGTCCGCTCCTCTACTAATCGGCTTTCTACTACTGCCTCCTCTTCGTCTTCCTCTTCATCCTCACTGTCTTCTCCGTAATCATATTCGTATTCCGTCCATGTCCCGGCTTTTTCATCTTTTTCGATGATTAGGTTTGAAAATGTATCCATTTGGCTGACGGTACAACGATTATAATAGTCTAAGCTCATCGTTTTCAGGTTATCTTCCGTGTGATAAGTGTTATCGGATGTCTCGTAAACAGTTCCCTTTGCTTCTGTTGACGCAATTTCCTCTCCGGTGTTTTCATCATATATACTGGTAGATAATAGTCCCTTTCGATCCTTACTGCTCAGCACATTTCCAAAATCATCATAGGTCGTTTCCTCTGCAACGTAAGAGATATTTTGCTCCGGATGTCTGGCAGAAATGTTTTTAACCGCCTCTTTTGTCTCCTGTCCAAGGCCATTGTAAGTAGTTGTATACTGTATGACATCACCCAGTTCTCCGCTGCTGCAGCTTGGGTAATATTTACATACCGTTTCATTCCCTGCCGTGTCATAAGTGCTCTCGGACTGGGATATCAAACGATAGGCATTGCCCTTCTCACTGACGTAAGTACAATTTTTCACTACATCTACTTTGTTTGCCCCCAGAAATGTTTCTGTCTTACTCTTTGTTGTATCATCTACATAATTCTCGATTGTTTTTACTTCCGAAAGAGTGTATGCAATATCGCTGCTCGGATAACCGCTGCCATGGTAAGTATAGGTAGTGGTAAAAAGTGCTTCTTTTCCCTTATACTTTGACCGATATGCCTTTGGTGCCTGACTTTTTAATACATTCCGATAGGAATCATACGTATAGCCCTGTATGGAAACAGCCGCTTTCCCTGTTCGTTTTGTCCCATAATTTCGTTCTGTTTCCAAAACTGCCAGAGAGCCCTGTCCACTTTTGTCATATGTGTACTGAATTTCGGTTTTTATTTTCCTTTCCTCTATCTGACTGGTCAAAAGTCGGTTACGATTATAAATATATACGGCTGTACTCTTCTTTGGTTTCTTTTTTAACTGTAACGAACCGGAATTCAAATCACTTTTTTTATAAACATAATCCGTTACTTTCTTCTTTTTGGACTTCTTTTTCGGATTGTAGGAACTGACCAAAGTAACCGGCTGTATTTTCTCCGTTCCATACGCAGCCATTTCATGTGCTTCTCCGGTCAGGTCATCATAAGATACCAGTTCATATGCCTGTTTCTCCTCATTAAACTGCTTTTGAAAATAATCATATTTTCTGCCATTTGCTTTTTTCTTTTCATTTTTACTGTCCTGCTCATATTCTCTGGTCACATAATAATGCTGTGTTACCACCTCACGGGACTGGCTGGCATCTACCGCTTTGGCACGGACTGCCCCTGCCCGGTACTCGTACCTGCTGATACAGCCATCTTCTTCCACTCCCTGTATAAGATAGGTCTGATTGGTCAGGGCACGCTGGGAAGCGACACCTGCCCCTGACGTATTGACAAGACTTTCTACTGTTTTATAACGGTAGGATTCTTTGCTGCCATCTGCCGTCACATCATTTAATTTTGCCCCATATAATTTGCTGCCACGAATTGGCTGGTAAGAAGTTTCGCTGCTGTTATAAGTGACCGTTTCCTTCGATACACCGCCACTTACTTTTTTTCCTTCTACTGTCACTTTGCTCAGTAACGGCAGGCCATGGGCGGATTCCTTGTACTGAAACTTTACGGCACGGCCGACGGAGTCTGTAATCGTATTAAAATAAATTTTATCTTTATAAGTGAAACGGATGGTATTATTGTGATTATCTTTTTGCAGCACAATTACTCCGTCACTGTTAAAGTAAGTACGGAGTCCGTTTTTGTCCCGTAGAAGGTATCGGCACGGCACACCATCCACTGTTTTATTAAAATCCTCCAGTCTGATATCCTGATAATCATAGTTTTCAAACCCTGTAATGGTGTAGGATCTGTTCACACTGTCTTCCTGACTGGCAATTTTCATTACGGTTTCATTTCCGAAATGAAGGTACATTGGCTTTTGAGCATAACTATTCCCCTCAATCGACATCGTTTCAATCCACGGAAAATCGAAAGACCAGCCGGTGGCGATTCCGTATACGTTATAGTCACTGCCCGGCACGACTTTCGTTTGATGGGTATTTCGGACAACACTGTCTTTCCATGTTTCTTTAAAGTCATATTCCACAAACATATCTTTCAGTGCATCCTTGTGTTTTTCATAGATTTCTTTTAGCACAACGACCGTGTGCTTATTTCCTGCACTGTTCGTATAGGTAATCTTTACCGTATCTCTCTCCAATTCCACAGTGGTTTCGGATATCGCTTTTCCTATGTTTGCTTTCCTGCTATTATAAGAACGGGTTAATTCCAGATCCATTCCAGCCATTCCCTCAAGAGATAGATCCGTGCGGGATAGTACGAGTTTACCGGTAGATGTATCGACACCATCCACAGAGGAGTCTTCCAAAGGAGAACCTGCTGCCGTATCTTCTGCCACTTGATTATAGCTCTGGGTATAATAAGCGGCTTCCGCAGAATCATAATTCACATTAATTGCATGACTGGTTGTACTGCCAATATAAAATCCGGCTGTGATACCGGCCAAAAGGGCAGTCCCCCATACGATATTTTTTATTTGTAAACTTTTTCTTCCGCCTTTTCCCATGTTCCAGCTCCTCCAACTCTCTATACTGTTCCATTCCGTATATTCGCTCAAACTAATACGCAATTTGCATTTTTACCGTTGTCTTTCCCTCTTTCAATCCCCTGACCGGAATGGACTGATAGGCTTCCATTGTCTCTTCGGATTCCATCTTTCCATTTAACTTCAGAATCATAACCCCGTCCTTTTTAGAATATTTGACCAACTGAACACCATTTGTTCCCTTGGTATACTCTTTTTCGCTCATAAAGGATGAAGTCTTTTCAAATGCAAGTTCCTTGGGATTAATACGGACCGTTACCAGATAGTCCGTATTTTCCTTACAATGCCCTGCTTCTACCTGTAATTCATATATCTCCCCTTTGGACACATCTATCTGCTTTTCAATCTGTCCCTCTCCGGGTTCGTATTTTTCTACCACATCCAGTAGTCCAAAACCTTTTGTCATTCCGCCAACACTATAAAGAGCTGCTCCCACGGACAGAAGCTCCGACTTCTCTTTCCTCAGGTTCATATCAGGAAGACTGCTCCATTTGTCAAGATATAAATCATAGCAGACCGGTTCTTTCGTTTCCTTTTCCTTGACCATATAAATTTTTCCCTCCACTACCGTTCCATAACGATAGCGGTCTGCTTTCTCTATCGGGCAGGCCGTACCGGCATTATCATATTCGTCTTCTTCCGGCAGATACTCTTCCCAGTACATCTCTGCTTTTACCGCACCCTTTTCCTCTTTTTCCCGAAGAACATAAATATGTCCGTCAATAGTCTGTGCCTGAATGTTGATACTGGTATCTGCTTTCACCGTACTTGTCCATTTATCTTCAGCCACGTCATATACATCTACCCGCTCTGTTGTTCCAATACGGGCAAAAACATATATTTTCCCATCGCATACGGTCGTTACCATACCTGTGCGTTTCTGTGGCATGTCTGCTTTCTTCTCCCACTTACCGCTTTCTGTGTGATAACAGTACACATCCGATAAAAGCTTTGCAGCAGCAGTATCATCACTCTGTCCGCCCAGTACATAAATATCATCTCCTATCGTAACAAGTGCCATGTTACATAGGCCATCGACATCTCCCGGATAATTGGAAAGGGTTGTCCATGCCCTTTTCTCAACGTCGAACACTTCCATTGATTTACCTGCCTTCTTTTCCTCTGTCATGCCACCCAGTACATAGATTTTTCCATTACAGACGGTACTGCCAAACATTGTTCTTGTCTGATTCATCGGTGTATCATAACTCCATTTAGAACCCATATTTCTATTATAAATCTTTCTGGAACTCTCACCCTTCAGCTCCTTATTTTCCTGCGGTGTTACGGTAAATGCCAAAGTCTTTCCTGCCGTTTCATTCGTATAACTATACTCGTAGGAAGTATCCTTTACTACTACCTCGTGAATTTTCCCTTTTTCATCATAAACGGTTACCAGATATTCCTTTGCCTTTTCCACGGCATCCCATTGGATGATGTAGCTGTCCTGGCCCTCTTTTCCTACCGGTTCCGGTCTGGCAAACCGTTTTTTCAGCATCAGTGTATATTTCCCGGTTGCACTGCTGCCCTTGGTCGTTACTTTCAAGTATCTCCTGCCGTCATAACTCTTTACGAACATAAAGTTTTCATCCGTCCCACTGTTATCATCATAATCGGAACGTTCTTTCTTGGTGTCATAAAGGATACCCTGTGTATCAAGATCGGATGATGTATACAGTTCATAGGCAATGCCCGGTTCCGCATCAAAGTAGAAATAGTTCTCCTGTCCCGCTTTGAGAACCTCTCTTGTTATTGGTTGATCTTCTTTTAGTTCTACCGCACCGTCAAAGCCGACAATTTCATAATGGACAGTGAAATATGGATTCCGGTCCAGTTTCGCCTGATAAGAACGGTTGGAATTATCTGCTGCCAGTGCTACTCCGTAATTTGCCTCACCACTATACCATGACTTGACAATCTCAGTTATATCACACTGATAACTGCCTGCCTTTTGGATTCCCATTGTAGCCGATGCCATGGAGTCATATGCCGGACGGTTGTTATAGGTTAATTTCTTGACACTCCAATTCTGCTTTACCTTGTGCACGCCAATGTCGAAGAGCTTCCCTGCTCCCAGTTTTAATGTCTTCTCGTTTTTGATGTGAAGGGCAGCATTTAGAATCTGGACATTCGGCTGTTTTAATTCTGCCAGACTGGTCATCTTGGTAAATGCTACACACTTATTTGCCTGTAAAAGAAGAGATTTGTCATAACTGAAATTACTGTTTGGTGCCCCCGCATACGCTGCCCCCACTTTCACATCCCGTTCATGCTCATCCGTAATATATGTAGTACGTATTTCTACCGGGAATTTTCTTTTTTTGCTGTTCCACCACTTTTTATTCGGTGTTACTTTCAGAATTCCTTTCTTTTTGTTGTAAGAAACTTTCCCTTTGGAGGTAGAAACTCCATTGGCATCTGTGAACTGGGTTGTCAGACGGGTATATCTGGTCTTTCCTTTTTTCGTCTTGAAGTAAACTTTCTTCCCCTTTACCTTTACCTTCAATTTGTTTGTCCCGATCTGAAAGGATAGAGATTTATTTTTTCTCTTTTTCTTCACTGATATTATTTCCTGAATTTTCTCTGGAAAAATATCATAAGAAACATCGGTGTTTTTCAGCACCTTTTTATAGATGACCTGATTCTGATTGAGAACATCTGTTTTCGTTTTCTTTTTGGGATTGCTGATTTTCACTTTCGCCTTTTTCAACTTCTTCCCTTTCAAAGCAACAGATAACCCCATCTTGTCCCGCTTTAAGGAAATAACAGACTTCTGGTTTGCTTTCTTTGATACTTTGATCTTCAAATCGGTCGACTTGGTCTGATATGTATTCTTTCCTGATTTCTTTAACGTCGTATTTATTTCCTGCCACTTGCCGCCTTTTTTATAATGAACCGGCATGGAATAAGTGGCCGCTGTAAAACTGCCGTCAGACATAGAGAACTGTTTGACAAACTTGGTTCTCTTTTCTGGGATTTCCCCGGTAATTGTAGCATTTGCCATCGCAGCATCAACTCTGGTTTCCTGTTCTGTCCTCTCATTTACAACGGCAAATCCTGCTATCAACAATACCCCCACAAATATTGTGCAGAATATTTTCTTACTTCGTTTTCTTTTGTTTCTCATAAATACCTCCCATATCAAAGCTATTTGCTTTCATTCAAAAACAAGTTTTTTCTATGTCATATCACATCTTAAAACCGATGTCAAGCGAAGGTGCAATCTTTGCATTTTAAGTGCATTTTTTGCAATTTTTTTTGTGATTCTGGTAAAATGAAGAAAAAAACAAAGGAGATTTTTATTATGGAAAAATTAGAAAAAATAACTAAAAATTATATTGATTTTTGCCAATTTCAAAAACGACTTGATATGAAAACTTTAAAAGCCTATCGTATTGACTTGAAGCAATTTAGAGAATATATTTCTGTCGATTTATTATCCCAGATAGACACACCGATTTTGGAATCTTACATTTCTATGCTTCATCAATCCTATAAGCCGAAAACTTCCAAACGGAAAATAGCCACACTAAAAGCTTTTTTTCATTATCTTGAATATAAAGACCTCATTGGTATCAATCCAATGAATAAAATTCAGACCAAATTTCGCGAGCCGATCACATTGCCGAAAATAATTCCTCTCCATACAATTGAAACATTTTTGTCCACTATGTATATGCAAAAAAAGCTTGCTGAAAGTCCATATCAAAAGAGATGTATTATCCGTGATATTGCTGTCATAGAACTTCTTTTTTCTACGGGAATGAGAATATCGGAATTATGTTCTTTAAAGCCAACGGATATTGATTTATTGGAACGGGATATTCTGATTTATGGAAAGGGAGCAAAGGAACGAAAAATCCAAATCGGAAATGAGGATGTCATTGCAATTCTTCGCGAATATCAGCAGGAATATTTTTCCGATATCAAGGAATGCGGTTACTTTTTTGTGAACCGTTTAAAAAAACGATTATCGGAACAATCTGTCCGGGATATGATTAACAAATATACTTCTCTATCTGCCATTGAACAGCATATTACACCTCATATGTTCCGCCACTCCTTTGCCACATACCTTTTGGAGGCCGATGTCGATATCCGGTATATTCAGGAAATGCTTGGTCATAGTTCAATTAATATAACAGAAATATATACGCATGTGGCAATGTCAAAACAAAAAGATATATTGACAACGAAACATCCTAGGAAAAATTTTTCTCTTTAAAATCGGAAAGCCTGCATCTGACATTATGAGTTAGGTGCAGGCTTTTTGAGTGGTGGAAGAGAGGATAATAGGAGATTATCTATCGGCACAAACAGAAAAACGGAGGCTTTTATGAAAATTGGAATTACATATGATATTAAAGAACAATATGGGTTTGAATCCTTAGATTTAAATTATACTGACTTCCTAAATGCTGCGGATGTTACTTTTGTTAAAGATACTCTTGAAAAATGCGGTTATGAAGTAGTTTTGTTGGGTAACGCAACACAATTAATCCAGAATTTGAATAACAATATATATGTGGATTTGGTATTTAATTTAGCATGGGGATATCGTGGACGAAATAGGGAAGGACTTATTCCAGCAATTTTGGAGGGCTATGGAATCCCCCATACTGGCACGGATTCTTTCGGTTGTTCACTTTGCCTTGATAAAATACAGGCAAAATTAATAGCTACTTATTTAAAAATCCCGACACCAGATTTTTTTTGCATAACTGAAGACACATTCAATCAATATAAAGATTTTTCTCCAATACCTTTCCCTTTAGTTCTTAAACCAAGTTGTGAAGGAACCGGGATGGGAGTTAAACTGGTTTCAAATCATATGGAATATATAGATACTTTAAATAATTTGCGTAAATTGTACCCTGATGAACCAATTCTGTGTGAAAAATATATTAAAGGAGATGAAGTGACTGTTCCAATCCTCGAGAATGAACATGGACTATATGCGGTAGGAGTTTTATCAATTCTTGATTCACAAGGACAACAAATTAAATTGTATGATGCAAACATTAAAACATCACATACTTATCAAAAACAACTTTCTACTTTATCTGATGAGATAAATAGAAAAGTAGAAGAGTATAGTTGCAAAATATATTCTTTTTTACAGGGGCAAGGTTATGGAAGAGCTGATTTTCGAATAGCTAGTGATGGTACCCCATATTTTTTGGAAATAGCACCTCTTCCACTTTTAGCCCCATATAGTTCGTTTAATTTATGCACATCTTTAAAAAATATTTCAAATGAAGATGTTCTTCAGCAGATTGTTCAGAATGCATGCCGTAAATACAGAATTAGAAAATATTAGGTCATTCAATAAATCGAAGAGTATGAAACAAACTCTTGTTTTTGTAATATTTCTCATATAATTTGCTATGAGAAATACTGCAGAATTTTAATTCCATTTTTGTTGGTTTAATATTTAAATGCTTACACAAATTTAATATGCAGTTTGCAACAAGATATGATTGATCATTTTTTAGTGCTATATCCCAGCACGAGCGGAACATTTTTAGACTTTCAGAATATTTTTTCTGTTCCATATAGAAAAAAGCCCATGTAAACAAAACCGTACGTTGATAAAATCCAACATCTTTGTTTTGTTGCCTTGCAGGAAGGAGTTCACATTTATGAATATATTCTTGACATTTTTCATACAATTCTAGTTTTTGATAACAACTTGCAATATTGGCATAAACTGTCATTTTTTTAAAATCGTTAATTTGCATGTGTTCTGCCTGATGAAAAAACTGTAAAGCATGTTGATAGTTATTCTCTATGATGGCATACCATACCCCGATGCAATTGATAGCATACACCTCATCCACGCTACCGAACTTTGCAAAAACATTTTTGGATTCCATCAGATATTCTAATGCATTCCTTGGGTTACCGGAATATAAGAAATCAGTACCAAGATTATGTATTGCTTTGCCATATTCTTTCTGACAATGATTGTCTTTAAAATAAGTAACAGCTTGTTGGAGCATAGGAATAGATAATGTAACATCATAACAAAGATCAGCTTTCCTTAATTGAACATAGTATTCATGTTCAAAACCATGTTCTTTACATTCCTTTATCGCAATAAGGTACATTTCAATAAATTTAGGGTTGGCTTTTTCACGATAAATTGTAGCAAGTAAAGATATAACATTATAATATAATGGATCTTTCCGTGAATCAGGTGTAATTATCTTTTTTAGGGATTCTGCTAAATGTAAGGCTAAATCTACTCTGCTTGTATAATAAGTACAGTATGCTAAATGATATTGAATTTTCATGATGTCAAAATACTCAAAATCCTTAAATTTACGAATGGCATCTTGATATGATTGACATGCTTTTTGGTATTGTCCAAGATTTTCAAAACAATTTGCACGAAATTCCCCCAGATGCATTTTTATAATTTCAGGTAATTCTTGGTAAATAAGTAATTTTTCAATTTCCTTTAACATGATTAGTACCTGCTGAAAATTGTTCTCTTTCATACACATAAATATTGCTGAAATATAAAATGATACTGCCTCATTATATTTACAAGCTGTTACCGCATAAAAAGCTGCTCGTATTGCAAAATTTACAGATGAATGATTGACATTCATAATTGATTGCTCCCAAAGTTTCCGATAATAATCGCATAGGATTGCTCCCCACTTCTTTTTTTGTTCATCAGAAATAATAGATTTAGCAAAATATAACGTCTCACTGTTGGAAAAAGAATACAATTGAGGACTCATATCTTTTTGAAATAATAAGTTTGTATATTTTTCTATTTTGTTAAGAGTTTCACTTGCTGAAATAATTTGAAATGAGTTTTCCAAATGTGAAGCATAAAATTCCATTCCAAACATACTTGATTTCAAAAAGGTAGCTTTCATAAGTTCATCCAAACGATTAAATCGTGAAAAAAAATCATCTTTCAAAATATCAGATAGTATGCCTATTTGCAAAGGCTTACAATAATATTTTGTTTCATAAAAAGCAATATATTTTTTTGATTTTAAATAATTAACGATAATATTCATTATTGCAGGATTTTTATTTGCAGAACTAACAATATAGTCAAGGTCATTTTTTTTTATCTCGATATTAGGATGCTCATCTAAAAAGACTTTTTTTAACTCTTGGGATTCTACTTCAGAGAAAAATATATGTTCTTGATGCGGAAAAGAATAAATCGCCTGTACTTTAGAAGAGAGCAAAGAATCGTCGGAATCTATTTCAATAAAAATGGAACAGTTTTTTCCATTCCGTAAAATTGCAGAAATAGATTTTTGAATAAATTTAATAAACTCTTTTGAATAGTTAGCAAAACCATATAAAAGAATTGCACATTTGGAGGTGGTACATATATTTAAAAGTTTTTGTAACAATAATTCCTCGTATGTAAATTCAGAACGAAAAGACATCTCTCCGAATTCGTCTTTGTAAATATTGTAGTATTGATACAGAGCATTGATTATCGGCGATAAATAATTATCACAACTGGTAAAAGACTCGATTTGTATTATATGTTTATGTTTATGCGCAAACTCTTGTAATACTGTGGTTTTTCCAGTCCCCTTTTTGCCTTCTAAACAAACAAGATGGTTTCCAGAAATTGTATAAAGTTTTTCAATAGTCTGGAGATTATTTATCATACATTTATACATAAGAATACTCCTTTATATAATTGAATAGCCTTTCAACAATTAAATTTGACAATTCATCAACGGTATATGTGTGCAAAGTTCCTGGAAGTTCTAATGAAAAATTATAGTTAATAAAATATAGCTGTCCATCTTTTAAATAAGCCTCGGCATCCCAAATTTCTTTTGCTTGTCGTGAAAATGTTTCTCCTTGAGAAATTTTTAAAAGATTTTTTGATGGTTCCGTCAATACAAGATGCATAAAAAAATTATGGCAGTTTAAATGCAGATTAATAGTTACATCATATTCGGAGTATTTCTCTATTTTATAAGTGCAATCTGATTGATTTTCTAAAAAAGAATTTATCTTTGTATAAATATTTTGGAATACATCAGACATTACAAAATTATTTTGAGGAGAAATAAGTTTTTTCCCCTTAATTTTCTCATACATTATAGATGCGATTTCGTCTGGCGATTGTTTGTGAACATCGAAACCAACGATTCCAGCATTTAGTCCTGGCATCTCTGTATGCTCAATAAATACAGGAATAATACAGTCTGTATACACGTTGTCTTTCTGGCTATCAATTCTTTTTTGAAATAGCCAGTCACGTTCATAATTTGTCCACCTTTTTTCTGCATAAAAGTGTGAAACAAACATAAGGCAATAAGCACATTGCTTAGAATAAATTTCAGGTAATGTATAGGTCAGGTTTTTACCTATGAGCTTAGCAGCTTCATTTTGATCAAAAAAAACTTTTAAGCCTGCTTTTTCCAATGCATCTACAATTTTTTTTACAATATCCGCATCTTCGTATGCGTAGGATATTCCGATATCATAAGATTTTGAACTAGACATAAATTAATTTTCCTTTCACTATATTATATTTTGGAGGTATTAAAATGACAAATGATATATTATCTATTACCCGTTCTAAACAATTGCATCAAATAGGACAATCATTAAACCAACAGATAAAATTAATTCCTTGTGGTTTAAGCAAAATACAAATTCAAAAACAACAGCAGAGAAAACATGTTCTAAAAACATATTTTAACGCAAGCGAAGATAATTGGAATGATTGGAAATGGCAAATCAGCCACCGTGTGCATACTTTAGAAACTCTTTCTGATTTGATGCAATTTACACCATCACAAATAAGTGATATTCAAAGAGTGTCTGCACAATTTCGCTTTTCAATTTCACCATACTATCTTTCATTAATAGATTATGAATCGCCTATCAATGACCCCATTGGAAAAATGTCTTTACCAAGCGTAAAAGAATTGATTGAATTAGGTGAATCTGATCCATCTGCCGAAGAACATACTAACCCAGCAGGAAAAGTTGTTCGTCGTTATCCTAACCGTGCAATAATCAACATTACAAATTGTTGTGCTTCTTTTTGCAGACACTGTCAACGTAAACGAATTATTGGAACACATGACTGTATGATTTCGGCCATTGAATTGGATGAATCTATTACCTATATACAGAATCATTCTGAAATTCACGATGTCCTTATAACTGGGGGTGATGCATTAACATTATCCGATTCACAATTACAGCAAATACTTTCGAAGTTAAAATCAATCAGTCATGTATATATAATTCGTATTGGAAGTAGAACTCTAGTAAATATGCCACAAAGGATTACAAAGTCCCTTGTACATATTTTAAAACAATATGCACCTATATATATTAATACACAGTTTAATCATCCATTAGAAATAACGCCTGAAGCTTTTCATGCTTGCAAATTATTAACAGACAACGGAATAATCCTTGGAAATCAGATGGTACTGTTAAAAGGAATCAATAATAATAAATTTATTGTTCAGTGTCTCAATGAACAACTTCTTAGTATGAGAGTAAGACCATATTATATGTTTCATGCCAAAAATGTAAGTGGAACTATGCATTTTCAAACATCTATTACGGAAGGAATAGATATTCTTACGCATTTATGGGGAAACACTTCTGGTCTTTCCATACCGCGGTATATTGTTAGTGCACCAAAAGGAATGGGTAAAATAGAAATCACTCGGGATTCTATATTAAAGAAACATAATGATATCTTTGACTTAACTACTTGGGAAGGTATCCCTATTTCCATTCCGGATAAATTAATTTTATGATTTTCTGCTTAATTAAATTGAATAGTAACTATCCATCATCTTTTTTCTGTTTGTAACAGTAGATAATCTCCTATTATCCTCTCTTCATCCACCCTTCATCTACGTTCCCGTATCTCCATATCCCCACATAAAAAACACCTCCACTTACCTTTGTTTTCTATATATACCACATTTAAAAAACAATTGCAAGCGAAGGTGCAATCTTTGCATTTTAAGTGCATTTTTTGCAAATAATACACGCATTCTGTCGTACTATTTTTTCATTCTTTTACCGGAATAATAACAGTTACCTCATATGTATTTTCATCAAAATCCTGTTGCATATATCCATTATATGACTCGACCAGACGGCCCACACTTTGCAGTCCGATTCCATGTCCCCACTTTTCCTTTTTCGTAGTCAAAAAAATATTTCCCTTTTTCACAATCTTTTCTGTATAAGTATTTTTAATAGAAAATACAGCAAGACTCCCTTGATTTTGCATATAGAGATTCACCCAGATTTTCCCCGCCGTGCATTTGGAGGCAGCTTCTAAAGCATTATCCAGCAAATTCCCCATTATTACAGTAATATCAATCTCTTTCATGTACTCAATCTTAAATCCCGCCTCTACAAATATATCTGCCTCCACACCCTTTTTCCCAACGTCTCCTTTAAAATCAACGAAAAGTGCATTGAGAAAATGGTTGGAGCAAACAATATTTTTCTCCTCCTGATAAATTCCGATTTGTAATTCATCTAGAACATCCTTTATCTCATCAAAGCGTTTTTCATTCATATAGATTCCAATCTGCTTCAGATAATATTTAATATCATGTATCTGCTCCTTATACTTCTGCTCCAGATCCCCCTCTCTTTTATGGCGTTGTCTCCGCTCTTCATATTTTGTCTGACTCACTTCCAGCATCATTCGTTCTTCCTGCAGCTGACTAAACTTTGTGAAAGTATAGAACAAAGCAAGAATTCCAAAGAATAACAGCAAATAAAAAAAGATGACAATAAAATCTACTTTAGAAAATTCTTTACCGTCCCCCCGAAAATATAAAATGGCTGCCATTAGCCCCAGCACTGACACCGAAACAAGAGAAAAACAGCCAAACATTTTTCCCGATATTTTTTTCACCTGAATTTCTGAAAACTGTTTGATAATAGAAAGAAGAAGAAACTCAATTAAAATAATGGCAATAATACTATGGATCATAACAAACTCATTTTCAAATCGTTCTTTCATCGGATTGTTTATAGAAATTTTGAACAAAAAAGCAAAAAGCAATTTAGAACTATAAACAACAAAAATCAATATAATCCAGTGAAACAATTTACTCCATGTGTTTCCCTCCACCAGAACAACTTCAATGATTAAGTAAAGAAAAATGGTAGTCACAAAGTCCAGTAAATGATGATTGAATAAATGAACAAAAGAATTCAGTGCAATCACACCTATGACAAAAATTAATTCCTTTTTTCTTTCTGCAAACTGTTTCCTTTTTAGGTAAAAGGCCTTATAAAAGTCTGCCGCCAAAAAAACTTCCACTGCAGTGGATACAATCATACAGAGACTGAATATTCCATTATATTTCATACAAATCCCCATTCCTAATTATCGATAAAGGTAACTCTATTTATGTCTATATTTCTTCCTTGAATACTCTGTAAATTTTCTAAAAAATTCATCTTTTTTCCCTCTTGATACTGCAACGGGCATGCCATTTACTTCAATATAATCTTCCTTGTAATCAAAGTTTGTTATGTACCTTAAATTAACCATATAACTATTATGCGGAATAGCAAAATCTGCTCCCTCCAGCTGGTGGAGCAGTTCATCAAAATTAGCACGTACAATGATTTTTGCATCCATATATTGTTCTGCCTTCTTATCATTTAAGTGCAATATACTCCGTCCATTCCGATAATGGGAAATATATACAATATCTGCGATGCAGATACAAACTCTCTCCCTCTTATAGAACGCCTCTATCTCACAGCAGCTTTTCCTTCTGTCCAGCTCTTCAAAAACATCCTCCAATTCGCTTACCGTCTTCTCATGAGAATCCTGTTTTAAAAAATAGCGGTAAGGAGAGATTTTTATCGTTTCGGGGGTAGGCATAAATATGCCGGAACATTGAATCAATAAGCCCTGATACCCTCGTTTTTTCAATTTTACAGCAATTTCGTTTCCATCCATATTTTCCATTTGAATATCCAGAAAAATAGCATCCAGCTCATCCACTCTGCTGGCCAGCAAAGCATCACCTGATAAGAATTCATCAATTTCCAGCTTTCTCAGATCATTGTTGTATTCCCCCATTATCTGCTTCAGTTCCTGAATATAATTTTCATCATCATCGCAAATTGCTATCCGCACCATATGGTTCTCCTCCAATGTATGTTATACTGGTAAAAGCTTAACCAACAACGGGCAGTATCTGAAAGGAAAACTGAATATTTTCCTCGCCGCTGATCCGGTACTCCTCCTCTACATCTGCACCCCAGCTGTCAATTCCACCTACCCCCCGCACTGCTCCGCACACACACAGCACCGTGCGCCGTTCCGGTGGTAATTCCTCATGATGAGTAGCATTCTCCAATTCTTCTGCTGTATACGGAAGACAGGAAAATGCAAAATTTGTTTCCGTATCCCCTGCTGCCTCAATGCGAAGAGTCGTTTTCTTCCACTTCTTGTTCCGGTTATCCAATTCTGTGATACGGTCAATTTCCAGCCATTTTGTGTCCATATGCATACCACACTCCTGCGGCAGCATATATGGTGTCACCGGCAGTCCCTCTACTTCATAAATGCCCGGTACTCCCCCCGCTCTGCGGTCAGGATAAGTCTCTCCCGATAATCCTTCATAGCGGTATCCCTTTGCCTTAGTCGGCATGACAAACCGCAGACCAAAGACCGGCAGCTCCGGTAATCCTTTTCTTCCTATATATTCCATGTCTACAAGAATTTTACCTTCTGCTGTCACCGTATAAGTCACATAAACATCCGTACTTGGTATGGTAATCGTTTCATAGTGATATTTGACAGAAACCGTATCTGCATATTCTTCCTGTCCCCTTGTATTATTATCCGGTGCACCGGCTACTGCAATTTCTTCTCCTTCTACCGAAACAACACAGCCCATATTCTTTATAAAAACATCCGCCGACAGCCACATCCCCGAGCGAAGATGAAACTGGTTTCCCCGGTCATTGTCTGTCAATGCACGCCAAAATGTCGGTTTCGGTGTCCGATACAGCCACTCCTTGCCATATGCACGGAGAGAATCCAGCCCTGCCGTCGTATAAGAGAACATATAATGAAAATTCTCTCCTTTTACTCCCAAAGACCAGTCACCATATATAATCTGTAATTTACTTGTTGTATTTGCCATAATAATACTTCACCTCCTGCAATGCCGGTTTTTCCACACGATTTCCAAACACAATTCCATTTCCGGAAAATTCGTAATCCGTCGGGCGGTCATCAAAATCTCCACCATAGCGAAGTACCTTTTTTCCCGTAACCATATCCGTAACCCATAAAGACTGGTCAATAAAATCCCAAATAAATCCTCCCTGATAAGATGGATATTCATCAATGAGATCCATATAGGATTTCATGCCCCCCATGGAATTTCCCATATCATGCATATATTCGCAAAGGATAAATGGCTTGCTGCCGTCTTTTTCCAAATACTCCCTCACATCTTTTGGATAAGCATACATACGGCTTTCCATTTCCGAAATTGTCTCCTTATACTCCGGATAGAAAAAGACTCCCTCATAATGCACCAGCCGATCTGGGTCCGTTTCTTTATAATAATCATTCATCCTCCGCAAAGTTTCCCCCGCATAGGATTCATTTCCCAAAGACCAAATAAGAATTGCTGTATGATTCTTAAACACTTCAAAATGAGTTCTGGCACGGTCGAGCGTCATTTCTTCCCATTCCGGCACACTGCCCGGCACATTCCATGTTGCATCCAGACATCCGGCCTTCCCCCATGAACCATGTGTTTCCAGATTCGTCTCGGCAATCATGTAAATTCCCTCTTTATCACACATATAATACCAAGGAATCTGATCCGGATAATGACAGGTACGGACGGCATTTATCTCATTCCGTTTCATACATGCCATATCCCACTGGCGTTCCTTCTCACCAATGCACCGGCCACTTTCCGCACTCCATTCATGGCGGTTAACACCGCAAAAAATAATTCGTTTTCCGTTTAATAAAATCACTTTATCTTTAATCTCAATTTTTCGGAAACCAAACTCATAGGGAACAATTTCCACCAGTTCCCCTTTATCATCCATCACGCATAACTCCAGTTTATACAGATAGGGATTGCCGTACTCCCATGGAATTACCGTATCCGGCATCGGCACAGTAACTTCCAGATCATCTTGAAGAACGGCATCACTTTGAAGAACGGCATCACCCTGCTGATTCAGGATCCGGTAATCAACATACCCCTTTATATTCCCCTCGAACTTCATTTTGATATTTACTTTACCACTATTTGTCTCCGGCTCATACAGCGGACGTATCCACAGATCATTTAGATGAGTTTCCGGTCTGGCAAGCAGGGACACATCGCGGAAAATTCCAAAAAAACGAAAGAAATCCTGATCTTCCAGATAGGCGGCACAGCTTCTTTTATGTACCTCAACTGCTAACACATTCCCGGTGTCCCGAATCACTTCACTCAGATCAAATTCAGATGGCGTAAACGTATCTTCTGCATAGCCGATAAATTTCCCGTTTAACCATACATATACTGCCTGCTCGACCCCCTCAAAAAAGAGAGAGAGCTTTTTCCCCCGCAAAGCTTCTTCCACGTCAAATTCCAATCGATAGGAGCCTACCGGATTATACTCTGCACCGCTGAATAAATCTTCTCTCTGTCCCTCACTGGAAGGTGCAAAGGGCGGTCTGCGGTATTCCTTTCCCTCCCATGGATACTGGATATTCACATAATTAATCGTATCATATCCTGCCATTTCAATATGTCCCGGTACTGATATATCATCCATTTGGGAAACATCGAAATCCTCCTTATAAAAATCCACTGGTCTTGCCTTTGCATTTTGGGAAAAAAGGAACTTCCATGTTCCGTTCAAGGATTGCTTGAGAGAACTTTTTCCCTCCTGATATTCCTCTTCACTCCTATAAAATTCATGGTCACTGTGTGCCGGGAGCTGGTTCACACGAAACACCCTCGGATCATCCAGCCATCCGATTTCTGCCTGTAACAAAATTATCCCTCCATTCAATTTAGCCTTGATAGCCAAAAAGGAGGCCGCCTTTCAGCTGCCTCCTTCCTTTCCAGAAAAATCTTTCTCTTATTGTAAAGATGCGGCATAGTCATTAATAACATAATCCATAATTGACGCTGTTCCCACGATCTCACATCCGTAATTGTAACCCTCGTCCAATTTTCTCTGACGCAAAATCCGTACAACACAGTTCAACGCATCTTTCTCACCGAACACCAGACGGGCATTGAAGTAATATCCTACTGGTAACACACTTTTACTGATAAATCCAATTCCCGCTGTCGATACATCAACTACCTCAATCGGCGCATTAATTCCTTCTACCTTTACATTATCCTGTTTAAACAGGGAAGAAATCTCCAGCTCCAAACTTGCCGGCCATCTCTTCTCCCTTCTCATCTCAATCATAACAGCCCTCTCTTTCCCAAAAAGCAATACGATATTTTATACAAATATATACCATAATTATATACAATAACGTATCACCATGTCAAGTATTCAGACGATGCAAAAAACCATTATTTTTCTAATAATTCTGTAAGAATCTGGTTTACCATACCGGGATTTGCTCTGCCCTGCATTGCTTTCATTGTCTGTCCCACTAAAAATCCAATCGCTTTCTTTTTTCCTGCCCGGTAATCTTCTACAGACTGTGGATTTTCAGCAATGACTTTCTCCACGATCTCACGCAGAGCTCCCTCATCATTCACGGTTCCCAGCCCATTTTCAGCCACATATTTGTCAACATTGATATTTTCTTCAAATATTTTTTCAAACACCTCTTTTGCCACAGTGGAATTCAACGTGCCCTGATCTGCCAAATCAATTAACTTGGCAAGATTTTCCGGTGTAAACGTAATATCTTCCGGCTCCATCTCTTTCTCCTTCAGAAGCCTCATCGTCTCACCCATCAGCCAGTTACTTACCTTTTTCGGTTTGCTGCAAAGGGCAACGGTCTTTTCAAATATATCAGCCATTTTTTTGCTTGCCGTTATAATCGAAATATCATACTCCGGCAAGTCGAACTCTTCTTTATACCGCAGTGCTTTGGCAGCCTGAAACTCCGGCTGTCTGTCTTTTATTTTCTGAATCCATTCATCGGAAATCGAGACCGGTGTCAAGTCAGGATCCGGAAAATAGCGGTAATCCTGAGCATCCTCCTTGGAGCGCATCGCATAAGAATACTCTTTGTTGTCATCCCATCGCCTTGTCTCCTGGATTACTTCTTTTCCGTCTTCCAATAATTCAATCTGGCGTGCTCTCTCTCCCTCAATGGCTCTTGCAATGGCTTTAAAGGAGTTCAGGTTTTTCATCTCGGTACGGGTTCCGAATTCTGTAGCCCCCACTTCCCGGACAGAAAGGTTTACATCGGCACGCATGGAGCCTTCATTTAATTTGCAGTCCGACGCACCAAGATACTGAATCGTAGTACGTAATTTTTCTAAATAGGCAATAACTTCATCCGCACTGCGCATATCCGGTTCCGATACAATTTCAATCAGCGGTACACCGGAACGGTTGTAATCCACCAATGAACAATCTGCCCAATCATCATGAACCAGTTTTCCGGCATCTTCCTCCATATGAATTTCATGGATTCCCACGCTCTTTCTGCCTCCTGCTGTTTCAATTTCTACCCTTCCATTGATACAAATCGGCAGATACAACTGGGAAATCTGATAGTTCTGCGGATTATCCGGATAAAAATAATTTTTCCGGTCAAATTTACAATACCTGTTAATCTCACAGTTCAATGCCAGACCTACTGCCATAGCATATTCTACCACCTGTTTATTGAGTACCGGAAGGGAACCCGGCATACCAGTACAGACTGGACAGGTATGAGTATTTGGTGCTCCTCCAAATGCGGTGGAACAGCTACAAAAAATTTTTGTTCTGGTGGCCAGCTCGACATGAACCTCAAGTCCAATCACCGTTTCGTACTGCTTTCCCATTCTTACTCACACTCCTTTCCTGCTCTTACCGCCTGCTCATACGTATAGGCAGCACGGATCATATTCTTCTCCTGAAAACAGTCACCAATCAGCTGCAGGCCAATCGGAAGCCCTTTATCATCTTTTCCACATGGTACAGTCATTCCCGGAAGCCCTGCCAAATTGACCGAAATCGTATAAATATCACCCAAATACATCTTAATCGGATCACTTAAACTTTCACCAATTTTAGGTGCCGTAGTCGGTGCCACCGGGGATAATATAACATCATAGGACTGAAAGGCTCTGTCAAACGCTTTTTTAATCAGAGCCTTTGTGCGAAGTGCTTTCAGATAGTACGCATCATAGTAACCACTGCTGAGCACAAAAGAACCAAGCATGATACGGCGTTTCACTTCTGCTCCAAATCCCTCGGAGCGGCTCTTTTTATACATATTGTGAAGCCCTTCATAGTCCTGTGTGCGATACCCATATTTCACACCGTCAAAACGGGATAAGTTCGAACTGGCTTCCGCAGAGGCAATGACATAATATGCGGGAATTGCATATTCTACCAGACTTAAATCAAATTCTTCCACAACAGCCCCTTTTTCCTCCAATACTTTTGCCGCTTTCAGTACCGCAGACCTTACCTGTGAATCAAGTCCCTCTCCAAAGTAATCTTTCGGAATACCGATTTTCATTCCTTTTACATCTTCTATCAATGCCGATGTAAAATCCGTGTCATCCCGCAGAACGGACGTACTGTCCTTTTCGTCATAGGACGATATAATTTCCAAAATTGTCGCACAATCAGTCACATCCTTTGCCACGGGCCCGATCTGGTCCAGAGACGATCCATAAGCAATTAATCCATAGCGTGACACGGTTCCGTAAGTCGGTTTAATTCCCGTAACGCCGCAAAATGAACTTGGCTGCCGAATCGAACCACCGGTATCGGAACCAAGAGCATAAGAACATTCTTCTGCCGCCACAGCGGCACAGGAACCACCGGAGGAGCCGCCCGGCACATAGTCCGTGTTGTGTGGATTCCGAGTCACTCCAAAGGCAGATGTCTCTGTGGTGCTTCCCATGGCAAACTCATCCATATTGGTTTTTCCTATTAGAACAGCCCCTGCCTCTTCCAACTTTTTTACCGCTTCAGCGGAATAGGGCGGCACAAAATTGTGAAGGATTTTGGAACTGCATGTAGTGAGCACTCCCTCGGTACACATATTATCTTTGATTGCTGCCGGTACACCGGCAAGAGGTCCGGTAAGACTACCTGCTCTGATTTTTTCCTGTACCTCTTTTGCCCTTTTCATAACAGCTTCTTCATCTAAAACAGTTACAAAACTGTGGATACTTTCTTCTTTTGCTTTTATCTGCTCGAATGCGGCTCTGGCTGCATCCATAACGGTAACTTCACCTGTTTTTATTTTTTTGCCAAGCTCTACCGCTGTTAAACTCATTAAACTCATACTGGCTGTCCTCCCTTTCTATTCAAAAGTCTTTGGTACCATATAAGTGCCATCCTTTTTCTGTGGTGCATTGGACAACATCTTTTCCCTGTCATCCCCATTGACTACTTCATCCTCACGGAATACATTTTGAACAGGGAATACATGGGACATCGGCTCTACGCCCGTTGTATCCAGTTCGTTTAACTTGTCAATATAATCGAGCATATTTCCCATATCTTTCTTCGCCTGCTCTTTTTCTTCGTCGGATAGTTCCAGCTTTGCCAAAATACCAACATAATCAATCGTTTCATCTGAAATAATATTTGCCATTGTTCTCTTTCCTTTCTCAATTCATGTTCATTATGGTTCCAAACGGTTCAGATCCCTTGGGAACAGTGTTGTCTCCCGGACATTTTCTTCTCCCAGAATTTTCATTGTCAGCCGCTCCAAGCCAATTCCCAGACCACCGTGCGGCGGCATACCATGTTTGAATATCATCATATATTGCTCCATTCCTTCATCTGTCATACCACGCTCTGCCATTTTGTCCACTAACATCTGGTATTCATGAATACGCTGTCCTCCCGTCGTTATTTCCAGTCCGCGGAATAGCAGATCAAAACTCAGGGTAAAAGTCGTATCCTCTGGATCATCCATGGCATAGAATGGTCTTTTCTTCGAGGGATAATGAGTGACAAACACAAAATCCGCATCCATTTCCTCCTTAAAATACTGCCCGATCAGTGCCTCTTCCTCCGGCTCCAAGTCATAAGGGTTACGAATCTTTCGGTTGTATTTTTCCGCTGCCAGTTCTTTTGCCTTGTCAAACCGGACCTGCGGAATTTTATCGGCTTTCGGAAGCGTTACTTCAAGAATTTCTAATTCCTTTTCGTACTCTGTTTCCAAAAGTTTCATCGTATACTGCAAAAAACCGGTCTCCATTTCCATAATGTCTTCAAAGCTGTCAATATAGCCCATTTCAAAATCCAGTGAGGTATACTCGTTCAAATGACGTTTTGTGTTATGCTTTTCCGCACGAAATACGGGAGCTGCTTCAAACACCCGGTCAAACACACCCACCATCATCTGCTTATAAAACTGAGGACTTTGTGCCAGCACAGCATGCTTATGAAAATACTCCAGACGAAATAGGTTCGCTCCTCCCTCTGCTCCCCTCGCTCCTATTTTCGGGGAACGGATTTCGGTAAAGCCCTGACCATGAAGAAAATCCCGGAAACCACGGACAATTCCCTCTTGTATCCGAAATTTTGCTCTCTCCTTCACATTGCGCAGAGACAGTGGCCGAAGGTCAAGTTTTGTCTCTAACGATGTGTTCATTTTCCATTTATTCACGGCAATCGGCATCGGTTCTGTCGGTCTGGAAAGAATCCTTACCTCTTTTAACCGAATTTCAAAACCATGGGGGGCACGTTCTTCTTTTGCCACTGCACCTGTGATTTCTACGGTAGCTTCCTCGCACAGATCCTTCCGGGAAATATTGGTTGCTCCCTCTTCATAAACGGCCTGAACAAGCCCCTCTCTTTTACGGAGAACAACAAATACCACATCTCCCATATCACGGATTTTGTGGATCGCTCCATTTATTTTGATTTCTTTTCCTTCGTAGTCTCCTTCTAATATATCCGGGATGCTCAAGACCTCTTTCTCTGTTGCTCCTGTTACAAATTCCATTGCACATCATTCCTTTCTGAATTGATTTGTTCTCTATTCTTCAGAAATGCTGCCTCTTCTTAATCTAAAACCCTTCCATGCCGGACTTTTCTATTAGATAAAAAAAAGTCCCAGAACAACATTTCTGTTAATTCTGGGACGGGAAATTCTACATTAAAAATAAACCCGCGGTGCCACCCGCGTTGAGACACCCCGTCGTATCTCCTCTCATTTTCACATATAACGGTGTCCACCGGATAAGCCTACATAAGAATCAGATTCAACTTATCGGCTCTGGAATGTTCTCCTGCCTGTCAATTTCCATAAGACGCTTTCAGTCCATGACGTCTATCCCTGTCGTTCAGTCCTTATCAAAGCATTCGTTTCCTTCTTCGCTTTGTGAGGTATTATAGCACAAGACAGATCATAGTGTCAAGTAGGGAAACTTATCTTTATCCCCGCACATTTCTTTACCCGTTCACTGCTTCCCCTTGCTGCTATCGAAAAAGGGAAATATTCCAGCATAGGAATATCATTCTCTGCATTTCCGGCCACCGCAACCTCCTTCTTACCATAGCCCATTTCTTCACAGATCGCCAAAATCCCCTCTAATTTTCCGGTCTCCTTTCGGATAATCTCAATGCAATTATCTTCCTGCAGGACTTGACAGGAAGCTGGTATACTTAAATCCAAAGTAAGCCTCTTCCGATAGTCTTCCGTAATTTGCTCTGCCAGTCTCCCTCTTCGGAAAACCAAAGTCACTTTGCAGAGGCCTTCCTTCTGTTTGTATGTATGAAGAGTAAAACCGTATTTCTTTTGCTGGTCTAATGCATCGGGCAGCCATTCTGTCTCCAGCTGCCATATTTTATTCCGTTTCACCTGCCCTTTGTCGTCCCATATCACCCAATGTCCTCCACCGGCGAACACACCGCCCCGAAGCAGCTTCCAAACTGGTGCTGCTTTCCTTTTTGCGATTTCATAGGGAAGTGACGTTGCCAAATAAATATCCGTGTGAACCGCCAGCCGTCCAAGCCATCTCACATACTTCTCCGGAATCTGTTTCTGTCCCTTTGGTATCAGTGTTCCGTCCACATCTAAAAAAACAGCCTTCGGATAAGAAGGAATCCGAAATGCCGGATAAGGGCGGAAAAATAGGAGCTGCTCTTCTTCCCGGTTGCAGTATGACAAATAACAGCTGCACTCCCTTCTACTGCAGGAATTCCTCTTTTCCTTTTGGATCATATTCATTTCCTTATTATCGTAATCATAGAGATTTCCCAGACTCTGCCGACAGATATTGCAGCGGTGTATTGTCCCATCTGCTTCTATAAACCAGTTATCTCCGCATAATGACGCATCTGCCCGATGATGAAGCAATTCCATTTCAAAATATTCATCAATTTCCAGAAAAGCCTCTATCTCCGATGAGGTATAAGGTCTTTTCATCCCATCCATTTTATTGATCCAAAGATAAATGGAGGAAGGCAATAAACTGCGCAACCGGCGTATTGTTTCCCATTGTCCGGGAACTCCCACCGCTCCGACACAATAAGAAATCCCCTGTGATGATAAGAACAGACACTGTTGAACAAATTGTTCGATCGAAGTCATTTCCGGATGAAAGGTTCCCCATAGCCGCAGCTTATCCAGCCTTCCACCCTGTTTGCAAAAAGTGGAAATCATCAGTTCTGCCGGAAAACTAAAATTGCTCTGTGCCCCTACTGCATCTAGTCTTGGATTCTGGCTTAACCGGGCAAGCCCCTCCCAGTAATACGAATGCACCAATGCTTCTCCATAAGGTACAATCTGGACAGCACCACCGAACTCCTGTTGTCCATTTATTTCATTAATAAAGCGAAACAATGCTTCTTTATCTGCCTGCCGCTCCCTGCTGCTTCCCCGTTTTTTTGAAAAAGGACAATAGCTGCAGCTATAGTTACAGGATTTTAAACTCCCCCGGTAATACCACTGTCGTTTCATCTGCCCTTTCCCTTCCTTCCCTATGTTCAAATGTTATATGCCTGCTATGCCAAGTCTTTTATAAAAGTTCTCTGACCGCTCCCGGACTTCGGAAGAAATCAGCTGCGGACCCAAATAGTCGGATAAGGCAAATCCCTTCTCTGTAAGCGAAACAAATCCTTCTCCGCTCGTAATATAATCTGCCTGCTCCCATTCCCGCAGCAGTGGAAAATCCTCCTGTACTTCTGTGCCAAAGTGACTATGGTAATCCTTGCGGTTAATTCCTCTGCCAAATAGAATATGCTTTATCACATATCTTCTTTTTTGTTCCTCTGCAGACAGGAGATATCCGTGAGTTATCTGCAGATAATCCTCCCGCTCTATATAATCTTGTAAAACTGCAAGACATTGTTTCTGTCCGACCGTATAAGGGGTGCAAAAATGCAGATCACCAATATAGCTTCTGCCCCCGCATCCAACGGAAATCGTATTTCCAAATCCACAAAGAGCTTCCGGCAGTTTCTGACTGCTCCCCGCCCCGTTTTTCACGAACCGCCGCATCGAGTGCTGCTGATATCCCTCTTCTTTTAAATACTCCCGCACAAACTCATACATAGAAAAAGCAAGCTCAGATGGCTTCATCCCCTGACGGTAAAGGGCAGTTCCCGGTTTTACGTACAACGGATAGATGAACATCTCCTCCGGTTCAAACTCTAAGGCCCGTTTTAAAGTATCCCGCAAACTGTCTATCGACTGTCCCGGTATTCCATAAATCAAATCCACATTCATACAGTCAAATTCTGCTTTTTTTATTGCCTTCAATGCTTTCACGGCAGCTTCAGTTGTATGGAAACGGTGCAGTGCGGAAAGCTCCTCTGGCTGAAAGCTCTGGATACCGATACTGATCCGGGTTACTCCTTCCTCCTTTAAAAGAACAAGCTTTTCCTCTGTCGTCTGGTTCGGCGAAGTCTCTACAACAACCGGATATTTCTCTGAATCAAATGCAAAATATTCCCTTGCCATCCGAAACACTCTGCGGAGCAACAGTTCCGGCAAAATCAGCGGTGTTCCACCGCCCAGTGTTAAATCCGTAAACCTTACCTCTTCCGGCAAAATTCCCGCAAGCTGTTCTGCCTGCCTCTGCATGGCATCCACATAAGCATGCATTCCATCTTTTGACTGACCTGTTACCGAAAATAAGTTACAGTATCCACATTTTGTCTGACAGAACGGGATATGAAAATAAAGGCTGTTTTCCCCTTCTGTCAATCGCCCGGCAAAGTCTTTTAAATGTATATCCCGCATTGTCTGATATGCCGTTTTATGTGGATAACTATACATATATTGTTTGTACCGATGTTCTGTATCCATCCAATTCCTCCCGCTTTTTTATAACGTAAAATGTTTATAGGGCACCGTATTTACAATGGGATGATTGACACCATGATACCATATCCCATCCTCCCCATAACAGGTTCCGTGGTCGGAACAGCAGATGACAAAAGTCCTTCCCTTTTGACCAAATGCGGCAAACAGCCGTTCCAACTGTCCATCAATGTGACGAAGTGCTGCTGCATGTGCCTGTTTGCTGTCCTTCTTTGCTCCCGGAATATAATAGTAATTCGGGTAATGCAGGGCAGAAAAATTGATATACATCATGATTTTTTGTCCCTCCTGCATTTGTCCTAATTTCCGAATCGCAAAATCCACCTGATTGTTCACAGATTCCGGTACCTTGCACCCAAAAGAAGGGTTCCAATAACTATGTTTAAAAAAAGAAGGCATGACCTTTCCAATATCTGTCCTCTTATCAAAAAAACTGACCCCGCCTATACAATAAGTTTCATACCCTTCCTTCTCCAAGCCTTCCACCCAGTTCGGCCCCTGAAAAGTAAAAGCTCCTTCCGGTGCCCTGCGTCCCATACCAATATCTTCTGAAAAGAACAGCTTTTCCCGGGCCTTCATATTGCAGATATCTTCATCCACAGGAAAAAAACCGGCAAACATCGCCTGATGAGAGGGATAAGTAAAGTTGCCGGGCGCCTGACATTTTCTCCATGTTCCATAACGGTTCAAGACCGGAGTTCCCTGATTCTGCTGCTCTTCATATGCCACATCATAACGAAGGGAATCCAAACACAAAAATAAAATATGATAATTCCCAACAATCTCATTCATATCTATTTTCTGCATAGCTCATCCACCTGTTCCCGGTATATCCTGTTCTCATGATAAATATCCTGATAAATCAAATCTCCCTGACCATTCATCTCAATAATCCTTGGCTTCCCTGTGCCCTTTTCCAGCAAAATATCCACACCTGCCATAGAAAGTCCCGGAAAAATTGCAAATGCCTTTTCACATACCATTGTAATTTCATCTATGATTGTCTTTTCCAAGCCTAACTGCCGGATATCCAAGGCCTGATTATTCAGGTGCAGATTCGTAATCGGCCCTTTGGACTGTCTCACAACAATATGAGCAATATGCTCGAACTGGAAGACCACCCGTAAATCATAGCTTTTCCCGCCAAAATCCGCTTTCGGATGCCACCGCTCCACCACACAGTCCAACGATAACAATTTTTCCAACAGACAGTAAATCTCATTCTGATCTGTCAGGCAAAAAAGTTTCTTCGTATTGACCAGTTCCTTTCCCTCCGAGCGGCAGGAAGTATATAACCTCATTTTCCCATGACCGGGATGAATCCGAAACGCGGCTACACCCGCCGCTCCGGAAAAGTATCTCGGCTTTACAAAGACAGAATAGCAATGTCTTTTTTTCATGATTTCTATCAGCTGTTCCACCGTCTGGAACTTCTCAGAAAACATCTGTGTCACAGGAACTCCCTGCTCCTGCAGATACCATTTTGTTTCCCTTTTATCTAACAGCCGGCAGATATCCCCCGGTGAATTCAGGAACCGGCATTCTGCCTGCATCAGCCTCTTTAAGACTGCCCGATATTGCTCCAGCAGCTTTTGCATATGACAGAAATGTACCGTCTGAAAAGAGGGCGGATCTACTTTTACCACCGCCCCCTGCAACTGTTCCAAATCCAATGGATGACGCAGATTATCCCAGCTGATTACCTGCAACGGGACATGCATGCTGTCTGCCGCCTTTTTCATATAAAGCGTCCGCTTGGAATTTTCCTCACCAATAAGAAACATCATTATTCTGTCAACATCGGATAATAATACACTTCTCCCCCGTATTCTTCCGCCTCCTGCTGGTCTTCCACATTTACCGCAACACCCAAAAGGTTCTTTAACTTATCCATCATCTCATCCGACATATAATGATATTCCAAATCTAAAGACTTAATATTAGAATGCTTCGGAATCTGTTCCAGCAGCATCTGTCCACCTTGATCTGTCAATGAACCCATGGAAAGATCTAACACTTCAAGCTGGTCTATGTATTTACAGTTCAATACTGCTTCCGTAATCTCATTCTGAATCTCGCTGTCCGTAATTCCCAAATAGGATAACTTAGGAAAATCAGACTTTGCCAGAAAATTCTGAATAGTCGAAATATCTCCGTTAAACCCATACTCCTCAACACCAATATACAACACCAAAGTCTGAAGAGATGGCAATTTTGCTTTCTGTACTGACTGAATGACATCCGAAGGAAGTCCTCCGCAGATAATTTCTAAATGCTGTAACCGGCTATGCTGGATTTCTCCTAACTCCAAATCCGTGCTTCCCTTAATTACCAGCTTTTCCAGCTGGGGCATTGCCGCCCAGAGCTTGGAATAATTTCCCTGAATGATCCATGATACCTCACAGTCCTCATAGTCCATGTCTCCAATAAAAAGACTCTTGATATGAGAGAACTTTTCTTTATTGGCAACGATTCCATCAATGATTTCCTGTGCCCCATCATTATCATCCCAGCACTCTCCCCAGCAGCCGATAACAATCTCATCCAGGTCAGAAAGTTCCGAATCCTTCAGAATATCCTCCACCATAGTTTTCGCATCTTTCCCTCCTTCGTCCCAGTCCTCATACGTGTAAGAAAAACGTTTACTCTTGTACATAACATACCCCTTTCTTTTTATATCCGTTTTTTATACCTATATAGTAGCATATTCCGTCTGTTTTCGCAATCCAATCAAGAGCAGGGTTTGCTCACAAATTAGAAGCCCCTCTTTTACGCAGAAAAGTTGCGGCAGTGCCGCAACTTTCCTAAAAAACACTATATCACTCATACAATCCACGGTCTATCTCAACAGTACCATGGGATTCACTGTATTTTTGTTTTCTTTTACCTGATAGTACAAATTTGTTCCTTCCATGGAATAATATTTTGTCGGCTCTGCCACCTTTCCGATGACTTGTCCCTCCATCACACTATCCCCTTTCTGCACAGTAATTTCCTTTAACTGACCATAAGTTACGGTAAAATTATCTCCAATATCCATGGTAAGTGTCCGTCCGGTTTCTTCCGAGGTATAAATTTCTTTCACCACTCCATTGGCACTTGCCTGAACATTATCTCCTGCTTTCGCTTCAATGAGCACCGCCGGATTGGTACGGTACTCTGCCAGTGTCTTAAAATAAACTACTTTATCCGCACTGTATTCCATAAGAATTTTTCCCTCTACCGGCCAAAGTAATCCAGCCTCCTGATCAAAGTGTAATTTATTCTGTACCGGAGTTGTCCCTGTCTTTACCGTTTTTTTCGGTTTTTTTGTTGCTTTCGGTGTCTCAGTTGCCTTTACTTCGGATGTTACTTCATCCGAAGTAGTTTCTTGCGTTTTTGGTGCTTCTGTCTGGACAGGTTTCGGGCTTTCTACTGCTACTTTTGAGCCACTGTCACCTTCTTCTGTTGGACCAATCATACTGTAGCAGATAGCACCAAAAGCAATTAAAGCAACCAAACCACATAATAAGGAAATATAAAATCCCTTTTCTTTATAGAACATAAAAAATCACCTCTCTTTTTAGTCTTAGTATGACCAAGAGAGGTGATGTTATACAGTTTTATTCTTTTATAATTTTTTTACAAACCAATCTACTTACAGCGTAACTTTCTCCAAATGCCAAATCTCTTTTGCGTATTCTTCAATCGTACGGTCTGAGGAGAACTTACCACATTTTGCAGTCTGGAGCATTGCCATTTTTGCCCAGCGGTCTTCATCACGGTAAGCCTCTTCTACTCTCTTTTGCGCTTCCTCATAAGAACGGAAATCTTTCAAAATGAAATACTGGTCTGCTGGCTCATAACCATTCGATTCAAGCAGAGAATTATAAATCTCGCGGAACATCTCAAGATTCTCCGGTGAATAGGTTCCGTCTACCAGCTGGGTAAGAACAGCACGGATATCCGCATCCATATTATAAATCTCTTTTGGATTATACTGTTTATTCTGCTCAAAATCAATTACTTCCTGAGAAGAAAGTCCGAAGATAAATGCATTTTCTTCTCCCACTTCCTCCACAATTTCTACATTGGCACCATCCATTGTTCCAAGAGTCGGGGCACCATTCAGCATAAACTTCATGTTACCGGTTCCGGATGCCTCTTTACTTGCTGTAGAAATCTGTTCGGATACATCTGCTGCTGCAAAAATCATTTCCGCATTGGATACGCGGTAATTTTCAATAAATACAACTTTAATCTTTCCCTGAATGGAAGCATCATTGTTGACAACATCCGCAACGCTGTTGATCAGTTTAATAATGGCTTTTGCACGACGGTATCCGGCTGATGCCTTTGCACCAAAGATAAAGGTTCTTGGATACATATCCATGGTCGGATTCTTCTTCAATTCATTGTACAGATGCATAATGTGCAAAATATTCAACAACTGGCGTTTATACTCATGAAGACGTTTTACCTGTACATCGAAAATAGAACGAGGATCTACCTCAATACCATTATGCTCTTTAATGTATTTTGCCAAACGTACTTTATTCTGATATTTAATATTCATAAATTCCTGCTGTGCTCTCTTATCATCCACATAAATAGAAAGCCTATTGATCTGTGACAAATCGGTAATCCACTCATCACCAATCTTATCTGTCACCCATGCAGCAAGTTTTGGGTTTCCATGAAGAAGGAAACGACGCTGGGTAATACCATTCGTCTTATTATTGAATTTCTCCGGCATCATCTGATAGAAATCCTTCAGCTCCTGATTTTTTAGAATCTCGGTGTGAAGTCTTGCTACACCATTGACAGAGAATCCGGCTGCAATAGCAAGGTGGGCCATTTTGACCTGTCCGTCATAAATGATCGCCATGCTCTTCACTTTGTCAAAATCATTTGGATATTTCTCCTGAATCTTATTCTGGAAACGACGGTTAATCTCTTCCGTAATCTGATAAATTCTAGGAAGAAGACGGGAGAACAGTTCAAGAGGCCATTTTTCCAAAGCTTCCGACATAATTGTGTGATTGGTGTAAGCACAGGTTCTTGTTGTAATATCCCATGCATCTTCCCAATCCAAGCCATATTCATCCAAAAGAATTCTCATCAGCTCCGGCACGGTTACCGTTGGATGGGTATCAT
The DNA here is from genome assembly GCA_947631505.1 of uncultured Lachnospiraceae bacterium. Lineage (GTDB taxonomy): Bacteria > Bacillota > Clostridia > Lachnospirales > Lachnospiraceae > Eubacterium_F. The sequence continues at coordinate 13,102 of CANRLR010000004.1, read as the reverse complement.
TCAGCTGGAAGCAGACTTTCTCCGGAAGACCATGAATATCGTTATGAGTCTCCATATACTTCATGACTGCACGCTGTACACTGGCTGATACGAAGAAATACTGCTGTTTCAAGCGAAGCTCTTTTCCTGCTGTATGGTTGTCATTTGGATATAAGACCTCACAAATCGTACGGGCAAGGTTCTGCTGCTCAACAGCCTTCTGATAATCCCCTTTATCAAAAGAATCCAAGTTAAAGGTATCAATTGCTTCTGCATCCCAAATACGAAGGGTATTGACAATCTTGTTGCCATATCCGACAATCGGTAAATCATATGGCACTGCCATAACAGACTGATAATTTTCCTGTACAAATTTATCTCTTCCTGTTGCCTCATCCTTACGGACTGCTACATATCCGCCAAAATGAACTTCCACCGCATACTCAGGCCGTTTCATCTCGAATGGATTTCCTTCTTTTAACCAATCATCCGGTGCCTCAATCTGGAAACCGTTTTCAATTTTCTGCTTAAACATACCATATTTGTAACGGATACCGCAACCATAAGCAGGATATCCTAAAGTCGACAGGGAATCCAAAAAGCAAGCCGCAAGACGGCCGAGACCACCATTACCAAGTGCTGCATCCGGCTCTTCATCTTCCAAAATGTCCAAATCAACACCCATCTCATTCAAAACAGCTCTGACTGTCTCGTCCTGTTTTAGGTTAATAATCATATTTCCCAGTGCCCGCCCCATCAAAAATTCCATGGAAAGATAGTAAACGGTCTTTACATCCTTTTTCTCATACGCTTTATGAGTAGCCATCCAGTCATCTACCACGATATCTTTTATCGCGAAAGAAACTGCCTGATACAACTGCTGTGGAGATGCTTCCGCAACAGACTTGCGGAATAGCAATTTCATATAGTTCTCAATATTTGCTTTCAATTCCTTTTTACGCTCTTTTTCTGTTAAAAATGCCATAATATCCTCACTTTCTTCATTCTGATAAATGATTGCCTGTTTATATAGTAATTTTGGTTACCCCCAGAACAACTGCTTCACCATTAATTTTCCATTCGGCGGTATGACCTTTCATTTCTCCAAGGAAAATTTCATCCGCCAGAACATCGGCTTTAATGGTTTCTGCATTGTTTTCAAAAATCTTGCGGATTTTATCATTTCCATCCTGATATACCCGGATGTGGTCGGTAACTTCAAAGTCTGAATCCTTTCGCATCGTCTGGATTTTGCTGATTATCTCACGGACAAACCCTTCTTCGATTAATTCCGGTGTCAAATTAGTATCCAGCACAACGGTAATGCCGCGGTCAGACTCGCTTACATAACCTTCCATCTGTGCCGACTCAATCAGCAAATCTTCCTTCGTGAGAACTTCTTCTGCACCATCAACCATTACCGTTACTTCTCCCGTCGTATTCAGTGCATCCATTGTCTGATTACCATCCAGTCCGGCAAGCACCTCTTTTACCATATTGATTTTGCTTCCGAACCGGCGGCCCAACGTACGAAGCTGTGGTTTAAAGCTATAGGTAGTAAAATCTGTTACATCCTGTGTGAAAACAACCTCTTTTACGTTCAGCTCATCCGCAATAATCTCTTTATAGAAATCGGACAATTCGCCTTCTGCCTTAACATACATTTTACCAATTGGCTGGCGGTTCTTGATGTTTGCCGTATTCCGGCAGGCACGCCCAAGAACAACAATGTCCAAAAGCTCTTCCATTTTTTCCTCTAATTCTTTGTCCACCCACTCATCGTTTACCACTGGAAAATCACAGAGATGAATACTCTCCGGCGCCTTTCTGTCCAGTCCACATACAAGGTTCTGATAGATGCTTTCTGTCATAAAAGGAATCATCGGAGCTGCTGCCTTGCTAATCGTTACCAGTGCGGTATAAAGCGTCATGTATGCATTGATTTTATCCTGCTCCATGCCCTTTGCCCAAAAACGGTCACGACAACGGCGTACATACCAGTTGCTCATATCATCCACAAACTGCTGTAATGCCTTCGCTGTTTCCGGAATACGATAATTTTCTAAATTCGTGTCTACCGCTTTCACTGTTGTTTGTAATTTAGACAGAAGCCATTTATCCATAACAGATAATTTATCATATTCCAATGTATAATCCAGCGGATTAAAATTATCTATTTCCGCATATAACACATAGAATGCATAAGTATTCCACAAAGTTCCCATAAATTTGCGCTGTCCTTCAATGACGGCCTTGCCATGGAAACGGTTTGGCAGCCATGGAGCACTATTCACATAGAAATACCAGCGAATCGCATCCGCACCATAACTTTTCAATGCTTCAAACGGATCTACCGCATTTCCCTTACTCTTACTCATCTTCTGACCATTTTCGTCCTGCACATGTCCAAGAACAATTACATTTTCATATGGTGCTTTATTAAATAACAGGGTAGATTCAGCCATCAGCGAGTGAAACCATCCACGGGTCTGGTCTACTGCCTCAGAGATAAACTGAGCTGGGAACTGGCTCTCAAACAATTCTTTATTTTCAAACGGATAATGATACTGGGCAAATGGCATTGCTCCGGAATCGAACCAGCAGTCAATTACTTCCGGCACACGATGCATTGTCTTGCCACATTTTGGACAGGTAAATGTCACTTCGTCAATATAGGGACGATGAAGCTCTACTTCCGCTGCCTTTTCATCTCCGGCCCGCTCCACTAATTCCGAACGGCTTCCAATACACTCCTGATGTCCACACTCACACTCCCAGATATTTAATGGAGTTCCCCAATAACGGTTACGGGAAATCGCCCAGTCCTGAATATTCTCCAGCCAGTTTCCAAAACGGCCTTTGCCAATGGATTCGGGAATCCAGTTTACTGTATTATTATTACGAATCAAGTCGTCCTTAACAGCAGTCTCCCGAATGTACCATGACTCTCTTGCATAGTAAATCAGTGGTGTATCACAACGCCAGCAATGCGGGTATTCATGCTCAAATTTCGGTGCAGCAAAAAGCTGTCCTCTGGCATCTAAATCCTTTAACACTTCCGGATCTGCTTTTTTTACAAAAATTCCGGCAAACGGCGTTTCCTCTGTCAATTCTCCTTTCCCGTTCACGAACTGTACGAACGGCAAATCATAGTTTCTTCCCACGTTGGCATCGTCCTCACCAAATGCAGGTGCAATATGAACAATACCAGTACCATCGGTCATGGTTACATAAGTATCACAGGTAACAAAAAAGCCTTTCTTGTTCTGCTTGTCAGCACACTCTTTCGCACAGGCAAACAATGGCTCGTACTCTTTATACTCTAATGCAGTACCCGGGAAACGGTCTAATATTTCATACGCTTTCGTTTCCTCATCCTCCACCAGCTTGCCAAGAACCGAATCCAAAAGCTCCTCTGCCATATAATAAGTATATCCATCCGCAGCCTTTACTTTACAATAATTGTCCTTTGGATTTACACAAAGTGCTACGTTACTTGGCAAAGTCCACGGTGTTGTTGTCCATGCAAGGAAATAGGCATCCTCGTCCACCACCTTAAAACGAACGATAGCAGAACGCTCTTTTACTGTCTTATAGCCCTGTGCTACCTCCTGAGCTGACAACGGTGTTCCACAGCGAGGACAATACGGAACAATTTTAAAGCCTTTGTAAAGAAGTTCCTTATCCCAAATCTGTTTCAACGCCCACCACTCAGACTCAATAAAATTATCATCATAAGTTACATACGGATTATCCATATCCGCCCAAAAGCCTACCGTGTCAGAAAAATCTTCCCACATTCCTTTGTATTTCCAAACGGATTCTTTACACTGCTTGATGAATGGCTCCATTCCATATTCTTCAATCTGCTCTTTCCCATCCAGGCCAAGAAGTTTCTCTACTTCCAGCTCAACCGGAAGCCCGTGGGTATCCCATCCTGCCTTACGAGGAACCCGGTATCCCTTCATCGTGCGGTATCTTGGAATCATATCCTTAATCACACGGGTAAGTACATGGCCGATATGCGGTTTACCATTGGCCGTCGGCGGTCCGTCGTAGAACATATACGTAGGACATCCCTCGCGCAATTTGATGCTTTTGTTGAAAATGTCATGTTCTTTCCAAAAATTTTCAATTTCTTTTTCCCGGCTGACAAAATCCATGCCGGTGGATACTTTTTTGTACATTTTCTTCCTTCCTCCTATTTCTTATTCTAACTAAAAAAGCGTCGTGAAAATCCGACGCTCCAACTCCGCAAATGCCGGACTTTCCTATTAGATAAAAAAGCCCCCATCCGACTTAGGATGAGAGCGTAATATCGCAATCACTATACCACCTGTTCGTCTATGCAGTCACATATATCCGTGTAACGGGGGATACCGGTATCTCTTATTTCTGCAGAGCAGGTTCGGAGATACAACTCAGAAGTGATTTTCACCAATTTGTACTAGTACCGGCTTTCCACTGCCGCCGGCTCACTGTAACACTTCCAAAAGGGTTACTGTCTTCGTCAAAGTCTTTGATGGGGTTTTCTACGCATTATCATAGTATGAAAAATGGGAATTGTCAAGAGTTCGTTTCCATTTTTTATAAGCGTCAGGAAGGAATCAGACAAAGGCCCCTCAATTCATGCCTTCATGAAAATTGAGGGGCTCTGTGATTCATAAATATTACGTTTATCCGGCAATAAAGTTCCCGGTTTATTCTGCGATTTTTACTGCCGTATTATCAAACTGTGTTACTGTACCACCGCGGCCATTCAAAGTATAAATACCTTTTATCTGGGTATCCCCTGTGACAGCAAAGGTACCGGAGTACAGTTCTGCTCCTTCTGCATCAGTAATTTGGATAAACACCTGTTTCTGAGTCTGGTCTACCGTTGCATCCATATGACACCATGTGCCTGCCGGAATCGTCACTTTCGCTTCTTCGTTTCCGTTAATGGTAAAGGTATCTGCTGACATTCCAACTGCCTGCAGATCTACAATGCACTCACTGCCTGCGATAACATTTGTATCACCAGACAACGTATTGCTCTGGCTGACTAATGCAACCTGTGTTGTTGGCTGTCTGGAACCGCTGTAAGTTGCTGTAGTCACCGAAAAATCTGTGGAAACCACATAAGTGGAAGAAAGGTCATCCGCTGCTACTCCTAAGTTCTGCAATCCACTTCTCGGACCGGAACCGGTAGAGGTGAACTTCGCAAAGGAATTGCCTCCATCCGTAACAATTTCACCAGTCAAAGCAGCGTGCGTTTTCCAACCTGCTGCCGCAGTCGTAATACCAGCTGTTTCATAATCCTGTGATACAAGATTAGTCAACGTCAATTCCCCTACACGGATTTCAAAATCTCTTGTCACCTCACCATATTTTGCCGTCAAGGTAACTTTTACAATACGGTTCTCCGGAACTGTTACCGCTCCTGTTTTCGGATCAATTACCGTCTCATCGCTGGAAGTCCAAGTAATGGCATTTCCCTGAACCGATTCTGTTGGAAGCGTCAGCGTTGTATTTTCGGTAACTGCTGTCGGCAATACAATTTCATATGCCGGAACTAATACTTTAAATTGCTTGGTAACTGTTTTTGCCCCACGTTTTACCGTTGCCGTCAGGGTGACAGTAGCATCACCATCCAGTCTTACAACTGTTGCCGTATTTCCCTCAACTTTAATCGCTGCTGCATTATCTGATGCCCATGTAATGTCGGAGCCGCCAACACCCATAACCGGTACGGTGAAAGCTTTCTCCGTTTTTTCCGGAACACTGATATTAGAAACATCCAATGTAGCTGCTTCCTCATCCGTCATGGTAACCTTTGTGCCGGTAATATTCACACGGTTACTTCCCATTGCGGTAAAGACAATCGTTTTATCATAACTGGATACATAACTATTTCCACCAGTATCCTCATACTGCTCTACTACTACCCCTTTGTATGCAACGTCACCGATCGTTATCGTAATATTGTTTCCTGAGAGCTTCCATGTTCCCTCTGCACTTCCGGTAATACTGCCGTCTGCATTCAAACGAAGTGGAGCACCAATATTGTAGTTGAAATCGCCGACATACGTTGCCGTACTTTGTTTATGCATTACAAATTCATAATTTCCAACTACGCTCGCTTTATCATAACTTGCTGCCAGCGTTTCTGTATGATATTCAAATGGAGCCGTAACAAGCCAGCCATCTTCATTCATGAACATCTGATGAATCTTTACTCTGTGAGTACCCGGTGCCGGTGAGGTATCGGAGAATTTATTATGAAATACAAGATATACCTTTCCATCTTGATCCACAAATGCCGAGTTACCGCCCATTGAAGTATGGGCATATTCCATAAATGAATATTTGTAGTTATACATTACAACATTTCCGCCACCATCCCTGGCATCGATTCCCGCTGCATCCACAAATGGACCGTCAGGATTTTCTGAACGCCACATAGACATCGTATAGTTACCGGAATGTCTCAAAATACCTGATGATGTATACAGATAGTAATAATATTTGGTAGAAGATTTCTCACAAGGCACCTTCAAAATATAAGGTCCCTCTCCTGCTTTGTTTGTGATTCTCTTACCAAAATAAGGATCACTTACTCCTTCTACCGCTTCATAATTATATTCCTTACTTCTCAGACCTGTTTTTGGATCCAGCTTCAGTACACGAATACCACCATAGCAGGTAAAAGAACCATAAGTCAAATATAAGTTACCGTCATGTCCATAAAACGGTGCCGGATCAATAGCATCTGGGAAATTCGTTTTATAATAAGCAGAACCGGAAGTTCCCGTCTCTTTTGCGTCATAATAAGACGACGGAACTTCAGACACATCATTCAGACCTAATGCTGACACAATATTCGTTTTCTCCAGTGTTGTCTTATTAAAATCAGCACACACAATAATCCCCTGATACTCATAAGGTCCGGTCGGCTTATCGGAAGCAAACATACCGATTACCGTTTTGAATCCGCTTGCCGCCGCACAAGTATACATACAGTATTTTTTCATACTCGTATTGTAAATCAAATCAGCAGCCCACACACTGTTAATATCGGTATTACCGGTATAGTCAAACAATGGTTTCAGTTCATCTATCCCATTCTTGAACAGCCCCGCACCGGAAGTGGTCTGTGACCATGCCTGCAAATCAGAGGATTCTGCCATTGCTACCTGCGTTCCGATGGTGTAGTACTTATCCGAATTCGGATCCTTAAAAATAGATGGATCATGGACTGCTACGGTTGATTTACTGACCTTTACATTACAGGAATCTTTCTTACCGCTCTTTGTTGTTGCCGTAATTACAGTCTTACCTGTTGTCAGAGCAGTTACTACCCCTTCCGCATTAACCGTCGCAACTTCAGGATTGGAACTGGTCCATGTAATAGCCGGTTCTGCATTCGCCGGTGTAAGCGTTGCCTCCAGCTTTTCACTCGGATTTGGCTTTCTACCATTCTTTGTGAAATATTTATTTTCATCTTTTAGTTCAATGCCGGTTGCCGGAACCGTTGTTGAACCAGTATTCGTACCAGTCACTGTAATGCTCACGGTTTTTGACAAAGTCTTATTTTTCTTTGTTTTTGATACCGCTTTCACCGTAATTGTAACGTTACCTGCTTTCTTTGCCGTTACAACTCCTTTAGAAGAAACTGTTGCTACTGATGAATCACTGGAGCTGTAAGTCACTTTCTTCACACTGGCCTTTGCCGGTTTTACCGTTGCCTTTATAGTTGAAGTTTCTCCGATCTGCAGAGCCGTTTTCGATGCAGATACACTTAAAGAAGTAGGATACGTATACTTCTTAACGGTAATCTTAATTTTTTTCTTTACTTTCTTATTGCTCTTGGAAGTAACGGTAATTGTTGTTTTTCCCACCTTTTTCGCCGTTACCTTTCCCGATTTGGAAACGGTAGCTACTTTCTTCTTAGAAGACTTATACGTCACCTTTTTAGAAGCCTTCGCTGGTTTTACTGTCACTTTCAATTTTGTAGATTTCACATTTTTTGGTCCTTTGACATACAAGGTCTTAGAAGAACCTAAAATGCTGTTCGAGGCGGTCACTTTTATACTTTTTACTTTCTTTGCCGCACTTGCCGGTGTTTCATCCGCCATCACAGCTCCGATCGTCAATACCGCAGCCATTGCCGAAACAACACCCCATTTGCAAACTTTCGATAAATTGCTTATGTGCACCCTCCATTCTTTCTGATAATATTTGTGCATTTTTTCTAAAAAACATGCACCTATTTACTATCAATCATATCACAATGCACAACAAAAGTAAACAAAAAATCATGCCTCTCTTTATTCTATATTCAAAATAAACGTTGTAAAATCACTATAAAAGGAATCACTTTCCTGCAGCTGATAAGATTTGTTTCCGATTTTCCCGGTTTTCGCGCCAGTAATCGGCCGTCCTTTCTTATCCGTTTTAAGTTCCAGATTCTTTACAAACTCTTCCGACGCTTTTTCATCTCCTGTCATCTGTGTCAGCAGCCGAATTACCGTTGGCTGCTGCTCTTCTGTAAATGCCTTGCCGGATACCTGCTTTTTATTGCTCTCTATATTAACTGCCAGACGGATTGTCTTGTTTTCACGAATATCCGCTATGATAATGTTAGAAAAATCTTCATTTTTCAATCCTTTATTACCGGACATTTTAATTCTCTCAATGTACCCTCCGGTAATACAATTGTTGACCACAAAACAATCCTCGACATTACTTTGGATAAAATCATCGATTGTTTTTGCATGATATAGCTGTCTGGCACATACCCTGACACTAAAGCTCCACTGTTTTCCCTCCGTATAAATAGAAAATTCGATACCATGGATTATTTTTGCCGTTCCCGTATATTCATTGTCACTGTAATTCTCTATTAAACTGCCAAGACCGGCATAACCTTTCTTTTCTAACATGCGAAAGGCTCCTTGCAATGCCTCTGTATTATCTGCCACATAATCCGAACAGATCTCCTCTCCAAGGGAAAGCTCTTTTACCGCACCAGATTGGAATTTCTCACAGAAAGAGGACAAGCTCATAGTATCTTCGTAATCCTCATCGTAGTCTTCATAATCCTCATCTTCTTCATAATCCTCATAGCCTTCGTCCGCTTCATCATTCACCAGCAGCCCTTTCGCCAACGGTTCTTTCAATGCTTCCTCTAACTTTCCTATTTCCTCTATCATTTTCTGTGAAAAGATTTCGTTTTCCGTTTGGGCATCTGCCTGTTTCAGTAAATCGTTTACCTCTTTTTCCGTATCCAAAAATGTCATTTCCGGATTCACTGCCTGTTTCCAGATCTGTTCCTTCCTGCCGCAGCCGGTAAGGAGCAACACTGCAATTAAACTGAACCCAATTATCTTTCTTTTCATTTATACCGCCCCTTTCCTTAATTTTTCACTTTCACTCTCAGCCACATATGGAATAACGCTGTAAAACCGCTGCCAATCAGCCCAAATGTTATCAGTGCGGTAATCCCTCCCAATGTGCTGAACTCAACCCTTTGTGCACTGGTTGCCATCCAGCCGATTGCCACAGAAATAGGTGCACTCACGCATGCCCCCATTCCAACAGCAAAAGTAATTCTTGCCCAGCGGACGGATACCAGCATCCGGTCCTTTGCCAAGTCATAACTTTTGTTCGCTTTCCATGCAATCCAAAGGGCAGCCACAATTACTACAATCATGAGACAGTATTGCAGAAGCATATTTTCATAGCCGACCACATAAGTCTGTAAAGAGGAATTTCCCACTCCCACCGGACGTGATTCAATCCCATCAAAAAAGCCTCCCTCTCCTGCATAAACAGCATTTCCCCAAAAGATGTCAGCAAGTTTCTTTATTCCGGAATAATGTCCAATCCCTTTCCCTGTAAATATGGCATAGTATTGATTGATTGCCCAGACCAGTAATCTCGGTGCTGATATGACACCAACCGTCATAACACTTGCCAGAGCAGAATTATTCACCAAATTGTGTACCATTAAATATACCGTATAAAGTGCTATCAATACAAGCCAAAACAGTACAAGAGAGCGAATGGTGTGCCAAATGGTTTCATTTGCCAGTAATCCCTCATAGACCGGTGATAATAAGGAATTGTAATGGATCCTATCAATCTCGATCTGCCGGATGCAAATGATGCCGAAAGAAAATACCAGACAGCATATCGTTATATAAATATACATCAGGACCGTTCTTGCGATAAACCGCTGTGTCTTAGTATATGGCAGACAATGTAAATATTCCTGATTTTTCCGATTGTGGTAATCCATATATACAAGCAGCATCATGATTCCAACAGCAAGCACCAGAACATGATGTCCCATCTGCAGAGTCTGCACAAGTCCGGCACTGAACTGGCTGCCTACTGATACATCCATGAAAAAATCATAGCTAATAACATAATACGGTCTGGAACCAGTCGCCTGCCATACAATGAAGCAGCCAATGAATGCCATACATACTCCGACCAGACAGATCCACCAGCTTTTGTAAAGTTCATGCATATATAAAGCTTTCTTTTTATTCACGAACATCACCTCCCCTGTTATTTTTGTTCATATATACAAAACTTTCTTCCAGTCCCACCTGCATTTCTTCTACTAATACAGCACCCAGTGCTTTCATTTCCTCCGGAAAATCCGTGGAGGTCTTCGGAACAATAACCGTATATACGCTTCCCACATTGGACATATGAATGACATCCCTTCGATTGTAAAGCTCTGACGGAGCTCCTTTGGTAAATACCACCTGATATTTTACCACCTGTCCGGTCACTTCATCCAAATCATCATCCACATGCACCCGCCCATTTTTAATCACTGTCACAGAATCACATATTTTCTCAAGTTCACTCAAGTGATGAGAGGAAATCAATACCGTCATTCCATGATTTTCTACCGCGGATACCAGACAATCAAGTAAATCATTTTTGGCAATCGCGTCTAAGCCGGAAGTCGGCTCATCCAGAATCATAACTTCCGGATTTCGTGCCAGATTCAGCATAAAGGATACTCTCATCTGCTGCCCCTTGGACAGCTGGCTCACACGTTTATTGACATTTACATTGAATATACGGTTCAGTGCCTTAAAATCTTCCATGGAAAAATTAATAAACATATCATCATACATTTTTACCAGCCGGCTGATTTTATACTCGGTAAACATCTGATTGCTGTCTGCCACGTAACCGATAATTTCTTTCACCGCAGGATTTTCATAAACTGGTTTTCCCTTTACAAGAACTTCCCCTTTATCCGGCGGATAAATACCCGTAAGACACTTAATAATGGTGGTCTTTCCGGAACCGTTATGACCGATCAGACCGTGTATCGTTCCTTTCTCCACTTTAATGTTCATGTCTTTTACAACATAGTTCTCATTGGTTTCATAACCCTTATACAGACCCTTTACTTCAATCATTTTTCTACTCTCCTTTCATCAACGAATCCAACACTTCCTCTATCATAGACACAATTTCTTTTCTGTCCATGCCCTGATAAATCAGCTCCATACATTGTTCCCGCAGTTCCTCTTTCACTCTACGAATCACTCCTTCATTTCTTGTTTCATCCGGCATGGCCGCAATAAATGTACCTCTTCCCCGGATTGTCTCGATAATCTTTTGTTGTTCCAATTCTTTATAAGCTTTCGCCACCGTTCCCGGTGTAATATCTAATTCCAGTGCCAATTTCCGTACAGAAGGAATCCCATCCCCCGGATGTAAATATCCCTGTAGCAGCATATATTTGTACTGGGATATGATCTGCTCATAAATTGGCTGGCTGCTTCTTAAATCGATTTGAATCACGAGTTCACTCTCCTTTCCACTTTCATCCTCCTATTTTCTTGTCTTTAAATTCAGCAGAAAATAAGCTGCCAAACTACACGCTACTGCCCAAATCGGAAATAATATATTAATAAAAACCGTCTGCTCCGCATTGATCCTATAAGCGCAAATCAGGGCAAACGCAAAGCCAAAGCAAATTCCCATACCTGCCGCCAAAATGACTCTCGCTGTCTTTAACGGCACAATCGCCGTATTTTTCGACAGATCCCTTTTTCTCCTTGCCAGAACGGCTATTCCGACAGAAACAAATGAAACTGCTATCATCTCTATGAACCGTATACCGATACCATCATAGAGCACAATCCGATTCGAGCATCCCGCATAAGTAAGTTCTGTCACTTTCCCGCAGTTAAATCCCCAAAATGTGCTGGCAAGGTCATAAGGAATGGCCTTGCCATCCATTTGATGGTCATAAATCAATCGCATAAGAGAGGAAGTAAAAACATCACTCATTTCATCAATGAAATTAGCATAAATTGCCACAAAAATAATGGATGCCGTGATTACCCCTATTCCCATCAAACTCGCCAGCTTTCCGTTTTTCACAAGCATATGCATCATGACATATACGGAATAGACCGCTAACATAGTAACAAGAAACAGAAGAAGGGAACGGGCAGCATTCCAAACCGTTTCATTATCCAGAATCGTCTGATACCATGGTGACAGCAGGGCACGCTCATAAATTTCTTCTATGTAAGCCCACCGTAAAATCATTATTCCAGCAAACATAAGAAGCCATGATAGGAAAATAACACCATATCCGCCCCATACTTTGACCCAGAATCTCTCACTGCTGTAAAAGGGCAGTGTTTCCAAATACTCTCTCGTATCTCTCTTGTCCTGATCTCGAAATACATGAATTGTAATAAGAGAAAACACACAGACAACAAGAGCATGACCATATTGCAGCACATCACAGAGAGCCTCACTGAATATACTTCCCAAATGACCGTCCATCTCATAGTTCAAATGATACCATAGAGCGACTGACATTCCCAATGCAAATAGAATTCCCAGCACCAATATCCACCATGTCCGCCGGAATTCATATTGTAACAGAACTGTTCTGCATTTTCTTTTCAACATTTTTTCCTGCCTCCAATCCCCAGTGTATCAAGTGTATCATTTAATGCAGTACACTTAATACACTTAATATACACCTCGAAACCAAATATGTCAATCCCTTTTCGAATCTTTCCAAAGTTAGTTGATGGCACGCCTTAATTCAAGCCGCAATAGTTTCCCTTTTAGCAGTTCGAAA